>NZ_JBXAPZ010000002.1:0-466552 GCF_058806775.1 Ferrovibrio sp. GW821-FHT12F09
GTCTTGCCATGGTCAACGTGACCAATCGTACCAATGTTGCAGTGCGGCTTGTTACGCTCAAACTTTGCCTTGGCCATTTTACTTCTCCGCTAGATCGGATGTGTGTCTATCGATGCCGTTCGTATTCTTCTGAGATCAGCCGGCGAGCTTCGCCAGCACCTCATCGGACACGTTCTGCGGCACCTGGGCGTAGTGATCGAAAGTCATGGTGTACTGCGCGCGGCCCTGAGTCATCGAGCGCAGGTTGTTGACGTAGCCGAACATGTTGGCCAGCGGCACCATCGCGTTGATGACCTGCGCGTTGCCGCGCGGCTCGGTGCCGGTCAGCTGACCGCGGCGGGACGACAGGTCACCCATGACGTCGCCGACGAAGTCTTCCGGGGCAACCACTTCGACGCGCATGATCGGCTCGAGCAGCTTGGCACCAGCCTTCGGCGCCACTTCGCGGAAGGCCGCACGGGCGGCAATTTCGAAGGCGAGCGCCGAGGAGTCAACGTCATGGTAGGCGCCGTCATACAGCGTCACCTTGAAGTCGATGACCGGGAAGCCGGCCAGCACGCCCGAAGCGGCGATCTGACGGATGCCCTTTTCAACGGCCGGCACGTATTCCTTCGGCACGTTACCGCCGACGACATCGTTTTCGAACACGACGCCCTGACCGGGCTCCAGCGGCTCGAAGCGCAGCTTGACGCGGGCGAACTGGCCCGAACCGCCCGACTGCTTCTTATGGGTGTAATCGATCTCGGCCTTCTTGGTCAGGGCCTCGCGGTACGCCACCTGCGGCGCGCCGACGTTGGCTTCGACCTTGAACTCGCGACGCATACGGTCGACGAGAATTTCGAGATGCAGTTCGCCCATGCCCTTGATCACGGTCTGGCCGCTCTCATGGTCGACCGACACGCGGAAGGACGGATCCTCGGCAGCGAGACGATTGAGCGCCAGGCCCATCTTCTCCTGGTCATTCTTGGTCTTGGGCTCAACCGCGACTTCGATGACCGGCTCGGGGAATTCCATGCGCTCGAGAACGATCGGATGGTTCGGATCGCAGAGCGTGTCGCCCGTGGTGGTGTTCTTCAGGCCGGCCAGCGCGACGATGTCGCCGGCGCGGGCTTCCTTGATTTCCTCACGGCTGTTCGCATGCATCTGCAGCATGCGGCCGATACGCTCGCGGTTGTCCTTCACGGTGTTCAGCACACCGGCGCCGCTCTCGATCACGCCCGAATAGACGCGCACGAAGGTGAGCGAGCCAACGAAGGGATCGTTCATGATCTTGAAAGCGAGGCCCGAGAACGGCTCGTCATCCGAGGTCTTGCGAACCAGCTTGTCGTCGCTCTCGGGCTTCAGGCCCTCGACGCCCGCGACATCCACCGGCGACGGCAGGTAATCGACGACGGCATCGAGCAGCGGCTGCACGCCCTTGTTCTTGAAGGCCGAGCCGCAGAGAACGGGCACGAACTTCGAAGCAATAGTGCCCTTGCGGATGCAGGCCGTCAGAGTCTTGTCGTCCGGCTCTTTGCCCTCGAGGTAAGCCTCCAGAGCGGCATCATCCATCTCGAGCACGGCTTCGATCATCTTCTGGCGCCATTCGGCTGCCTGATCCTTCAGATCGGCCGGGATTTCATCGTAGTAGAATTCGGCGCCCAGGCTCTCATCCTTCCAGATGATCGCACGGTTGCGCACCAGATCCACCACACCCTTGAAGTCGGATTCCGCGCCGATCGGCAGCGTCAGCACCACCGGGGTGGCGCCCAGGCGGTCGATGATCATGTCAACGCAACGGAAGAAATTCGCGCCCATGCGGTCAAGCTTGTTGACGAAGCACATGCGCGGCACGCCGTACTTGTCGGCCTGGCGCCACACCGTCTCCGACTGCGGCTCAACGCCGGCAACGCCGTCGAACAGGCAGACCGCACCGTCGAGCACGCGCAGCGAACGCTCGACTTCAATGGTGAAGTCGACGTGGCCGGGGGTGTCGATGATGTTGATGCGATGGTCGTTCCAGAAGCAGGTCGTGGCGGCAGACGTGATCGTGATGCCGCGCTCCTGCTCCTGCTCCATCCAGTCCATCGTGGCAGCGCCATCATGGACTTCGCCGATCTTGTGCGAACGGCCGGTATAATAGAGCACGCGCTCCGTGGTCGTGGTCTTGCCGGCATCGATGTGGGCCATGATGCCGATATTACGGTAGCGCTCGTAGGGAGTAGTGCGAGGCATGACGATCTCCGGGGACTCTTAAGCCGCTTCTTACCAGCGGTAGTGGGAGAAGGCCTTGTTGGCCTCCGCCATGCGATGGGTGTCTTCGCGCTTCTTGACCGAACCGCCGCGGTTGTTGGCGGCATCGAGCAGTTCGCCCGACAGACGATCAATCATGGTGTTCTCGCCGCGGCCGCGGGCCGCCGAGATCAGCCAGCGGATCGCCAGGGCCTGGCCACGATCGTGACGCACTTCAACCGGAACCTGGTAGGTGGCGCCGCCGACACGACGCGAACGGACTTCGATGGCCGGACGCACGTTGTTCAGCGCATCGTGGAACATCTTGACCGGGTCACTGCCGGACTTCGCCTTGATGCGGTCGAGCGCACCATAGATGATCGCTTCGGCGGCAGACTTCTTGCCGTCGTACATCAGCATGTTCATGAACTTGGTCAGGACGAGATCACCGAACTTCGGATCCGGCAGAATCTCGCGCTTCTCAGCAGCGTGGCGACGCGACATGGATCTCTCTCCTTACTTCGGACGCTTCGCGCCGTACTTCGAACGGCGCTGCTTGCGGTCCTTGACGCCCTGGGTGTCGAGCACGCCGCGGACGATGTGATAACGCACGCCGGGAAGATCCTTCACACGACCACCGCGGATCATGACGACCGAGTGCTCCTGGAGGTTATGGCCTTCGCCGGGAATGTAGCTGCTGACCTCGAAACCGTTGGTCAGGCGCACGCGGGCAACCTTACGAAGCGCCGAGTTCGGCTTCTTCGGGGTCGTCGTGTAGACGCGAGTGCAAACGCCACGACGCTGCGGGCATTCCTGCAGCGCGGGGACCTTGTCACGGACCGGCTTCGGCGAGCGCGGCTTGCGGATCAGCTGGTTAATAGTCGGCATACGAGTTGAAACTCCGCCAAGTTTTGGTTCAACACATAAAAAAACAACTCAAGGCGAACCACCGTCGGCCTTTCAGCCCGGCAATCCGCCTCGCATTCCGCTCCAGACCCATCACTTGCTGCCCATCGGCAGCGGAGAGGGGTCATTATGTCTCTTGCGTAAGCCTAGCCTCGACGTGAGCGCTACGGAAACCGGGCTGTTCGCCAACCTGTGTCTAGGGAAATCCCTACTACCGGGTCGACTCGCGGGCCGGAACATACTGGCCGCACCCTACCCGGTCAAGCGCGTTTTCCCATCTTTCTGTGAAGTTTTGTCGCATCGGCGCCAAAGCCCAAAAACAGCAGGATTCGCGGCTGTTTTATATTTGCGGGCCTCATATAGACACCCGCCAAATATGAGAACATTCAAAGAACTTGACAGGCCTCACTGAATGCCAGCCGGGGGCTGCGCGGGAAAAGCTTGGTAGAATCGCCGTAGCCGAGATTGCAGAGGAAATTCGACTTCACCTGCCCACCCGGGAAAAACGTCTCATCGACCTTGGCACTGTCGAACCCTGACATCGGACCGGTATCCAGCCCGACAGCCCGGGCCGCCAGGATAAAATAGGCCCCCTGCAGGCTTCCGTTACGGAAGGCGGCCACCTCTGCCGCCCTGGCATCATGGGCAAACCAGCTGCGGGCCTCCAGGTTATGGGGAAACAGCTGCGGGAGCTGGTCATAGAATTTCAGGTCATAGCCGATAATGGCGGTGACAGGCGCCGCCATGGTCTTGTCGAGGTTGCCGGCTCCCAGGGCAGGCTTCAGCCTGGCCTTGGCCTCCGGGCTACGGATAAAGACGATCCGTGCCGGACTGCAGTTGGCGCTGGTTGGACCCCATTTCATCAGGTCATAGATCTGCTGCAGCTGCGCATCGCTCACCGGCCTGTCGAGCCAGCCGTTATGGGTCCGGGCAGTGCGGAACAGGGTGTCGAGAGCAGCGGCGTCGATCATCGGTCTATCTCCGGAGCAAATCAGGGAACGGCAGTCGCTACGCCTAGCACGGCATTCCACAACTGGAAATCCGGAGTTACGCGGACGTAACGTCGGATAGTTGCAGGAATTTTATTCATCCAAGGTCGGGTATTTTGCGAGTGACGGAACACTTTCCTCCGGCGCGGCCACCACCCTATAATTGTTTGCAACACAACCAGATACACAGTCTCCAACCTGGGGGTACCCGAATGACCACCGGCAGCAAGCCCGTTACGCTCACCGATCCGAACACCGGAAAGACCGTTACCCTCCCCATGCTGGATGGTTCGGTCGGTCCGTCGGTGATCGACATCCGCAAGCTCTATGCCGAAACCGGTCACTTCACCTATGACCCGGGCTTTACTTCGACCGCCAGCACCGAAAGCAAGATCACTTATATCGATGGCGACGAAGGCGTGCTGCTGTATCGCGGCTATGACATCGCCGAGCTGGCCGAACATTCGACCTTCCTCGAGACCTGCTACCTGCTGCTGAACGGCGAGCTGCCGAATGGCGAGCAGCGCACATCGTTCGAGAATTCGATCACCAATCACACCATGCTGCATGAACAGATCCATTTCCTGTTCCGCGGCTTCCGGCGCGATGCGCATCCGATGGCCGTGATGTGCGGCGTTGTTGGCGCCCTCTCCGCCTTCTATCACGACGCGACCGACTACGATGATCCGAAGCAGCGCATGATCGCGCAGCATCGCCTGATCGCGAAGATGCCAACCATTGCGGCGATGGCCTTCAAGTATTCGATCGGCCAGCCCTTCATGTATCCGCGCAACGATCTCGGCTATGCCGAGAACTTCCTGCAGATGACCTTCGGCGTGCCGGCCGAGCCTTACAAGATGAGCCCGGTCCTGGCCCGCGCCATGGACCGCATCTTCATCCTGCATGCCGATCACGAGCAGAATGCCTCGACCTCAACCGTGCGTCTGGCCGGTTCGTCGGGCGCCAACCCGTTCGCCTGCATCGCCGCCGGCATTGCCTGCCTCTGGGGCCCCGCGCATGGCGGCGCCAACGAAGCCGTGCTGAAGATGCTGGAAGAGATCGGCTCGGTCGACAAGGTCGGCGAAGCGGTCAAGAAGGCCAAGGACAAGAACTCGGGCTTCCGCCTGATGGGCTTCGGCCATCGCGTCTACAAGAACTATGACCCGCGCGCCAAGGTGATGCGCCAGACCTGCTATGAGGTGCTGGACGAACTGGGCGTCAAGGACGAGCCGCTGCTGAAGATGGCCATGGAGCTGGAGCGTATCGCGCTGGAAGACGATTACTTCGTCTCCAAGAAGCTGTACCCGAATGTCGACTTCTACTCGGGCATCATCTTGCGCGCCATGGGCTTCCCCACCGCGATGTTCACGGCGCTGTTCGCGCTGGCCCGCACCGTCGGCTGGATTTCCCAGTGGAACGAGATGATCGAGGATCCGGCCCAGAAGATCGGCCGCCCCCGTCAGCTCTATACCGGTGCCACCAAGCGGCCGTATATTCCGCTCGACAAGCGCAAGTAATCCGCGTTTTATTAACGTGGATTGACGGCACCGACGGGAGGCGGGCCGAATGGGCAAACGAGCGGAACAGCATGGCGGCAAGCCCCCTACGGGAACCCGGACAACCGGGTATGGCTGGATGCGTCCTGGTTTCGTCACGATGCCCTCGGCCTCCAACGACAACCGGATCGCGCCGCGGATTCTGCTGCGACAGCCGCAATTCTGGCTGTGGATCGCCGGTGCCGGTGTGCTGATCGCCTGGCTGGTCGCTCGTCTGTGACCCATTAGGCAACCGATGAGATTTGGGCCGCCCTCGGGCGGCCCTTTTCATTTGTCCGCGCAAAGACTCGTGGCAACCTGATAAAAAACCAACCTATGTTCGCGTAACAGGATAGATTCTCCGTATGCGCATCACTGTGCGCCTGAAACTTGCCGCCGCCTTTGCTATCGCCGTCCTGACGGCGGCTGGCCTGGGTGTGGCTGCTCTCTGGGCGGTCCAGTCGGTCGGCGACCTTGTGGTGCGCCTGTACGATCAGCCGCTGATGGCGATCAACTATGCCCGTCTGGCTCAGACCGATTTTGGCACCCAGGAGTTGTCGACCCGTGAATTGCTGACCGAGAGTGAAATCGCGGACAGCGAGCAACATGCCGAGGACATAAAGACCAAGAACGAAGAGTTCTTGGCCGATCTGGGCATCGCGGAAGAGCGCGGACTGAATGAAGCCATCCGTAAATACGGCGCAAAAATTCGCGATCTGAATGAAGTCTGGCTGCAGTCGACGCTGGATGCACTGAAGGAATTGCCAGACTCCGCGGCCCGCCGCGAGCACATCCGCACGCGTGAAACCATTGCCGCCGCGATTTCGGAAAATCTGGAAATCTTGACCCAGATCGCTGCCGAGGACGGGTTCGTTTTCCGCACGCAGGCCGAAGCCACAATCCAGGCGACCAAAGATCGTACCATGACGATGATTGCGGCGCTGGCGGCTGTCATCCTCGTCGTTTCGGTCATGCTGACACGGAACATCGTGTCGCCACTCAACACCATGACACAGACCATGTTCCGGCTGGCCGATGGCGATATCGGTGTCGACGTCCCGGAAAGCAAACGACGCGACGAAATCGGTCAGATGGCCGCATCGCTGCGGGTGTTCCGTCAGGCCCTCGAAGATCTCCAGGTCGCCCGTGAACACGCCGAGGCCGCAACAAAGGCCAAGTCCGAATTCCTGGCGATGATGAGCCATGAAATCCGCACGCCAATGAATGGCGTGCTGGGCCTGACCCGCCTGCTGACCAAAACACCGCTCAATCCGGAACAGCGCAACCTTGCCGGCACGGTGCTCGATTCCGCTGAAGCCCTGCTGGTCATCCTGAACGACATCCTCGATTTTTCGAAACTGGAGGCGGGCCGCGTCGATGTCGAACAGATCGACTTCGACCTTGCGCGCGTGATCAGCGCATCCCTGATGCTGATGAAAAATCGTGCCGAGGAAAAAGGCCTGCTCCTGGGCGCAACGATCGACCACACCCTGCCGCCCTATTTGATGGGCGACCCGAACCGGCTGCGCCAGGTTGTGCTGAACCTGATCGGCAACGCGATCAAATTCACCGAAAAAGGCCGCGTCGACGTCATCGTCCGCCATGAACCGGACGCGCAGGGCAACGCTGCCATGCTGCGCTTTGAAATCCGCGACACCGGCATTGGCATGAGTAAGGAAAGCCTGAGCAAATTGTTCGGCAGCTTCGTGCAGGCGGATTCCTCTATTACGCGTCGTTTCGGCGGCACCGGACTTGGTCTGGCCATCTGCAAGCGGCTGGTTGAAGCCATGGACGGTACGATTGGCGTCGACAGCGAACAGGGCGTGGGCAGTACCTTCTGGTTCCGCCTGCCATTGCTGATGGGCCATGAGCCGCTGGCCGTGAAGAAGGATGCGGTCGATACTCCCCTGCCCTCGCTGCGGATTCTGGTCGCCGAAGACAATCCGGTGAACCGTAAGGTGGCCGCCGGCATCCTGATGGAACAGAAGCATCAGGTGGCCTTTGCGAACAATGGCCGGCTTGCTCTCGAAGCAGCCGGCCAGGCCACGCCACCCTTCGACCTGATCCTTATGGATGTGCATATGCCGGAAATGGATGGCATTACGGCCGCCCAGGAAATCCGCAAACTGCGCGAACCATGGCGCGATACCCGTATTATTGCCGTCACGGCCTCCTTAAGCACCGATGGTGTGCAACGATGCCTGGCGGCCGGCATGAACGACTATGTGGGCAAGCCCATCGTACCGGCGGCGCTGGATCAGGCGATCCGCCGGGTCATGGGGTTTGTTGGCGAGCCGATGGTCCAGATCGCGGAACCAACGCCTTATGGTGGCGCCACGGCCGAAGAAGATTTCGATTCCGGGGTTCTGCAAAGCCTGGTCGACGACCTGGGTCAGGAGACCGCCATCGACCTAGTGCAAACCTTTATCGAGCTGTCTGTCGAAATGGCGGCCGGCCTGACCGCCTTTGAACAAGACAATGACTGCCATCGCATGGCCGAACTGGGCCACAGCCTGAAAAGCTCGGCCGCCAGCCTTGGCCTGCGCATGGTGCGCCGTCAGGCCGAGGCCCTGGAAAAAGCCGGCCTCTCCGGGGACGCCGCAGAGACAAGGCGCTACACTGATCAACTGAAATGGTCCCTCGAATCAGGCACGACATGGCTGCGCGACTGGGCCAGCGCTGCGGCCGAGCCTGCCGGATTGAAGCATGTTGGATAACAAAATTCCCGGCGCGGGAAACCTTCGCGTCCTGCTTGTCGAAGACGACATGTTCGCCCAGCGGCTGGCGGCATCGGTTCTGCGCCAACTGGGCGTCACCAAACTGACCGTCGTCAAGGACGGTCAGGCTGCTATCGAAATGCTGGGGGAATCGGAAATCCAGTTTGACCTGATTATTTCAGACTGGAACATGCCGCATGTCACCGGGCTGGACCTACTGAAGCATGTGCGCAGAACCTGGGAGAACATGCCCTTTCTGATGCTGACCGGAAATGCCAACGAGGATTTTGTCATCACGGCCCGCAACAACAAGGTCGACGCCTATGTCATCAAGCCATTTTCGGCGGCCCAGCTGCAGCAGAAGATTGCCGCCATGTTTAATATAAAGCTGCCTTAAATTCCCGATAATATGGGATTTTCCACCCTTGACCGCCCACCGGATCAATCTATCAATCTTCAATGCGACCAAAACCGTGCCATTTGGCTAGGAGGATTTCATGCGTTCCAAGATTACTGCGGCGGCCCTGGGTTCCGTTTTCTTACTGACCGGCTTTGCCGGCCAGGCCCAGGCGTTGGATTTCGCCGGCCTGAACAACCGCAATGAGATCGTCCTGTTCAGCGACAAGGCGCCGGGCAAGGTCAAGTCGGTCGCCATCACCGGTGTCGAAGGCAAGGTCATCGGCATCGATGTCCGCCCGGCGGACGGCAAGCTGTATGCGCTGACCACCGACAGCACGATCTACACCATTGATACCATGACCGGTGCCGCCTCCCGCAAATCCAAGCTCTCGGTGGTTATCGACTCTGTCGACCATGTCATTGTCGACTTCAACCCGCAGGCCGACCGCATGCGTGTGATCGGATCCACCGGCCAGAGCCTGCGCGCCAATGTCGATACCGGCCAGACCGTGGTCGACGGCAAGCTGGCCTACCGGCAGCAGGACCGCAATGCCGGCAAGCCGGTCGGCGTCTACGCCGGCGCCTATATCAACTCATTCGCCGGCGCCACACAGACCCAATTGTTTGAGATGGACAGCATGAATGGCACCTATGTCGTGCAGGACCCGCCAAATGACGGCGTGTTGCGCACGGTCGGCGCAACCGGCATCCCCGCCGGTACGATTGTCGATGCCATCGATATTTATACCGATGCCAAGGACAATTACTTCGGCTTTGCCGTCAGCAATGCCGTGCTGCACAGCTTCGATGTCGGCACCGGCAAGACCAAGAAAATCGGCGCCATCGGCAGCGGCAAGACTGCGATCATCGATATCGCCGTCCTGACGCCGCGCAAATAGACCGCTGCACGATGCTGTACAATGGCATCGCCGTGGCGATCGGCAGCCTGCTGCTGGCCCTGTGCATCAGCCTGTATTCCACATGGTCGGAGGCGCAGGCCGGCACCACCATCCTGCAGCAGGGCATTGCCTTCAAGCCCGGCTCTGTGAAGGTCAAGGTCGGCGGTCAGGTGACCTTCCGCAACGAAGATCCCTTCGGTCATAACGTCTACTCGCCCAGCAAGGGCGGGATTTTCGATATCGGCCTGCAGGCTCCCGATTCCGAAACGGCCGTCACATTCAAGGAAGCCGGCGACTATATTATCCAGTGCCGCATCCATCCAAAGATGCGCGCCACGGTTAGCGTCAGCCCCTGACACTGCGACCGCGACAATGAAAAGGCCCGGATCAAACCGGGCCTTTTGCTTTATGCAGGCTTGCGCTCGATCAGTTCGATCTTGTAGCCATCCGGGTCTTCGATGAAGGCGATAACGCTGCCGCCATGCTTCATCGGGCCGGGCGGCCGCGGAATCTTCACCCCGGCCTCTTCGAGCAGTTTGCACACGCCGTAGATGTCCGGCACGCCAAGGGCGAGATGGCCGAAGCCGCTGCCAATCGTATAGGGCTCTTTCTGCCCCCAGTTATGGGTCAGCTCGATCACCGTATTGCTCTTCTCGTCGCCATAGCCGACGAAGGCCAGGGTGAATTCACCGGTCGGATAATCGGTCTTGCGCAGCAGGGTCATCCCCAGCTTGCCGACATAGAAATCGAGTGACTTTTCCAGGTCCAGCACGCGCAGCATGGTGTGCAGCATCTGGAAGCTGCCGGCCTGGACGGCGGGTTTGTTAATGGGGGCAGTCTCGTTCATCGGGCAATCCTCCGGGGCTTGAGGGCTATGATATGGGGGATCAGGTCGGCGCGGGCAACCGCTTGGCCGCGACGGCCAGAACGGCGCGGGCCGCACGATGGGCCGGCGGGACCGGATCGTCGGCGCCCAGTTGGGCCGCAACGGCGGCGCAATCCTCGACCTGGCGCCGGTGCACGGCCGGATCGGTCAGCAGTAGCGACAGGGCCGGCGCAATCTTTGCCGCCGTGCAGTTTTCCTGCAGGAATTCCGGCATGACTTCGCGCTGCTGCAGGATATTGACCAGCCCCACATAGGGAATCTTGATGAACCGCCGCATGATGGCGGCACTGATCGGGTTGATCCGGTAAGCCAGCACGGTCGGCGTGCCCGCGAGGCCAAGTTCGAGTGTCGCAGTCCCGGATGCCGCCAGCGCAACCTCGGCCGCCAACATGGCCGCGTAGCGTTCTGGCGCCGTATCCAGCACGGTGGCCGGAAATGGCAAGGTCGCAACCGCATCGCGCACCAGATCGGCAACCGTCTCCACTGTCGGGATCAACAGGTGCAGCGCCTGTCCCTGCGCCTTCAGCATGGCCAGCGCTTCGGTAAACACGGGCAGCAGTTTTGTCACCTCGCCTTTGCGGCTGCCCGGCATCAATGCCAGCAGGCGGACATCGGAAGAAATACCGTGACGCTGACGGAAGCCGCGGCCTTCGGCGGTTGCGTTGGATTCGGCACGACGCGCTGCGGCCAGCGTTTCGACTGCCGGATGGCCGACGAATGTGGTCGGCAGACCCACCACCTCGAAATACGGTGGCTCAAACGGCAACAGCGCCAGCAGATGATCGCAGAGTCGTGCCAGGCGGCGGGCACGACCTGGACGCCAGGCCCAGACTGTCGGCGCGACATAATGCACGATCGGAAAGCTCCGCCCCGGCACCCGCTGCATCACGCGACGGGTATAGCCGGGGCTGTCAATGGTGACGACCACATCGGGTGCTTCCGACAGCACGAACCTTGCCGCCTGATCGATGCGGCCGAGCAGGAACCGGGCTTTGGGCAGCAGTTCGACGACACCCATGATCGCCATATCGGAAACCGGAAACAGGCTCTGCAGCCCTTCTCCCTCCATCTGGGCGCCACCGGTGCCGATAAACTCGACCCCGCCTTCCGTCTCGCTGCGCAGGGCGCGCATCAGGCTGGCGCCAAGCACGTCGCCTGATGGTTCGCCGGCCAGCAGCGCCACCCGCAATTTGCGTGGTTCAACCGCCATGGGGCAGTCCGATCAGAAACAGGCCGTGGCGGTCGGCGGCCGCAGCACTTGCGGCGGCATCCACCATCAACGCTGCACCGGCTTCGACAGCGATACCGCTGAGGCCGGCCGCAGCGGCCTGATCCACAGTCACGGTGCCTATGGTCGGCAGATCGACACGCCGGTCCTGCTGCGGCTTGACGCATTTCACCAGCACGCCGCCCCGCGCCGCCGGTATCTCTGCCATCCGGCGCAGCAGCGCATCGGTGCCGGCATCGTCTTCCAGCCCTACCACGCGGCCGCCGGCCGCCACGGCCGCCTGGCCCTTGTCCGCCGCGCCCAGATCGCGGGCCGCCTGCAGGGCCAGGGCGATATCCGCCTGCTGGCTCTCTGTCGGCGCGCGACCGCCATAGGTCTGCTCCTGCACCAGCAGCTCCTGCATCAGGGCATCGATGCCAATGATGCGGAAACCGTCCTGCTCGAATGTTTCAATCACCACACGCAGGATGGCATCGTCACCACTCAACGCCGCCTTGACCAGGCGTGGCAGCAACAGCGCGCCTTTCAGGTCGGGTTTCAGGTTTTTGAAATCGGGTTTGGTGACCGAGCCGCAGAGACAGACCTCGCTCACACCGGCCTGTTTCAACGCCTTGAGCAGGCCACCGACCTGCGGCAGGTCGAACCAGCCATGATCGGTGCCCTCCACGGTGGCGGGAAGACAGAAGCCATTGAGGGCTGCAATAAACAGCGGCCGGCCCTGGGCAAGCCAGGCGTCGCGGATCAGGGCCGGAATCTGGCCGCCGCCGGCGATCAGTCCCAGCTTGGGATGCCCGGTATCAGACCGCGCCGTTACCATCCGCCTGCGGCTGGCAAACGCCACGCTTGGAGGCGTTGCGGATGAACTCGACCAGTTCCTGGACCAGCTTGGCGCCATCGAACTGAGCCGCGACATCGTTCAGGCGCTTGCTCAGTGTATCGCCCCTGGCGAACAGAAGATCATAGGCTTCGCGCAGCTTGGAAATATCGTCGCGTTCGAAACCCCGGCGCTTCAGGCCAACAAGATTGAGGCCGGTCAGATGCGCACGATTGCCGATCACCATACCATAGGGAATGACATCCTGCTCGACGCCGCTCATGCCGCCGATCATGGCATGCTGGCCGATGCGGCAGAACTGGTGGATCGCGGCCAGACCGCCGACAAAGGCGAAGTCGCCGACCTCGATATGACCCGCCAGCGTCGCATTGTTGGCCATCACGACGTTATTACCGACATGGCAATCATGGGCGACATGGGCGCCGGTCATGAACAGGCAGTTATCGCCGACACTGGTCAGCATGCCACCGCCCTCGGTGCCGGTATTCATGGTCACGCCTTCGCGGATCACGTTGTTCTTGCCGATCACCAGCCGCGACGCCTCGCCGTGATACTTCAGATCCTGCGGTGCATGGCCGACCGAGGCATAAGGAAAAATCCTGGTGCCTGAGCCGACAGATGTAATACCGGCAACCACGGCATGGCTCAGAAGCTCGACACCGTCGCCAAGCTCAACCTGTTCGCCAACCACACTATAAGGGCCGATCTTCACATCGGCTCCCAGCTTGGCGCCATCCTCGATGATGGCTGTGGGGTGAATGCTGCCCATGGGTTATTTCCGGTCGAGAATCATGGCGGAGAAAATCGCCTCGGCGGCCAGCTTGCCATCGACCATGGCCTTGCCCTCGAATTTCCAGACCGGGCCGCGCTGCTTGATGGCGCTGACATGAATGTGCATCTGGTCGCCTGGCGTCACCGGCTTGCGGAAACGCGCTTCGTCGATGGTCATGAAATAGACCAGCTTGCCTTCGGCTTCCTTGCCCAGGCTGTGCACCACAACAACTGCCGCGGTCTGTGCCATCGCCTCGACGATCATCACGCCGGGCATCACCGGTTGGCTCGGGAAGTGACCGGTGAATTGCGGTTCATTGATGGTGACATTCTTGATACCGATCGCGCTCTTGCCGACCTTCAGGTCGACGACACGATCGATCAGCAGCATCGGATACCGATGCGGGATCATTTCCATGATCCGCAGCACATCGATGGCTGCTACAGTCACTCCGCTTTCGGTCTCACTCATCCCGCTGGCCTTTCTTCTGCGCCAGGCGACGCATGGTCGCCACCTGACGGAAATATTCCTTCACTTTGGTCGCGGGAATGCCGAAATAGCTTTCCCCGGCCGGAATGTCGGTCATCACACCCGACTTTGCCCCGATACGTGCGCCCGTGCCGATCTTCAGATGACCGGCAATGCCGCTCTGCGCGGCCAGCACGACAAAATCGCCCAGTTGGGTGGAGCCCGCGACACCGGCCTGCGCCACAATGATGCAGCCCCGACCAAGCGTCACGTTGTGCCCGATCTGAACCAGATTATCAATCCAACAGCCCGGACCGATCACCGTATCCGGACCTGCGCCGCGGTCGATGGTGCTGTTGGCGCCAACCTCGCAGTCGTCACCCAGCAAAACGCGGCCGAGCTGCGGCACCTTCACATGACCGGCCGGGTCCGGCGCAAAACCGAAACCGTCCTGACCGATGCGTACGCCGGGATGCAGTGTAACGCGGGCCCCGATCACGCAATGGCTCAGCGTGACATTTGCACCGATCCGGCTGCCCTCGCCGATCTGGACATTGGCGCCGATCACCGTGCCGGCGCCAATCGCCGTGCCAGCGCCGATCACGGCGCCAGCACCGATCACAGCGCAGGGCGCAATCGAAACGCCCGCCCCGAGTATCGCTCCGGGCTCGACAACCGCCATGGGATGGACACCCGCGGCCGGCATTGTGGCCGGGTAGAATATCTGCGCCGTGCGCGCATAGGACAGATACGGCTTGGGCGAGACCAGCAAGGCCACGCCGGGCGGCGCCAGGCCGACATGCTTTTCATGCAGGATGCAGGCACCGGCGCGGGTCGTCGAGAGGGCTTCGGCGTATTTTGGATTATCGAGGAATGTCAGCTGACCGGAGCCGGCCTGATCGAGTGTGGCGACATCGTCGACAGACAAAGCGGCCTGCGCCGGATCCGCCAGCCTGGCGCCGCAACGCGCCGCCAGATCACCCAGCGTGAAAGGGCCGGCCCGCTCGAAAAAGCGCGGATCCGCCATTCATCATTTCCCGGCGGGGAGATTCACTTTGACGGACGGCAGGCGCTGATCCAGACGCTTCAGCACCTCGGGCGTAATATCGATGCTGTCGCCAATGAAAATCTGAACCTGGGCACGATCCAGCACCATGTTGAAACCGCGCTCCGTGGCCAGACCCTTCAGGATTTCGACGACCTGCAAGGTGACCTGCTCGCGTACGCCGTTCAGCATCTTTTCCAGAGACTGCGAACGCTCCTGGATGCGCTTTTGCAGCTCCACCACCTTGCCCTGGAAGGCCTGGCGCTTCTGTTCGAAGGCTTCCGGCGACAGCACCGAGCGCTGCCGGCCGATTTCCTGCTCTTCGGCGCGCAGCTTTTCCTCTTCCTTGGCGATTTCCGACTGGAAGTTGAAACGATACTGCTCAAGCTGCTGGCGGGCAGTCTTCAGGGCTGCGGCATCGCGATTGACGCGCTGGCTGTCGATAACGGCGATAACGGTCGGCGGCACCTTGCCGCCGGCGGCCTGCGCCATGGCTGCGCCCGGCAGCGCGGTTGCGACCAGCGCCAGCAGGGCAAATACGAATTTGGACATCGAAGTCATAACCATCAAACCTTGCTAAACAGAAACCGTTAGAAACGGGAACCGAAGTTGATACGCAGAAGTTCCTTCTCATCGAAGTCTTCTTTGACAATCGGGAAGCCAAGATCCACACGGATCAGGCCGAGTGGGGATTTCCACTGCACGCCGGTACCCACCGAAACGCGGATGCTTTTCTCGTCAACCACTTCCGGGCCGACATCGCTGCTCTTCCAGAGGGTGCCGGCTTCTGAGAACAGCCGCCCCTTGATGCCGAATTCGCTCGGTAGGCCGATCGGGAAGACCAGGTCTGCCTCGGCCTTGTAATACCGTTCGCCACCGAGGGCGTCGCCTGTGGTACGGTCACGCGGTCCAATACCGCCGGTCTCGAAGCCGCGGAACGTGTCGCCGCCAATGAAGAAGCGGTTCGGCAGGCGGACGTCGTCGCTCAGACCGTTGATCATGCCGGCTTCGGCGCCAACGCTGAACACCGTGTCATCGGTGACGGCAAAGTACTTGGTCGCGGTGCCGACATTCTTGAAGTAATACTCGGTCCCGCCGATACCAGCCGCTTCCTGGGTCAGGCGCAGCACATAACCGCTGGTCGGCTCGATGCGGTCGTCGCGCCGGTCATAGGTCAGTGTATGGCCCACCGCCGAGGTCAGGAAGGTGCCTTCCTGCGCTTTGACGAACCGCGACGCCGTCGACACGATGTTGTCGATCTTGTCCTGCCGAATGCGGTAGTAGACCAGCTGCGACAGGTTTTCAGTGATCGGATATGACAGGCGCGGCGTGGCGGCCGTCGTGGTCTGGTCGATACCGCTGCGCTTTTCAAGATCGGTGCGGCGGCGCAGCAGGTCGAAACCGGCAGCCAGTTCGCGATCGAGGAAATACGGCTCGGTGAAGCCCATATCGATCTGCTGCCGGCGGGTCGACAGGCTGAAACCGATCTTGAGGTCCTGGCCACGACCGAGCAGGTTGCGCTCACGGATCGAGATGTCGCCGAGCACGCTTTCCGTTGTCGAGTAACCGAGGCCGATCGACAATTCGCCGGTCGACTTCTCCGTCACTTCGGCGGTCAGCACCACCTTGTCCGGCGCACTGCCTTTGCTTTCGGCGATTTCGGCCTTGTCGAAGAAGTTCAGGCCACGCAGACGGGTGCGGGTGCGACGCAGCTTGGCCGAATTGAAGGCATCGCCTTCGACCAGACGAAACTCGCGACGAATGACCTTGTCCAGCGTGCGCACATTGCCGACAATATCGATACGCTCGACGAAGACGCGCGGGCTTTCGCCAATCCGATAGGTGATATCGATGATGCGCTTTTCGCGATCCTTGTTCACATCCGGGCGCACATCGACGAAGGCATAGCCGAAACGGCCAAGCTCGGTGGTCAGCGCCTGTACGGTCTTCTCGACCAGATCGGCATTGTAAACATCGCCCGGCTTGGTCTCGACGAATTCTTTGAGCTGGCCGCCTTCGATGCCCTTCAGCTCGCTGACGACATCCATCTTGCCGAACTTGTACTTCTGGCCTTCTTCCACCGTGAAGGTGATGACGAATTTCTCACGGTTGGGCAGAAGTTCGGCAACAGCGTTGTTCACCGCGAAATCGGCATAGCCCTTGCTGAGATAGAACTTGCGCAGCTTCTCGCGGTCGAAGGTGACCCGATCCGGATCGTAGCTGTCATCCGAACTCAGAAAGCGCCACCAGGCGGTTTCCTTGGTCTGGATTTCCTCGCGCAGGCGGGAGTCGCTGAAATGGGTATTGCCGATGAAGCGGATGCGGCTGACGCCTGTGAGCGGACCTTCACTGATTTCGAAGACCAGGTCGACGCGGTTCTGCTCCAGTTGGATGACCTTGGGTTCCACCGTAGCGGCAAAGCGACCGGTGCGGCGGTAGATCTGCTGGATGCGCTGGGTGTCGGCCTGCACCTTGGCGCGGGTATAGACCTGACGCGCCTTCAGCTGAAGCTCGCTGCGCAGCTGGTCCGCCTGCACACGGCGGTTGCCTTCGAAGAGAATGCGATTGATGACGGGGTTCTCGACCACGCGCACGATCAGGCTGCTGCCCTGTAGGCGCAGATTGACGTCGGCAAACAGGCCGGTGGCAAACAGGGCCTTCAGCGACTTGTCGGCCTCGGACGGCGAATAGACCGAGCCCGGCTGCAGGGTGAGGTAATTCTGGATGGTGGAGATTTCGATACGCTGGTTGCCCTCGATCACCAGATCGCGGATCTGCGGACCACCGGCCTGCGCCATGGCTTGCCCGGTGCCGAGGCCCGTGGCCAGAAGCCAGGCCAGCACCGGCAACATCAGCAGCCGGCGCAGCATGGATAACGCGTCGTTTCGGAACATCCCCGCCACAATCCCCATCGTCTTGAGACCGCCTCTCACTTAGCCGGATTCACGAAAAAAGCCCAGTGAGGAAATTGAAAATTGGCAGGCGGTTCAAATCGTTCCAGGTCGCGAACACGAACAGCGACATGACCAGGGCAAAACCGATGCGGAAACCGTATTCCTGGGCCCGTTCGCCCATCGGGCGGCCACGCAGGGCCTCAATGCCGTAAAACAGCAGGTGGCCGCCATCCAGCATCGGCACCGGGAACAGGTTAATCAGCCCGATGGCCACCGACAGGGTCGCCATCAGCAATACCAGGCCCAGCCAGCTGGATTTCGCCACATCGCCCGACATCTTGGCGATCCCCAGGGGGCCGCTCAGCTGGTCGCCGGATTCCTTGCCGTTAATGATCCGGCCCAGATAGGTGAAGGTATTGGCCACCACCTGCCAGGTTTCGCGCACGGCCTGAACTGTGGCATCGACCGGATTGAGACGAACCAGTTCCTGCCCGCTGCCATTCTGTACGCCGATCCGGCCCAGCCGCTGGGGGTTGCCCGCGGCATCCACCACATCGACACGCTGCGGAATCACGGTCAATTCGATCTCGGCGCCATCACGCTGCACGCGCAATACGATCGGAGTTTCCGCACGCAGGGCCACATAGGTCTGCAGTTCCTGGAACCGGTCGACCTTCGATCCGTCCGCCGTGAGAATCCGGTCACCCGAACGCAGGCCCGCGACTTGCGCCGCGCTGCCCGGCAGCACCTCACCCACCACCGGCAGGGTGAACGGCTGGCCGACCGTCATGAACATGGCCGCAAAAACAAGGATCGCGAAGATGAAGTTGATCGCGGGACCGGCCACCACGATGGCGGCGCGCTGGCCGAGCGTCTTGTGATGGAACGACACCGCGCGCTCGGCGTCGGTCATGGTGGCGACGGCGGCGTTATCGGTGCTGGAGGTCGCATCGGCATCGCCGAAGAACTTCACATAGCCGCCAAGCGGCACGGCGCTGATCTTCCAGCGCGTGCCATGCTTGTCGTTCCAGCCGAACAGCTCCGGGCCGAAGCCGATGGAAAAGACCTCGATCTTGACGCCGCAATAGCGCGCCACCGAATAGTGGCCGAGCTCATGCACGAACACGATGATGGTGAGGACAACGACGAAAGGAATGACGTATCCGGCAAAACTGGCAATGAAGTCCATGGCACCTCAACGGCCGCGCGTCAGCGCCGGCCCCGTCCTCTCGTTTGCACCCGTACGATCCGGTCGTCGTCCGTCGGATCGATCAGATGCGCCGCATAACGCCTTGCTGCGCCATCAGCCTCGCGCACGGCCGCAAGGTCATCCAAGGCCCCGCAGGGAACCCGGGCCAGGGTCTGTTCGACAATCCGCGTGATGTCGAGGAACCCGATCCGGCCATTCAGAAAGGCATCGACGGCCACTTCGTTGGCCGCGTTCAGGATAGTAGGGGCAGCGCCCCCTGTTTGCAAGGCTTGCCGTGCCAGGTTCAGGGCCGGAAAGCGAGCAAAATCAGGCACTTCAAAGGTCAGCTTGGCAATCGCGGCCAGGTCCAGACGGGCGGCCGGCGTGGCCATGCGGGACGGCCATGCGAGCGCAACGCCAATAGGGGTACGCATATCGGGGGTGCCGAGCTGGGCCAGCACCGAGCCATCCACGTAGGAAACCAGGCTGTGGATCACCGACTGGGGGTGGATCAGCACCTCGATCCGCTGCTCCGGCACCGGGAACAGGAAGCTGGCCTCGATCATTTCCAGCCCCTTGTTCATCAGGGTGGCTGAATCGACCGAAATCTTGGCCCCCATGCTCCAGACCGGATGGGCAATGGCCTGGGCTGGGGTGACTTCGCGCATCTCGCTGAGATTGAGGGTGCGGAACGGGCCGCCCGAGGCGGTCAGGATCACCCGGTCGATGCTGTCGGGGGCATCGAAGTCAAAGACCTGAAAGATCGCATTATGCTCGGAATCGACCGGCAGGATGGTGGCGCCGTGCAGCGCCGCCTCGCGCATGACCAGCGCGCCGGCGCAGACCAGGCTTTCCTTGTTGGCCAGGGCCACCAGCGCCCCGCGACGGACCGCCGCCAGGG
This sequence comes from Ferrovibrio sp. GW821-FHT12F09, assembly GCF_058806775.1. NCBI lineage: Bacteria > Pseudomonadati > Pseudomonadota > Alphaproteobacteria > Rhodospirillales > Rhodospirillaceae > Ferrovibrio > Ferrovibrio sp. GW821-FHT12F09. Next base: position 19,875 of record NZ_JBXAPZ010000002.1, read on the forward strand.
TCGGCTCCAGACCCGCAGCACCCACGATGGCCGCCATGACCCACTCGGCCGGCCGCGCTGCGGCTTCGATAATGGCCCCTGCCCCGGCCGCGGTTTCGATGCCGCTGCCGGCCAGACGCTGGCGCAGTTCGGCCAGCAGGCTTTCGTCACCGATCACGGCCAGCCGGGCCTTCACCAGCATCGCCTGCTCGGCCAGCAGGGCCACATTGCTCTGGGCCGTCAACGCCTCGACCGGGAACCGGTCAGGCTCGCGGGTCACCAGATCGATGGTGGAGCGGCCGACCGAGCCGGTGGAGCCCAGGATGGTGACGCGTCGTGCAGCCGTCATCCCCATAGCATCCTTCCCGAAAGCAGATCGCAGGCGGCGACAAAAGGCGCGGCGAACAGCAGGCCGTCCAGACGATCCAGCACGCCGCCATGACCCGGAATGAGCTGACTGGAATCCTTCACGCCGAAATAGCGCTTGAGCGCTGACTCCGTGAAGTCGCCGGCCTGCGATACCACGGCCACCAGTCCGGCCAAGGCCGCCAGCGCCAGCGCCGGCATGGCGGGATCGATGGCAGCGACCATACCGCCGGCAATGGCGGCGCTGACCATGCCGCCCAGCAGTCCGGCCCAGGTCTTGTTCGGCGAGATGCGCGGGATCAGTTTCGGTCCGCCGATGGTGCGACCGGCGAAGTACGCCCCGGTATCGGTGGACCACACGGCGCAGAACAGCCAGAAGGTGATATGGCGTCCCTGTTCCGGCGTGTCGCGCAGCCAGACCAGCGCCGCGCAGGGCACGAGCACATAGACAAGGCCCAGCGCCATCCACAGCGGACCGCGCGTCCAGGCGGCAACTGCACCGCCCTGCCGCGGCAGTCGCCACCATTCCCACAGCATCAGCACGCCGGCCAGCGCCACCAGCGCCGTGAAGGCCGCACCGCCGAACCAGACCGCGGCCACGGCAACGGGCAGCATGACCGCGGCCGACAGGATACGGAGCTGCAAACTGCTCAGGGCAACAGCGCTCATCGGGATAAAGGCATCACTCGCTGGCGCCATACCGGCGGTCGCGGCGCTGGTAGGCCTGCACGGCATCGGCCAGATCCTGCGCCGAAAAATCGGGCCACAGCTTGTCGACGAAGATCAGCTCGCTATAGGCCGACTGCCAGAGCAGGAAATTCGACAGCCGCTGCTCGCCGCTGGTGCGGATAATCAGATCCGGGTCGGGCGTGCCTGCCGTCTGCAGATGACCGGCCAGCATGTCGGCCGTGATGTCCTGCGGCTTCAGATGGCCGGCCGCCACCTGTTCGGCCAGCTGCCGGCAGGCGTCGACGATCTCATCCTGGGCGCCGTAGCTGAGCGCAATCGTCAGTGTAAGCTTGCGGTTGTCGCGCGTGCGCGTTTCAGAATCCGCAATCAGGGAAACGATATCCGGCGCCAGCTTGCTGCGGTCGCCGATCATGCGGATGCACACGCCGTTGCGCGCCAGATCGTCCAGCTCGCGGCGGATGAACAGCCGCAGCAGATCCATCAGGCCCGCCACTTCGCTTTCCGGCCGCTTCCAGTTCTCCGACGAGAAGGCATAGAGCGTCAGGTATTCGATACCGAGATCGCGGCAGCCGCGCACCACCTCGCGCACGGTATCGACGCCCTGCCGGTGACCCAGGTTGCGCGGCAGGCCGCGCGCCTTCGCCCAGCGCCCGTTGCCATCCATGATGATGGCAATGTGGCGCGGTGCGGGTGGCGCGAGGGCCTGTGATGCAACCGGCTGCGACATGCTAGACCTGCAGGATCTCCTTGGTCTTCTGCGCCAGGAAATCGTCGATCTTCTTGGTGGCGTCGTCGGTCAGCTTCTGGATTTCGTCCTGGTACATCTTGACGTCGTCCTCGCCGAGATCGCCGTCCTTCTCCGACTTCTTCAGGTGATCCATGCCATCGCGACGCACGCCGCGAACCGCCACCTTGGCCTGTTCGGCATACTGGCCGGCCACCTTGGTCAGCTCCTTGCGGCGCTGCTCGTTCAGCTCCGGGATCGGAATCCGGATCAGGGTGCCGTCGGCCTGCGGGTTCAGGCCCAGGCCGCTGGCGGCAATCGCCTTCTCAACCGCCTTCACGTTGCTCTTGTCCCAGACCTGCACGCTGATCATGCGCGGCTCGGGCACGCTGACCGTGCCCACCTGGTTGATCGGCATCACACTGCCGTAAACGTCGACGCGGACGGGATCGAGCATGCTGATGCTGGCGCGTCCGGTGCGCAGGCTGGCGAATTCATGTTTCAGCACATCGACCGCTTTGGTCATGCGCCGTTCAATGTCGTCGATATCCGGTTCGGCCACCTGCCTGCTCCCGTCTTTTTTCTAAGCAATACCAAATATTTAAGAGAATGCGCCGGTTACTCGCCTTCAATCACGGTACAGCGTCCGGTGCCGGCCAGCACTTTGGCGAAGCCGCCCGCCTCGTGCAAGGAGAACACCAGGATCGGAATCCGGTTTTCCCGGGCCAGACTGATGGCCGAGGCATCCATCACCTTCAGGTCTTTCTGCAGCACGTCCATATAGGTCAGGGTCTCGTAGCGGGTCGCCGTTTTGTCCTTCTTCGGATCGGCCGTGTAGACGCCATCCACCTGGGTACCCTTGAGCAGGGCATCGCAGCCCATTTCGGCCGCGCGCAGGGCAGCGGCGGTATCGGTGGTGAAGAACGGGTTGCCGGTGCCGGCGGCGAAGATCACCACGCGACCCTTTTCCAGATGGCGGATGGCGCGACGGCGGATATAGGGCTCGCAGACCGTGTCCATGCGGATGGCCGACATTACCCGGCTCGGTACGCCATGGGATTCCAGCGCATGCTGCACGGCCAGACCGTTAATCACGGTGGCCAGCATGCCCATATAGTCGGCCGAAGCCCGCTGCATGCCCTGGGTCGCCCCGGAGACCCCGCGGAAGATGTTGCCGCCGCCGATCACCAGGCAGACTTCGCCGCCCATGGCATGCACCGCCTTGATCTCGGCGGTGATGCGGTCGACCGTATCGAAATCGATGCCATAAGGTGTCGGGCCCATCAGGGCCTCGCCCGAGCATTTCAGCAAGACACGGCGGTATTTGAAGCTCATGAGGTCCTCGGAAGGCGATTCCCGGCGCGGCGGCCAAGGGATGACGGCAAAGCGCGGCGATTCTGTGGCGGCTTTATACCATGGCCGCAAAAAGCATGGCAGCGCTCCATCCGGCCGCCCCGCCCCGCCCCGGTCAGGCCCCGGACATGGAAAGGGGGGCTTACGCCCCCCTGAACCGGAATTAGCGATAACGGGCAATCAGCCCGCCATCTTGGCCACTTCGGCGGCGAAATCGTCCGCCTTCTTCTCGATGCCCTCGCCCAGCTGGAAGCGGACGAAACCGGCGATCTCGATCGGCGAGCCGGCATCCTTGGCGGCCTTCTCGACGGCCTTGCCCACCGGGGTCTCGCCGTCGATCACGAAGGTCTGCTCGAGCAGAACGACTTCCTGATAGAACTTGCGGATACGGCCTTCGACCATCTTGGCGATGATGTCGGCCGGCTTGCCCGAACCAGCGGCCTGGTCGGTCAGCACCTGACGCTCGCGCTCGACCAGGGCCTGATCCAGATCCTTGGTGCTCAGCGACTGCGGATTGGCGGCCGCGATATGCATCGCCACCTGCTTGCCGATCTGCTCGACGACGTCACGCTTGCCGGTCGACTTGAGCGCAACCAGAACGCCCAGCTTGCCCAGGCCATCGGCCAGCGCGCTGTGCACGTAGGACACCACGACGCCACCATCGACGGTCAGCTTCTTGGCGCGACGCAGCGTCATGTTCTCGCCAATGGTGGCGATGGCATGGGTCACTTCGTCCTTCACGTTGCGGCTGCTGCCCGGGAAGGCGGCGGCTTCGATCTTGGCAACATCGTCGCCGGCGCTCAGCGCCACGGTGGCAACGCCGGCGGCCAAGGCCTGGAACTGCGGATTGCGGCCGACGAAATCGGTCTCCGAGTTCACTTCGACGATGGCGCCGCTGTTGTCCTTCACGGCAACCGCGACCAGGCCTTCGGCGGCCACGCGGCCGGCCTTCTTGGAGGCAGCCGACAGGCCCTTCTTGCGCAGCCAGTCGATGGCGGCATCCAGATCGCCGCCGGTCTCGTTCAGCGCCTTCTTGCAATCCATCATGCCCGCGCCGGTCTTCTCGCGCAGGTCCTTCACCAGGGCCGCAGTAATCTCAGCCATGAATCTTCTCCAATGTCATTGAACCGTATTGAACGGTCGGGTCACAGAAACGGCTGCGGCGCCCCGTCGAAAAACGACAGAGGCGCCGCGACCGAACAGAAACAGGCGTCTTAGGCCTGGGCCGCGGCTTCGCCACCTTCGATGGCCGCCGGCGGGATGACTTCAACCGGCATTTCCTCGGCCGCGCCCATGTCGGCGCCGCTGGCGGAAAGCTGCTCTTCGACGCCGCTCAGGATGGCGAGCGAGAACAGATCGCAATACAGGTTGATGGCGCGCAGCGCGTCATCGTTGCCCGGCACCGGGAACGTGATGCCCTGCGGATCCGAGTTGGAGTCGAGGATCGCGACCACCGGAATGCCCAGGGTGCGGGCTTCGGCGATGGCGATGTCTTCCTTGACCGTGTCGATCACGATCATGATGCTGGGCAGACCGCCCATGTCCTTGATGCCGCCCAGCGCGCGATCAAGCTTCTCGCGCTCGCGGGTCAGGTTCAGCACTTCCTTCTTGGTCAGGCCGGCAATGCCCTGCTCGCCCGAACCCAGCAGCTCTTCCAGCTCCTTCAGGCGCTTGATCGACTGGGAGATGGTCTTCCAGTTGGTCAGCATGCCGCCGAGCCAGCGATGGTTCACGTAGTACTGACCGCACTTGGCAGCCGCTTCCGCGATCGCTTCCGAGGCCTGGCGCTTGGTGCCGACGAACAGCACGCGGCCGCCGCCGGCAACCGTGTCACGCACGGCCTGCAGGGCGCGATGCAGCAGCGGAACGCTCTGCTGCAGATCGATGATGTGAATGTTGTTGCGATCTCCGAAGAGATACGACTTCATCTTCGGGTTCCAGCGATGGGTCTGGTGGCCGAAGTGCACGCCTGCTTCAATGAGCTGACGCATGGTAAAGCTCGGTAAGGTCATCCTATATATCCTTCTCCGGTTGGGCCGCCGCAGGCACGTCCTTCGCTCCTCGTGTGGAACTCGGACACCGGAACACTGGATCGGGATGTCTCCCCGATAACAGCGCAAGCCTGCGTGTGGGTTTGAGTGGGCGCCTTGTAGCCGGTTCAGACCGGGAACGCAAGCCGCATCTGGGGGGCCTTTGCAGGGTTATCCCCAGGCTGGCCCGGTCAGACGTTTACCATAGATTTTTCCGTGTCCTGACAAACAGATACTGGCGTATCCATATGCTGCCATGGTCATATGCAGCATGTCCGATGCGGCGCTGATCCAGCAGAAAGATCTCGACCCTTTGCTGGCAAGCCAGGAGCGGTTTGCCAAGGGCATGCGTGGCGGCATCCGGCTCAACCTGCAGTTTCGCGATGCCTGCGGCCTCAATTTCGCCAACCGGGACCTGCGCGAAATTGCCATGGTCGGGGGCCGTTTTAAGGCGGCCGTGTTCAAGTTCGCCAACCTGGCCGGGGCCAATTTCTACGGCGCCGATCTTGAAAGCGCCGACCTCACCTCGGCCGACCTCACCCGCTCCGACCTGCGCGGTGCCATCCTGCGTGGCGCCATCCTGGAATTTGCCGATCTCTCGGGGGCCGACCTGCGCGACGGGCGCCTGCTCAGGCCGGACGAGGACGGCAATCTTGTACCCATCGCGGTCGGCGGCGCCGTCACCGAACGCGCGCAGATGACGCACTCCAAGCTGGTCGGCGCCAAGCTGGGGCGGATCATGAGCCAGCAGGCCGATCTGAGCCACGCCAACCTTGCCAATGCCAAACTGGTCGATGCCGACCTGTCCAACTCCGACCTGCGCGGCGCGATCTTCGTCGGCGCCGACCTGACCAACACCAATATGAGCGGCTGCTCGCTGTCCGGCGCGGTTCTGGCCGGCGCCATGCTGAACGGCACCAAATTCGAGGGCGCCGATCTGGCCGGCGCTTTCTTCCGTCACACCGAAATGAAGGATGCCCGGCTGACCGGCGCCATGCTGCCCAAGGCCGTGGCCGACCTGGACAAGCCCCTGCAGATCATCCTGCGCGAGCATCTGGCCTGGGCAGATTCTTTGGGTGCCAAGGGCCGGCGGGCCGACTTCAGCCGCATCGACATGTCCGGGGTGAAACTGGCCCGGATCGACCTGTCTGCCGCCCTGTTCGTCCAGGCCACCCTGGTGGAATCCGACTTCTCCGGCGCGACCCTCACCATGTGCGATTTCGGCGACGCCATGCTGCTCAACGCGCAGTTCATCGATGCCGACCTACGCGGCGTGAAATTCGCCGGCGCCAACCTGATCGGCACCAACTTCCGTGGCGCCAAGCTGTCGCCGATGTCGATCACCTCGCTGCATGGGAAACGCTGGCACGCCAACCTTGAGAATGCCAATCTCAGTCAAGCGAACCTGAGCGCCTGTGACCTTGAGGGGGCCAACCTGACCCGCGCCATCCTGATGCATGCCGACATCCGCAACGCCAACCTCAAGGGGGCCAACTTCCGGGGGGCCGACCTGACCGGCGCCGACCTGCGCGATGCCGATGTGGGCGGCGCCGACTTCTCGGGCGCAACCGGCGTGAATTTGTCTTAGCGCTATGCTAGGCTGATGGGCACAGAACAAAAGAAACGACTGCATGAATAACCCCGTAAAGGTCATTGCCCAGTACGAAGTCGACGAGCTCTTCGAAAACCACGCCAACTATGTGCGTGGCGTTCGTGGCGGCAAACGCATGGTCATGCATTTTCGCGATGCCTCGCGGGTCGATTTCAGCGGCAAGGAACTGACCTCGGCCGATTTCGTCGGCAGCAAGATGAACTATGCCGATTTCAGCCATGCCATCCTGGTCGGTTCATCCTTCTTCGCCGCCGACCTACAGGGAGCGGATTTCCGCCGCGCCGACCTGACCAAGGCCGATCTGCGCGGCGTGAACCTGCGCAACGCCAATCTGGAAGGCACCAATCTCACCAATGCCGATATCCGCGACGGCGTGCTGCTGCGGCCCGATGACGACGGCAACCTGATCGCGGTGCTGAAACGCGCCACCTCGATCGACAACGCCAAGATGGCCGGCGCCAACCTCACCTCGGCCAAGCTGGGCAAGGTGGTCGGTCGCAACACCGATCTGAGCAACTGCAACTTCTCCAACGCCAAGCTGAACGGCGCGGACCTCTCGGGCTCGAACCTGTCTGGCTGCCTGTTCACCGGCGCCGACCTCACCGGCTCGAACCTGTCGCATTGCGTGCTGCACGGCTCGGTGCTGGCCGGCGCGGTGCTGAACGAAACCAATTTCGATGGCGCCGACCTGACGGCGGCCTATTTCCGCCCGGTCGATCTGCGCGACGCCGATGTCACCAAGGCGATCATGCCGCGCAGCCTGGAGAGTCTGGACCGCTCGCTGCAGTTCATCGTGAAAGAGCATCTCACCTGGATCGAGACGCTGGGCAAGCAGGGCATGCGGGTGGATTTCAGCCGCTATGATCTCTCCGATCTGAAGCTGAACAACATCAACTTCTCGGCCGGCGATTTCTCCTATGCCATCCTGCGCAACACCGATTTCTCCGGCTCGCGCTTCGTGCTGTCGGACCTGCGCGGCGCGATGATGCTGAATGCCAACTTCGCCACCTGCAATCTGCAGGGCGCCAAGTTCGATCGCGCCATCATGACCAATGCGGATTTCCGCGGCGCCAAGCTTTCCACCGTCAGCATCGCCGGTGCCATGAACCGCCGTCAGTCGGCCTCCCTGCAGGAATGCAACCTGACCCAGGTGAAGTTCCAGGGCGCCGATCTGGAAGGCGCGGTGTTCAACCGCTCGATCCTGACGCTGGCCGATCTGCGCAGCGCCAACCTGCGCGGCTGCTCCTTTCTCGATGCCGATCTCACCAACGCCGATCTGCGTGGTGCCGATCTGGAAGGCGCCGATCTGCGCGGCGTGATCGGCTTCAAGCTGCCGGAATAGCAGCACCCTCGTCGTCCAGCGCCGGCGGCAAAGTCCGCAGCGCTGGCATCTGCGACAGCAGGATCACCAGCAGCTGCACGCCATAGCCGGCCACCGCCAGCCAGATCGCGCTGCTCAGACCCCAATGCTGGCCGGCGAAGCCACCGACCAAGGCGCCAAGCGGCCGCATTCCCAGTGTCGCCACCTGCTGGATGGCGCTGACGCGCCCGATCAGGCGCAGCGGCACGATAGCCTGACGCAGGCTGGTCTGGCCGATGGTCCACAGCATCGGGCCGAAGCCGAAGGTGAAGAAGCCGAGCACCAGCAATGCGAAGGCGGCGCCCTTCTCGCCGGTTAAGGTTGCCGCGCCGATGAAGAGCGCGGCAAAGACCGACAGCGCCGGACCAAGCAGGATCATGACGCCCAGCCGCAGTCGCGCATGCAACGCCGGTGCTGCCAGCGCCGCCAACAGCATGCCGGCGCCCTGCGCGCCCAGCGCCATGCCGATCTCTGCCGGACCGAGCCCGACAGTATTCATGGCAAACAGCACGAACACTGCCATCAGCACGAACCAGCTGAAATTCCACGCCATGGCGCAGGCGGCAATCGCCCGCAGCAGCGGATGGCGCCAGACCACGACCAGACCTTCCGTCAGCGCCTGCCGCATCGGCAGGCGTGTTGATGCAACCGGCAGATCCCGATGCATCGATGGCGCGATCAGTATCCAGGCCGTCAGGGCCGAGGTGATGGCCGAAACCGCCAGCGCCGCCACCGGCGACGTCCAGGCCGCAATCGCACCGGCCAGGCCGGGCCCGAGGAACACAGCGGCGGCGCGGGTGAATTCGATTTTCGCATTGGCGGCCGGCAGGCCGTCGCGCGCCACGATGGCCGGCAGATAGGCCTGCGCCGCCACGTTGAACACCACCGTCGCCGCCGACAGCGCAAAACCCAGTAGCGCCAGCGCCACCATGTTGAGCCAGCCGGCCAGCGCGGCCAGCGGCAGCAGGGCCAGCAGCAGCGCCCGTCCCGCCTCGGCTCCAGCCATCAGGCGGTTGCGCGACACCCGGTCGGCCCAGAATCCGGCAAACAGCGACAGCAGCAGATACGGCAGGGTCTGGGCGGCGCTCAGCATCCCCATGGTTTCCGCCGTGGCGCCCAGGGTCATCGCCGCCATCAGCGGGATGGCGGCCAGACCGAGCTGCTCGGCGCCATTGGCCGCCAGATTGGCAAAGCATAAGCGCGGCAAAGGGTTAATCGACGACATGTGGTCCTCCAGGCTGTATCCGCTGACATAGCCGGCCCGGCGCCGGGGGCACTATCCGGAGCTTGCGCTGTCATGGTTCGCCCCCGCCTGTGACCCCGGTCACTGCCCGTGACCGGCTAATTCCTAGACAGGTCCGTACAGTAATCATACAAGTCACCTCGTGGACTTCCTTTCGCTTGCAGGATTTGCGCGATGACCAAGAAGAAACTGATCCTCTCCCTCGCCGGCCTGGCCGTGTTCGCCGGCGGCGCCTATGGCGCCTGGCACTGGTACAGCTACAGCCGCTTCATCGAGACCACCGACAACGCCTATATCGGCGCCGACATCACCGTCGTCGCCCCCAAGGTGACCGGCTACATCACCAACATGGCAGTGGCCGACAACCAGCAGGTCAAGGCCGGCACCGTGCTGTTCGAGATCGATGCCAGCGACTACCGCGCCAAGATGGTGCAGCTGGAAGCCGCCGTGCAGGCGCGCCGCGCCGCGCGCGACGTGGTCGAGAAGCAGATCGGCAGCCAGCAGGCCGCCATCGCCGAGGCCGATGCGTCCCTGCGCAGCACCCGTGCCGACTCCGTGCGCAGCGAGGAAGACCTCAAGCGCTATCGCGCGCTCGCCGCCGGCAACTACGTCTCCAACCAGAAGCTGGAACTGGCCCAGGCCGACCAGCGCAAGGCCAGGGCGGCGGTCGACCGCGCCGAAGCCGGCAAATCGCTGGAGCAGAACCAGATCGCCGTGCTGCGTGCCAATTATGAACAGGCCAAGGCACAGATCGTCCAGGCCGAGGCCGACCTCGCCGCCGCCCGGCTCGATCTCGACAACACCGTGATCCGCGCGCCGGTCGATGGCGTGATCGGCAACCGCACCGGCCAGACCGGCCAGTATGTGAAACCCGGCACCCAGATCATGGTGATCGTGCCGACCGAGGCGGTCTATGTCGTCGCCAACTTCAAGGAAACGCAGCTCAAAGGCATGAAGCCCGGCCAGGTCGCCGCCTTCCATGTCGACGCCTTCCCCGATGTGGTGCTGAAGGGCCGCATCGACAGCTTCGCCCCGGCCTCGGGCGCCAAGTTCAGCCTGCTGCCGCCCGACAACGCCACCGGCAACTTCACCAAGATCGTGCAGCGCGTGCCGGTGAAGCTGCTGCTCGACAAGGTTTCGGCCCAGCCGCTGCTGGTGCCCGGCATGTCGGTGGTCGTCGATGTCGACCTGCGCGCCGTCAACGACGCCCGCACCGTCGCCAGCAACTGAACCGGCCATGTCCGCCCCTGCTGCCACCATGACTGCACTGCCGGCCGACTCGCCGGCGATGCCGAAAGGCCGGCTGATCGGCTATTTCGCCATGGTGCTCGGCATGTTCATGGCGATCCTGGACATCCAGATCGTCTCGTCGTCGCTGACCGAGATCCAGGCCGGACTCTCCGCCTCGGCCGACGAGATCAGCTGGGTGCAGACCTCCTACCTGATCGCCGAAGTGATCATGATCCCGTTCAGCGGCTATCTCTCGCGGCTGCTGTCGACCCGGGTGCTGTTCACCATCTCGGCCGCCAGCTTCACGCTGGCCAGCATCGGCTGCGCCATGACCACCAACCTGGAGGCCATGATCGTGCTGCGCGCGCTGCAGGGATTCCTCGGCGGCGCGATGATCCCCACCGTGTTCGCCAGCACCTACATGATCTTTCCGCGCAACAAGATGGCCGGCGCCACCGTCATCATCGGCCTGGTCGCGACGCTCGCTCCCACCATCGGGCCGACGCTCGGCGGCTACCTGACCCAGCTGTTCTCCTGGCACTGGCTGTTCCTGATCAACATCATCCCCGGCATCATCGTCTGCCTGCTGGTCTGGACCTTCATGGATATCGACAAGCCGAACTACGCGCTGTTCAAGGGCTTCGACTATATCGGCCTGGCCTCGCTCGCGGTGTTCCTCGGCAGCCTGGAATATGTGCTGGAGGAAGGCACCCGCAACGACTGGTTCGCCGACGCGGAGATCCGCAACTTCGCGCTCGCCTGCATCATCGGTGCGGCCGTGTTCTTCTGGCGCAGCCTGACCTACAGCAACCCGATCGTGGACCTGAAGGCCTTCCGCAACCGCAACTTCGCCACCGGCTGCCTGTTCAGCCTGACCATCGGCGTCGGCCTTTACGGCCTGGTCTACCTGCTGCCGCTGTATCTTGGCCGCGTGCGCGGTCTGAACAGCCTGCAGATCGGCGAGATCATGTTCGTCACCGGCCTGGCGCAGTTCTTCTCCGCGCCGGCCGCCGGCTTCCTCGCCCGCAAGGTGCCCGACCCGCGCCCGGTCCTGGCCTTCGGCTTCGCCCTGCTGGCTGCCAGCACCTGGAGCATGACCGGCCTGACCGGCGACTGGCAGTTCGACGAGCTGTTCCTGCCACAGATCATGCGCGGCATGGCGCTGATGTTCTGTATCGTGCCGATCAACGTGATCGCACTGGGTACCCTGCCGCAGCAGGAACTGAAGAATGCCAGCGGACTGTACAACCTGACCCGCAACCTTGGCGGCGCCTTCGGGCTGGCCGGCATCAACACCATCATGACCGAGCGTACCAACTTCCACTGGAACCGTCTGGTCGACTTCGTCAATCCCGGCCGCGTCGAGGTGCAGCAGTATATCGACAACATCGGCAACCTGTTCGGCGACCGCATCGCCGGCGACCCGACCGCATTCGCCATGAAGATGCTGGGCAACAAGGTGCAGGGCCAGGCCTATATCATGAGCTTCATCGACGCCTTCACCCTGCTGTCGATCCTGTTTGCCGCCGCCGCCGTGGCCGTCATCCTCGCGCAGAAGCCCAAGCAGGCGCCGGCGCCGGGAGATGCGCATTGAGTGCCCCCGCTCCGAAACGCGGCCGCCCGGCCGACCCGGCCAAACGCGAGGCGATCCTGGAGACCGCGCGCCGGCTGTTCCTCGAACACGGCTACGGCATCGGCCTGGACGTCATCGCGGCCGAAGCCGGTGTGTCGCGTCAGACCATCTATAACCTGTTCGCCTCCAAGGACGAGCTCTTCGCCGCCATCGTGCAGGCGACGTCGCAGACCATCACCGCGCCGCTGGCCGACCTGAAACCCGGCGCCATGCCGCATCAGGTGCTGACCCTGCTGGGCGAAGGCTTCCTGCGCACGCTGTCGTCGGAACGCTCGATCAACCTGCAGCGCCTGCTGATCAATGCCGCCGCGCAGTTCCCCACCATCGGCCCGACCTTCTACGAGAACGGCCCGGGCCGCGGACTGACCCTGCTCGCCGCCTATCTGCAGCGCGAAACCGAATCCGGCCGGCTGACCATCAGCGACACGCGGCTGGCCGCCGAGCAGTTCTTCGGCATGCTGATCGGCCATAACGCCATGCGCCGCCTGCTGCATATCCGCGAGACGCCCCTGAGCGAGGCGGAAATCCGCCAGCGCGTCGACAGCGCCGTCACGGCCTTCCTGCGCGCCTACTCGCCAGCACCTTAAGTCAGGGGCGCCCTGATCAGACCAGCGACTTCGACGCGACCTCGAAGACATCGCGCGACAGGTTCGGCACCGCCAGCACGCGCTCCAGCTGCGCCTTCATCCTGGCCTGACGACCGGCGTCGAAACGCTTCCAGCGCCCGAGCGGCGCCACCAGACGGGCGGCGATCTGCGGATTGACGGCGGCCAGGTCGAGAATGCGGTCGGTATGGAAGGCATAGCCCGAGCCGTCGGCGGCATGGAAGCGCAGCGCGTTGGCGGCGAAGCTGCCGATCAGCGACCGCACCTTGTTAGGGTTCTGCATCGAGAAGGCCGGATGCGACAGCAGGGCCTTCACCTGCTGCAGCGTATCGGGCAGCGAGGAGATCGCCTGCAGCGCCAGCCATTTGTCGATCACCAGACCATCGCCGGCGGCGCGCGTGTAGAAATCCTCCAGCGCCGTCTGGCGCTCCGGACCATCGAGATCGACCAGCAGGCGCAACGCGGCCATACGGTCGGTCATGTTGTCGGTGGTTTTGTACTGCGTGAAAATCATCTGGCGCAGGCCGGAGTCATCCTCCGCCAGGGCCGAGAGGTAGGACAGCGCGGCATTCTTGAGCGCACGCTGGCCCGCCGGACCGGCCGCCGGGCTGTAGGCGCCGGGCACGGTGTTGCGCTGGTAGATCTGCTCGAACTGCGGCCGGAAGGTTTCGGCGATCTGCCGGCGCAGCGCCTTGCGCGCCGCATATACGCCCTCGACATCCACCACCGCCATGCGGTCGGCGATATAGTCTTCGGATGGCAGCGCGATGGCTTCGGCGACAAAGGCCTTGTCGAGGCCATGATCGTTCAGGATCAGACCGACCGCCTCGATGAAGGCCGGATCGAAGGCCTGGCGCGGCTGCGCCACCCGCTGCAGCAGCAGGTCGGTGGCATATTGCTGGCCGGCCTCCCAGCGTGCGAAGGCGTCTTCGTCATGGGCCATCAGGAAGGCGCGTTCGGCACCGCCCTGCTTCGAGACGATATTGACCGGCGCCGAGAAGCCCCGATTGAGCGAGACAGCCTTCGGCTCGGGCACGCCGGCAAAGCGGAAGGTCTGTTTCGCGCCGGTCAGCGGCAGCACGCGGCTGGTGGCGGCCTTGGCCTCGCCATCCAGTTTCAGCGGAATGCCCTGGCCCTGCGCATCCAGCAGGCCGACGCGAAGCGGAATCAGCATCGGCTGCTTGTTGTCCTGGCCCGGCGTCGACGGCACGGTCTGCTGCACGGTCAGTTCATAGACGCCGGCTCCGGCATCGTAACGGCCTTCCACCTTCACCTCCGGCGTGCCGGCCTGGGCATACCAGAGCCGGAACTGCGCGAGGTCGACGCCGCTGGCATCGGCCATGGCGTCGACGAACTGGTCGCAGGTTGCAGCTTCGCCATCGTGGCGTTCGACATAGAGCTTCATGCCCTTCTGGAAGTCGGCCTCGCCCAGCAGGGTATGGATCATGCGGATGACTTCCGCGCCCTTCTCATACACCGTCGCCGTATAGAAATTGTCGATGGCAATATAGGAGTCCGGCCGGATCGGATGCGCCATCGGGCCGGCATCTTCCTGGAACTGACGGGCGCGCAGGTTGCGCACATCCTGGATGCGCTTGACCGGACGGGCGCGCATGTCGGAGGTGAATTCCTGGTCGCGGAAGACGGTGAGGCCTTCCTTTAGCGAAAGCTGGAACCAGTCGCGGCAGGTGATGCGGTTGCCGGTCCAGTTGTGGAAATACTCATGCGCCACCACGGCCTCGATGCCGGCATAGTCGAAATCGGTGGCCGTGTCGGGATCGGCCAGGATGTATTTGTCGTTGAAGACATTCAGACTCTTGTTCTCCATCGCGCCCATGTTGAAGGTGCTGACGGCAACGATGTTGAACAGGTCGAGGTCGTATTCGAGACCGAAGCGGGTCTCGTCCCAGCGCATGGAGCGTTTCAGCGCATCCATGGCATAGCCGGTGCGGTCCTGCTTGCCGTGTTCGACAAAGATGCGCAGGGCCACCTTGCGGCCGCTCTGCGTGGTGAAGCTGTCTTCCGCCACCGCCAGATCGCCGGCGACCAGCGCGAAGAGATAACAGGGTTTCGGGAACGGGTCGGCCCAGACGGCGACATGGCGGCCATCGGGCAGCGCGCCCTCTTCCACCAGGTTGCCGTTCGACAGCAGCACCGGGCAGGTCGATTTATCCGCACGGATCGTGGTGCGGTAAACTGCCATCACATCGGGTCGGTCGAGGAAATAGGTGATGCGGCGGAAGCCTTCCGCCTCGCATTGGGTGCAGTAGGTGCCGGCCGACTGATAGAGCCCCGAAAGCTGGGTGTTGCCCTTCGGGTTGATCTTCGTGACGATCTCCAGCGTGAAGCTGGCCGGCGGAATGAAAATGGTCAGGCTTTCGGCATCGGTCGTGTAGGCAGCGCGGTCCAGCGCCTTGCCGTCGATGGCGATGGACAGCAGCTCCAGGTCCTCGCCATCCAGCCGCAGCGGCGCACCGGCAGTTTCCGCCGTCAACGCCAGAGTCGATTTCACAATGGTGGCTTCGGGCGCCAGATCGAATTCCAGATCGACCGTCTCGATGCGGTAATCGGGCTTGCGGTAGTCCTTGCGGTGGATGGTCTGGGGCTGCGCGGCGGACATCGTATACTCCGAAGATCGTCAGATATCGTAAACCTCGACCACGCCGGGCAGCACCCGGATCTGGTGGCGCACATTCGGGGTGATGGCGTAGGCGACCGGCAGCTTGAGGTCGGCTTCCAGTCCGCCGGGAAGGCCCGGCTCTTCCAGCTTCAGACCCAGCAGCACCTGGCCCTTGCCGCGGCCGGCCTTGTCGAGCAGGCCCTTGATCTGTTCGAAGGGCTGGGCGTTGTCGACCAGAATCTTGATGCCGGCGGCGGCGCGCGCCGCCACATCATCGAGCTTCTCGACGCCCTGCCCGTTCAGCTTGGGCTGTTCACCATCCACCTTGGCCGACATGCGCCAGACCACATTGGTGCCGGGCTCCAGCAGGTCGCGATACTGCGCCAGCACCTCGGAGAACAGCATCACCTCATACATGCCCGACGCATCCGAACACTGGACGAAGGCAAAACGGTTGCCGGTCTTCTGCGAGGTGCGCTCCTGTTTCGAGATCACGGTGCCGGCGATCTTGAAAATCTGGTCGCTGCTGTGCAGCTGCTTCAGCATCTCGGTATAGCGCTTGACGCCGACGCGGTTCAGCGTCGCCTGATAGGCATCGAGCGGATGGGCCGAAAGATAGAAGCCGATGGCCTCGAATTCCTTGGCCAGCTGCTCCATCGGGGTCCAGTGCTGGCCCTCGGGCAGCTTGGGCAGGCGCTCCTCGGTCTTGCCGCCACCGAACAGGTTGACCTGGTTGGAAGCGCGCTCTTCCGCCTTGCTCTGGGCGTAGCGCACCAAGGTTTCCAGTCCGGCCAGAACCTTCGAGCGGTTTTTTTCCATGCTGTCGAAGGCGCCGGCCTTGGCCAGGTTCTCCAGCATGCGCTTGTTCAGCGCCGATGGCTCGACGCGGGCGGCCAGATCGAACAGCGACTTGAACGGGCCGTTCTTCTCGCGCTCGGCCACGATCTGCGCCATCGGCGCGGCGCCGACATTGCGCACGGCCGACAGCGCGTAGCGGATCGCGCCCTTCTCGTGCTTGTCATACTCAACCGAGAACTCGACCTTCGATTTGTTGATATCGGGTGGCAGCAGGCTGATGCTCTGGCGCGCGCATTCCTGGCGGAAGACGTTCAGCTTGTCGGTATTGGAAATATCCAGCGTCATCGAACCGGCAATGAACTCGACCGGGAAATTCGCTTTCAGATAGGCGGTGTGCCAGGCGACCAGCGCATAAGCCGCCGCATGGCTTTTGTTGAAGCCGTAGCCGGCGAATTTTTCCACCAGTTCGAAGATGAAGGCGGCGCGCTCCGGCTCGACGCCCTTGTCCTTGGCGCCGTTGACGAAGCGGTCCTTCTGCGCGTCCATCTCGGCCTTGATCTTCTTACCCATGGCGCGGCGCAGGTTATCGGCTTCGCCCAAAGAGTAGCCGGCCAGGACCTTGGCGATTTCCATCACCTGTTCCTGGTAGATGATGACGCCGTAGGTTTCCTCCAGCACCGGCTTGAGCCAGTCGTGCAGGTAGTCCGGCTTTTCCTTGCCGTGCTTGCGGGCGATGTAGCTCGGGATATTCTCCATCGGACCCGGGCGATAGAGCGCCACCAGCGCGATCAGGTCCTCAAAGGCGTCGGGCTTCATGTTGCGCAGCATGTCGCGCATGCCGCTGCCTTCAAACTGGAACACGCCGACCGCATCGCCGCGCCCGAGCAGCTCGAAGGTCGGCTGATCGCTGAGCGGGATGGCGGC
Organism: Ferrovibrio sp. GW821-FHT12F09; assembly: GCF_058806775.1. Lineage (NCBI taxonomy): Bacteria > Pseudomonadati > Pseudomonadota > Alphaproteobacteria > Rhodospirillales > Rhodospirillaceae > Ferrovibrio > Ferrovibrio sp. GW821-FHT12F09. The sequence continues at coordinate 37,042 of NZ_JBXAPZ010000002.1, forward strand.
CAGATCGATGGCGGTGCCATTCGCGCGGATCAGATCGACCGCCTTTTCCAGCACGTCGAGCGTCTTCAGGCCGAGGAAGTCGAACTTCACCAGGCCGGCGGCCTCGGCGTATTTCATCGAGAACTGGGTCGCCGCCATCGAGGCATGGGGATCGCGGTAGAGCGGCACCAGCTCGACCAGCGGCCGGTCGCCGATCACCACGCCGGCGGCATGGGTGGAGGCGTTGCGGTACAGGCCTTCCAGTTTCAGCGCGACATCCATCATGCGCGCCACGCCCTCGTCGGCGTCACGCTCTTCGCGTAAGCGAACCTCTTCCTTGATCGCCTGGGCCAGGGTCACCGGGTTGGCCGGGTTGTTGGGCACCAGCTTGCAGATGCGGTCGACCTGGCCCAGCGGCAACTGTAATACGCGGCCCACGTCTCGTAGGGCGGCACGGGCCTGCAGTTTGCCGAAGGTGATGATCTGGGCGACGTTGCTGGCGCCGTATTTCTTCTGCACGTAATGGATCACCTCTTCGCGGCGTTCCTGGCAGAAGTCGATATCGAAGTCGGGCATCGAGACGCGTTCCGGATTGAGGAAGCGTTCGAACAGCAGACCGAAGCGCAGGGGATCGAGATCGGTGATGGTCAGCGCCCAGGCGACCACCGAGCCAGCGCCCGAACCACGGCCGGGCCCGACGGCGATGCCGTTGCGCTTGGACCACTGGATGAAGTCGGCCACGATCAGGAAGTAGCCGGGGAATTTCATGTTGATGATGGTCTGGCATTCGAATTCCAGACGGTCGTAATAAACCTTGGCCTGCTCCGGATCGGTCACCTCGATCTGCTGCAGGCGCTGCTCCAGGCCTTCGCGCGCCATACGGCGCAGCATATCGGCCTCGGACTCACCCGTGCCGTCGCCGAAATTCGGCAGGATCGGCTGGCGCTCGTTGGACTTGACCGCACAGCGGCGCGCGATCACCAGGGTATTGTCGATGGCTTCCGGCAGATCGGCGAACAGCGCCTGCATCTCTTTCGCCGACTTGAAGCGGTGTTCGGGCGTCACCCGGCGGCGGTTCTGCTCGCCCACATAGGTGCCTTCCGCGATGCAGAGCAGCGCGTCATGGGCCTCGTACATATCCTCGTCGGGGAAATAGCAGTCGTTGGTAGCGACCAGCGGCAGGTCGAGCGCATAGGCGAGATCGAGCAGGGCCGGCTCGGTCTTGGTCTCGATGGCCCAGCCATGGCGCTGGATCTCGACATAGAGCCGGCCGGGGAAAAGCTGTCTGAGCTGTTCGAGCTGCTGGCGGGCGGCATCGGTCTGGCCCTCGTTCAGCAGCCGGACGATGGCGCCCTGGGGGCCGCCGGTCAGGCAGATCAGGCCTTCGCCGAACTGTTCCAGGTCGGCCCACTGCACCTGGGCCACCTCGCCCGGCGGCGGCTCCAGATAGGCCTTGGTCGAAAGCTTCATCAGGTTGGCGTAGCCGGCCTCGTTCTGGGCCAGCAGCACCAGGCGGTCGGGATCGGGCTTGCGCAGGGTCTTGCCGAAGGAGGCCTGCTGCTGGTCGGCGCGGGCGAGGTTGAGCTGGCAGCCGATGATCGGCTGGATGCCCTTGCCCGCCATCTCCTTGGAGAATTCCAGGGCCCCGAACAGATTGTTGGTGTCGGTGATGGCCACCGCCGGCATGGCATGCTTGAGGCACAGCTCGGCCAGTTTGGGCAGGCGGATGGCGCCCTCGGTCAGCGAGTAAGCCGTGTGGACCCTGAGATGGACGAAGTCGGCGTGGCTCATGACTCGTATTCGATTCCTGTTCCTGCCTTACGATACGCGACCTAGGCCCCTGAAACCAGAACGCCTGCTATCCGAATCCCAAAGAGAGTGTGGCAAAATTGTGTTGATTCCCAATATCTTGTGGATAACCCCGGTTCCTCAGGTACAAGTTCAGGAACAGCCGCGGACGAATCCCAGATACAGGCGAACGAAGCGGAAATCCCGACTAGGGCTTGGCTTCGGGATAAGGTCCGATTCCCCTGTGCGCCGCCGCGCCTTCGTCTTGCTTCGTTTGGCTTCGTTCTGCTTCGTTTGGCTTCGCGCGGCTTCGTTCGCGCTTCCCATGGCTTCATCCGGGCTTCGTTTGCATTCGTTTTGCTTCGTTTCGCCTTGTCCTTGCCTGGCGCGCGTCATCGCTCTACCTGAAGGAACATAGTGCGAACGACTGGCCGTTCAAGGGGCCGCGTGCTAGGGATGGGCTTTCCAGCCCCTGGCCCGGATTCCATGAGCGATCCCAAGTTCCTGCTGACCGATATCTGGTATTTCGCCCTGCCCGGCGGCCAGCTCAAGCCCGGTGCCATGACCACCAAGCTGCTGCTGGGCCAGCCCGTGCTGTTCGGCCGGACCAAGGCCGGAGACGTCTTCGCCGTCCGCGACATCTGCCCCCATCGCGGCGTGCCGCTCTCGGAAGGCAGCTTCGACGGCCAGGACGTCCAGTGCCCCTATCATGGCTGGAAATTCGGGGCGTCCGGTCAATGCACCCACATTCCGTCCCTGGTCGAAGGCCAGGACTTCGACATCACCAAGATCAGGGTGAAGCGCTATCCGGTGCGCGAGCAGAACGGCCTGGTCTGGATCTGGATGGCCGCGGACGGCAAGTCCGAGCCCGATGAAGATCCGCCGGCGCTGCCGGAACTGCCGGCTGGCGCCCTGCCGGCCCTGACCAAGGCGATGCTGTTTCCCTGCGCGATGGACCATGCGGTCGTCGGCCTGATGGACCCGGCCCATGTGCCCTTCATCCACCGCTCCTGGTACTGGCGCACCGGTCCGATCAAACTTAAATCGAAAGCGAAGAAATTCGGTCCAAGTCCTTATGGTTTCGTGATGAAGCGCCATAAACCGGCGATGACTCTGGCTTATAAAATCCTCGGCGCGGCACCGGAAACCGAGATCAGCTTCCGCCTGCCCGGGGTGCGGGTCGAGCATATCCGGATCGGCAAGAACAGCGTCTGGAACTTCACGGCGGTGACCCCCATCGACGATACCCAGACCGAAGTGACCAACATCTTCTTCTGGACCATGCCCTGGCTGGGACTGCTGAAACCGGTGGCGCTTTACCTGATGGATCACTTCCTGGGCCAGGACCGCGATATCCTGATCCGCCAGCAGCGCGGCCTGAAATACGATCCCACCCTGATGCTGATCCGCGATACCGACACCCAGGCCCGCTGGTACTACCAGCTCAAGAACGAATACCAGCGCGCCCGCGCCGAGGGCCGACCCTTCGTGAACGCGGTCAAGGACACGGTCCTGCGCTGGCGGAGCTGACGCCTGCCGAATTGTCCCGGTGACATTTCTCCGGCTTGACCATCAGGCGACCTTCCCATGGGATGCGCGCCCGACAAGACGAGGAATGCCCCGATGGTCCGCCTGGAAACCGAACGCCTGATCCTGCGCCCGCCGCAGAAAGAAGATTTCGAAGCCTGGTGCGCCTGGGGTGCCGACGAAGAGGTCATGACGCATCTGGGCGGCGTGATGCCGCCGCCCCTGGTCTGGCGCTCGCTCTGCACCATGACTGGCTCCTGGGCAATCAATGGCTTTTCCATGTTCTCGGTGATCGAGAAATCGACCGGCCGCTGGGTCGGCCGCCTCGGCCCCTGGCAGCCGCATGGCTGGCCCGGCACCGAGGTCGGCTGGGGCCTGATCCGCGATGTCTGGGGCAAGGGCTACGCCACCGAGGGCGCAACGGCGGCCATCGACTGGGCATTTGACACCCTGGGCTGGACCGAGGTGGTCCATACCATCGCGCCGGAGAATGTGAATTCACAGGCGGTGGCAAAGCGGCTCGGCTCGACCATCCTGCGTGACGGCTGGCTGCCCGTGCCGATCAACCATGCGATCGTGGTCTGGGGCCAGAGCAGAGAACAGTGGAAGGCGCGGCGGGCTTAAGCCGCCATCGCCGTCTCGACCCGGTTGCGGCCGTTTTCCTTGGCGCGGTAGAGCGCGCCATCGGCCAGATCGAGCGCCTCGGTCCAGTCATGGCCTTCCACCGTCAGCGGCGCCAGGCCGAAGCTGGCGGTCGGCCGCATGATGCCTTTCGGCGTCTGCACCTGCAGCCGCTCGATGCAGCGGCGCAGGCGTTCGGCCAGGCCGAGCGCGGCCTGCGGCGCGGTTTCCGGCAGCAGCACTGCGAATTCCTCCCCGCCGATGCGGGCCAGCAGGTCGATGTCGCGGATCTCGAACTGGCAGACCTCGGCCACCTGCTGCAGCACCAGGTCGCCGGCGGCATGGCCATGCTCGTCGTTGATGCGCTTGAAGTGGTCGAGATCGAACAGGATCAGGCTGGCCGGGCGGCCGTAGCGGATGCTGCGGCTCCATTCCGCCGCCGCCACCTCGGAAAAGCGCCGGCGGTTGACCAGTCCGGTCAGGCTGTCGGTGCGGGCCTCGCGGGCCGCCACCTGTTCCTGGCTCCAGGCGCGCTGCAGCGCCGCCTCGAACTTGGCTGCGGTCGCCATCGCCAGCACGATGCCGAGCACGGCCAGCATGACGATATTGCCGACCACCAGACCGCCATGGCCCTTGGCCAGCACCACGGCCAGGATCGCGATGGCCGACAGAATGCCACCCAGCAGAGCATCGCGCCGCACCGGCAGCACGCTCGGGATCCAGAGATAGATGAAGACGAAATTGGACAGGCCGTAGAGCAGCCCGTCATTCAGCGCAGACACCGCGCCGGCCATGCCGAAGGGCACGGTAACCGTATGGATCAGCACCAGGCGGCGGTAGAGCCCGTAGGTCTTTTTCTGCGAGACGATCCAGAGGCTGTGGACCAGGATAATGGCCAGTGCCGTGCCGATGCGCCAGAGCAGCGCTTCGTTGGCATGGGCGGCGTCGACGAACCGGTCCCAGATGCTGAAGGCGAGGATCAGCGCGGCGAAAGCGAAGGCGCGTTTGGTGCTGTCGCCGCTGATGCGGAGCGCCAGATCGTCTTCGTAACCGGCTTCGACAGACATCGCGTCGGTCGCAGGGCGACTGGAGGGCATAGGAATCAGGCCGCCTTCAGCAGCCCCTCATGCAGCGTGACGACACGGTCCATACGCTGCGCCAGCTCGAGATTGTGCGTGGCGATCAACGCGCCGATGCCTGTATTGCGCACCAGCCCGGTCAGCTCGCCAAATACCACCTCGGCTGTCTTCTCGTCTAGGTTACCAGTCGGTTCGTCCGCCAGCAGAAGATCCGGCTTGCCCACCACCGCACGGGCAATCGCCACGCGCTGTTGCTCGCCACCCGACAGCCGCGCCGGACGATGATCGAGGCGGTGACCGAGCCCCAGATGCTTCAGCAGGTCGCCGGCGGTCTGCTTGGCTTCGCCTGCCCCCTGCCCGCGCACGCGCAGCGGCATGGCGGCATTCTCCAGCGCCGAGAATTCCGGCAGCAGGTGATGATACTGGTAGACGAAGCCGAGACGATGGCGCCGCGTCTGCGTGCGCTCGGACTCGCTCATGGCGCTGCAGTCCTGACCACCGATGACGATGCGGCCGGACGACGGCTGCTCCAGCAGGCCGGCGATGTGAAGAAGCGTCGACTTGCCCGAGCCCGACGGGCCAAGCAGCGCCACGATCTCGCCGCGTTTGACGGCAAGCTCGACGCCGCGCAGCACGGCAATATCCTCACCACCCTGGCGGAAACTGCGCTGGATGTTTTCGAGCTGAAGGACGATCTCACTCATAGCGCAGCGCCTCCACCGGATCGAGGCGGGCGGCCCGCCAGCTCGGATAGAGCGTGGCCAGCAGGGTCAGCGCCAGGCCCATGATGACCACATAGGTCACCTCGGTGCTGTCGACCTTGGCCGGCAGTTGTGACAGGAAATAAATCTCTGCAGGAAACAGCTGCCAGCCGGTGAGCGTCTGCAGGAACTGGCGGATGCTTTCGATATTCAGGCAGAAGGCCAGCCCAAGGGCGAAGCCGAAGCCGGTGCCCAGCACGCCGATGCTGGCGCCGGCGATGACGAAGACGCGCATGACGGTGCCGCGCGAGGTGCCCATGGTGCGCAGGATGGCGATGTCGCGCCCCTTGTCCTTCACCAGCATGATCATGCTGGAAATAATGTTGAAGGATGCCACCACGATAATCAGGGTCAGGATCAGGAACATCACGTTGCGCTCAACCTGCAGAGCGCTCACAAACTGGGCGTTGGCCTGCTGCCAATCGTAGATGCGGTAGTTCGGTCCCAGCCGCTGTAGCACCTGGCGGCCGAAGGCGCGGGCCTGATCGGGGTCGGACAACCGCACTTCCACACCGCTGGCGGCATTCTGCAGGCGGAAATAAGTCTGGGCCGCGACAAAGGGCAGATAGACGAAGGCCGAGTCATACTCGAACATGCCGACGTCGAAGACGGCGACCACCTTGTAACGCACCAGCCGCGGCACGCTGCCGAACGGCGTGGCGTTGGTCTGCGGCGAGATCAGGGTGATGTCGTCGCCAACCCGCAGGCCGAGCTTGCGCGCCAGACGATGACCGATCACGGCGGCATCGTCGCCATCGAAATCGCGGATATTGCCTTCGCGGATGCCCTTGGCGATGGCGCTTTCCTTCATCAGGTCGGCCGGACGCACGCCGCGCACCATGACGCCGGAAGCGCCACGGTCGGCGGTGGCCATCACCTGGCCCTCGATCATCGGATTGGCCATGGTCACGCCGGGCATCTGGCTGACGGCATCGGTGACGAACTGGAAATCACGAATGATCGGCGCCTGGTCCGACTGGATGGTCAGATGGCCGTTCAGGCCGAGGATGCGGCCGACCAGCTCGGCGCGGAAACCGTTCATCACGCTCATCACGATGATCAGCGTCGCCACGCCCAGCATGATGCCGAGGAAGCTGAACACCGCGATCACCGAGATGAAGCCCTCCTGCCGCCGCGCCCGCAGGTAGCGCAGCGCCAGCATCCATTCGAAACGCGAGAAGAACGGCATCCGGTATCCTTGGTTGGATCAGGCGTTGCGCGCGGCAGCCAACTTGGCCAGCACGGCATCGACGGTCAGCTCTTCCTTTTCGCCGGTGGCGCGGTTCTTCACCTCCAGCGTGCCGGCCTTGACGCCGCGCGGGCCGACGGTGACCTGATACGGCAGGCCGATCAGGTCCATGGTGGCGAACTTGGCGCCGGCGCGCTCGTCGCGGTCGTCGTAGAGCACGTCAAACCCGGCGGCCTTCAGCTTCGCATAGAGGTCTTCCGCGGCCTTGTCGCAATCGGCATCGCCGACCTTGAGATTGATCAGACCGACATGGAAGGGGGCGACGCTCATCGGCCAGATGATGCCGTTGTCGTCATGACTCGCTTCGATGATGGCGCCGACCAGGCGCGACACGCCGACGCCGTAGGAACCCATCTCCAGCGTGATCGCTTCACCGCCCGGACCCTGAACCACGGCGCCCATCGGCTTGGAATACTTGGTGCCGAAATAGAAGATATGGCCGACCTCGATGCCGCGGGCCGCCACCTGGCGCTCCTTGGGCAGCGCCTCGAAACGGGCCGTGTCATGCTTCTCTTCGGTGGCCGCATAGGGCGCGGTCCAGCTATCCACGATGGGCTGCAGGTCGCCATTGTAGTCGACGCCCTCGCCCAGCACGTCGCGCTCGACCAGCGCCTTGTCGCAAAAGACGCCGCTCTCGCCGGTCTCGGCCAGGATGATGAATTCATGGCTGAGATCGCCGCCGATCGGGCCGGTATCGGCCTGCATCGGGATCGCCTTCAGACCCATGCGGGCATAGGTGCGCAAGTAAGCGACGAACATGCGGTTATAGGACCGGCGCGCACCGGCCTGGTCCAGATCGAAGGAATAGGCATCCTTCATCAGGAATTCGCGGCCGCGCATGACGCCGAAGCGCGGACGCACCTCGTCACGGAATTTCCACTGGATATGATAGAGGATCTTCGGCAGGTCGCGGTAGCTCTTCAGCTCGCCGCCGACGATGTCGGTCAGCATTTCCTCGTTGGTCGGGCCGTAGAGCATCGGGCGCTCGTGACGGTCGGTGATGCGCAGCATCTCCTTGCCGTAATCCTCATAGCGGCCGCTCTTCTGCCACAGCTCGGCCGACTGGATGGTCGGCATCAGCAGTTCCTGGGCGCCGGCATTGTCCTGCTCCTCGCGCACGATCTGCTCGATCTTCTTCAGCACGCGATGGCCAAGCGGCAGCCAGGTGTAAATGCCGGCGGCGGTCTGGCGCACCATGCCGGCACGCAGCATCAGCCGGTGGCTAACGATCTGGGCTTCGCTCGGATTTTCCTTGAGAACGGGCAGGAAGTAGGTGCTGAGACGCATCGTCGGGTTGTCCTGGAGATCGTGCGGTGATGGCGGGATAATGGGGCGTTTTTAAGGCCCAGCCTCCCCCGGGGCAATGACTAGCGGCGCGGCTGCGATTTCGACAGATAATCGCGGCAGGCCACGGCCAGGGCATCTTCCGTGGGCGGGGTGACGGGCCGGCCGTTCAGCACCACTTTGCCGGTCGTTGTATCGATGCTGACCTTGCCGACGGGCAGTTCGGAGCGGCCGATACCGGGCGGACGGGTGCCGGGCAGTTCGCTCAGCGGGATCACCACCGGCAGTTCGATCGGCCCCTCGAAATAGGCCGGCGCATTGCTCGGCAGGTCGGCCGGCGCGATAGGCCGCCCTCTGCTGTCGACATCGCGGCCGGGCTGGTAATTCACGCCCGGATCGGGCTGGTGCTGCACCACCATGCCCCGCTGGGCGATCAGACGGCGGCAATCGGCGGCATTCAGGGCCACGACAACCGGCAGCGTACCCGAGTCGCCCGGCTTCTGACCCGGCTGGGTGGCAGTCTGGGCCACAACCGGCAGGGTTGCCGTAAGGGTAGTCAGCAGGGCGATCATCGAAAAAAGCCGCATACATCCACCCTCGACCGGCATTATTACCAATTTGTTAGAGTCCTATAACTTTTTGGATGACAACGGTTTCATCAATCGGTATATAAATTACGCAACCGCTTGGTAACAGGCGGCCCAAGTCTGGGGAGGCTTAAACTTACCCGTGCGAGACGGGGTACGGAGCGAGGCATGTCCTTGCTCCTTTTCTTTTTCTGGGGTACCCCTTCCCCAAAATTCCCGCAAAAGTAGAGAAGTGTCGACGCAGCCTAGCTGCCGCGTCCGAACAGGCTGGTCAGCCCCAGCAGGTCGTAATATCCGACCACGTAGTAGATCCCGAAAATCACCCAGCTGATGCCGAAGGTCAGCAGGAATTTGAAGCCGAGCCGCGGATTCGAGGGGGCCGAATCCGCCTGCCCCTCCACCAGGTCCTCGCCCGCTTCAGCCGCGGTGCGCACGCCGATCGGCAGCACGCAAAACAGCGTGACCATGTAGATGATCACGAAAGCGATGCCGTTGTTGTACCAGGTCATGACGCGGACTCTTTGCTGGGACGGCCTGGATCAGACCTGTTCGATTTCCACCAGGGTGCCGGCGAAGTCCTTGGGATGCAGGAACAGCACGGGCTTGCCATGGGCGCCGATTTTCGGCTCGCCATCGCCCAGCACGCGCGCGCCCTGCTTTTTCAGCTTGTCGCGCGCCGCGATGATGTCTTCCACCTCATAGCAAACATGGTGCATGCCGCCCGAGGGGTTGTTGGCCAGGAACTTGGCAATCGTCGAGCCCTCGCCCAGCGGATGCAGCAGCTCGATCTTGGTGTTGGGCAGCTCAACGAAGACGACGGTGACGCCGTGATCGGGCTGGGCCAGCGGCGGCGAGACTTTCGCGCCCAGGGTATCGGCATACATTGCCGCGGCGGCGGCAAGGTCGGGGACGGCAATGGCGACGTGGTTGAGGCGGCCGATCATGTCTGCGTTTCCTGCTGGTCTCTTCTGCACTGCAATATGAGGCCGGAAACGCCCGCCGACAAGGTGCTTCGGTGACGCAGCCTGCCCCTAGGCCAGCCGCAGGATATGGACATGCATCAGTGGCTTGCGGCCGGTCAGCTCGCGGATATAGCCGCGCAGCGCCTTGAGCGCCGCCTGCTCCAGGGCGCTGTCGTCCCGGATGCTGTTTCCCAGCCCGTCGATGGCCTCGGCGATCTCCTCGGCTACCTCGTCCTCGATCTCGTCGACCTCGAAATTCACCACACCGGCCAGGCTGACCCGGGGCGGCGCCTTCAGCCTGCCGGCGCGGTCCACCACCAGGCTGATCGAAACGGCGCCGTTGAAGGCCAGCTTGCGCCGGGCCTGCAGGGTGCCGCCCTGCAGCGGGATCAGGTCGTCGCCGTCGATGGCGAGGCGCCCGGCGGGCACCTGCTCCACCACATCGGGCAGGCCCGGCGCCAGGCGGATCAGGTCGCCGTTGCGCGGCACGATGCCGTGCGGCACCTGCAGGCTCTGGGCGAAGCGCGCATGCTCCACCAGATGCCGTGGCTCGCCATGCACCGGCACGGCGATCTGCGGCCGCGCCAGGGCATACATCTCGGCCAGCTCGTCGCGCGAGGGATGGCCGGAGACATGCACGAAGGCATCCTTCTCGGTGATCACCTCGATGCCGCGGCTGACCAGCTCGTTATGCAGCTTGAACAGGGTGCGTTCGTTGCCCGGGATGATCTTGGAGGAAAACACCACGGTGTCGCCGGGCGAAACCACCACATGGGGATGGTTGCCAAAGGCGATGCGGGCCATGGCGCCGCGCACCTCACCCTGACAGCCGGTGCAGATATACATGATCTTGTCGCGCGGCAGGAAACCGGCTTCGCGGTCGTCGACCAGATTGGGGATATGCTTGAGGTAGTTGTTCTCCTGCGCCGCAGCGAGGAAACGATGCAGCGAGCGGCCGATCAGGCAGATATGGCGGCCGAGCTCGTTGGCCACCGCGAACAGCGTTTCCAGCCGGGCCAGATTGGACGAGAAGGTCGTCACGGCGATGCGGCCGGGCTTGTCGCGCAGCAGCGGAATCAGGCTGTCATGCACCGCGCCCTCGGACCCAGACGTGCCGCGGCTGAACACATTGGTGCTGTCGCAGACCAGCGCCAGCACGCCACGGTCGCCATAACCGCGGAGCGCTTCGACTTCGGTGACCGGCCCCAGCATCGGGCGCGGATCCAGCTTCCAGTCGCCGGTATGCAGCACCACGCCGCGCGGGGTCTCGATGGCCAGCGCCTGGCTCTCGGGTGTCGAATGGGTGATGTTCATCGAGCGGATCCTGAACGGCCCCAGCTCGATCAGATCGCCCGGCTGATAGATATGGACCGGAACCTCGTCCTCCATGCCCTTCTCGGCCAGCTTGCGGCGCAGGACAGAGGCGGCAAAGCCGGTCGCCCAGATCGGACATTGCAGCTCGTCCCAGACATGGCTGATGGCGCCGAGATGGTCCTCATGGGCATGGGTCAGCACGAGGCCGAGCAGCTGCTCGCGGCGGTCGGCGATCCAGGCCACATCCGGCACCACCATATCGACGCCGGGCATGTTGTCGTCGGCAAAGCTGGTGCCCAGATCGACCATCAGCCACTGGTCGTTATAGCCATAGAGATTGAGATTCATCCCGATCTCGTTGACGCCGCCGAGTGGGAGAAAATACAGACTGTCTTTATCGAGGCGGGCTGACATCAGGTCGTGCTGCGTCGGTATATCTCGATCAGGCCACGCACGGTGATGTCAGGCACGTTCTGCTCGATCACATCGGTCGAGCCATCGAAGACCGGCGCCAGGCCGCCGGTGGAGATCACCTTCATCGGCCGGCCGAACTCGGTCCTGATGCGGGCGACGATGCCGTCGATCAAGCCGACATAGCCCCAGAACACGCCGGAATGCATGCAGGCCACCGTCGTGGTGCCGATCACGCTTTTGGGTTTCTCCACGACGATCCGCGGCAGCAGCGCCGTGGCGCTGACCAGCGCCTCGATCGAAAGGTTGATGCCCGGTGCGATCACGCCGCCGCAATAGCTGCCTTCCTCATCGACCACATCGAAGGTGGTGGCCGTGCCGAAATCGACCACGATCAGCGGCGTCTTCGGGAACAGCACATGGGCGCCGACGGTGTTGCAGATGCGGTCGGCGCCGGCCCCTTGCCCCTTCACCTGGATGCCGTATTTCACATTGGGTTCGCCGAGCACCAGAGGCTCGGTTTCGAAATAGCGGGTGCAGAGCCGGCGCAGGTTGAAGGTGGCCTGCGGCACCACGCTGGCGATGATGGCGCTGCGCACGCTTTTCGGGTCGATGCCCTCGATCTGCATGAGCTGCAGCAGCCAGACCGCATGTTCGTCGGCGGTGCGCATGGCCGAGGTATGCTGGCGCCATTCGCCGACGATACGGTCGCCGTCGATGACGCCGAACTTGACGTTGGTGTTGTTGGCATTGATGGCGAGCAGCATGGATGCCTCTCGGTTCAGACGCCGGGATCGACAACTGGGAAGACGTCGCCGGCAGTCACAGTCTGCATGCGACCGTCGGGCAATTCCAGCAGCAGCGCGCCGCCATCATCCAAAGCGGCAAAGCGGCCCTGCAGTTCCCGGTCCGGCAGCCGCACAATCACGGGCTGGCCCAGGCCCTGGGCCCGGGCGAGCCAGGCCGCGCGCACCGGCGCGAAGCCTTCGGCCTGCCAGCGACCATACCAGTAGCCGTACCGCGCCAGCAGCCAGTCGGCGAAAACCCGCGGCGTGACATCGATGCCATGCCGGCTGAGGTCTGTTACCGGATAGGGTGTGCCCTCGGGGTGATGCTTCAGGTTCACGCCAATGCCGACGGTGACCCAGTCGAGCGCAGCCTCGGGCGTGGTGCGGGATTCCAGCAGGATGCCGGCGACCTTGGCGCCGCCGACCAGCAGGTCGTTGGGCCATTTACAGGTGACGGGCGATGTCGTGCCGGCCAGGTCGACCGCATCGGCCGCTGCCACGCAGGTGAGAAAGGACAGGGTCGCCGCCTGGGCGGGACTCACGCGAGGCCGCAGCAGCAGCGACAGGAACAGGTTGCCCGGCGGCGATTCCCAGGCACGACCGCGCCGGCCGCGACCGGCGGTCTGCTGCGCCGCCAGCACCGCAAGGCCCTCACCCGCGCCGGCCTCGGCCTGGCGGCGGATTTCCTCGTTGGTACTGTCGATGGTGTCGAACGCCCGGAGATCCCACTTCATGGGAGACCCCGGGTGTGTGTGACGGAGATCAGGGGAACAGCGACTTGGCTGCCGCGCCGGCCAGATTGAGCATCGGCGCCGGGATGACGAAGAACAGGATGGTGAAGAGACCGGTCACGGTCATCACCACGCCCAGCTCGCTGCCAATCGGCTTGGCCAGCGGCGCGGTCGCCTCGTCGAAATACATCAGCTTGACGATGCGCAGGTAGTAATAGGCGCCCACCACCGAGCTGAGCACGCCGATCACCGACAGCACATAGAGCTTGGCGTTGATGGCAGCCATGAAGACATAGAACTTGCCGAAGAAGCCGGCCAGCGGCGGCACGCCCGCCAGCGAGAACATGAAGGCGGCGAGCAGCAGCGCCATGCCCGGATGGGTCTTGGCCAGACCCGCGAGATCGGCCACGCCTTCGACCATCTGGCCGTCGCGACGCATGGACAGGATGATGGCGAAGGTGCCGACATTCATGGCGAGGTAGATCGCCAGATAGATCAGGATGCCGCGCACGCCCTCTTCCGTGCCGGCCGCCAGGCCGATCAGGGCATAGCCGACATGGCCGATGGAGGAATAGGCCATCAGGCGCTTGATATTGGTCTGGGTGATGGCGGCGAAGGCGCCCAGCAGCATACTGAGCACCGAGATCACGATGATGATCTGCTGCCAGTCGGCGCCGATGGCGCTGAACGGCGTCAGGATGGCGCGCACGAACAGCGCCATAGCCGCCACCTTGGGCGCCACGGCGAAGAAGGCTGTCACCGGCGTGGGCGCGCCCTCATAGACGTCCGGCGTCCACATATGGAAGGGCACGGCCGAGACCTTGAAGGCCAGGCCGGCCGAGAGGAAGACGATGCCGACCACCAGGCCGATCGAGCCCTGGTGCGAGCCCGCCAGCGCCTTGGCGATCAGGGCGAAGTTGGTCGAGCCGGCGAAGCCGTAGATCATCGAGGCGCCGTAGAGCAGCATGCCGGACGACAGCGCGCCCAGCACGAAATACTTGAGGCCGGCTTCGGTGGCGCGGCCGGAATCGCGCTTGAAGGCGGCCAGCACATAGAGCGACAGCGACTGCAGCTCAAGGCCGAGATACAGCGCGATCAGGTCGTTGGCCGAAACCATCATCAGCATGCCGGTGCTGGCCAGCAGGATCAGCACGGGATACTCGAAGCGCTCCATCTTCTCGGAGCGCACATAGCTGAGCGACAGGATGATGGCGAAGGCCGAGCCGAGCAGGATCAGCACCTTGGCGAAACGGCCGAAGGCATCGGAAATGAACATGCCACCGAAGGTGATGGCGGTGGCGGCCGGCTGCATGACGACCAGCAGGATAGTCACCACCAGAACGCCGACGGCAAGCCAGGAAACCAGGCGGCTGGAGCTGTCGCCCTTGAAGACGCCGAGCATCAGCAGCGCCATGGAAGCGATGGCGAGGAAGAGTTCCGGATAGGCCGGCGCCAGAAGCGGCATGGTGGCAGCGGTCACGGGGTCAACTCCTAACGGGCAGCAGTGGCCAGCGCCTTGGCGGCGGCCATCGCAGTCTGGTGCTGGTCAAGCAGATGCTTGACCGACACCGCCATCACATCGAAGAACGGCGCGGGATAGATACCCATCCACAGCGTCATGATCACCAGCGGCGCAAAGATCGCGATCTCGCGCGGGGTCATGTCCACCATCGCCTTGAGGTCGGCCTTGGTCAGTTCACCGAAGACGACGCGACGATAGAGATACAGCGCATAGGCTGCCGCGAAGATCACGCCCGAGGTGGCGATCAGCGCCACCCAGGTATTGGCCTGGAAGGCGCCGACCAGGGTGAGAAGTTCGCCAACGAAGCCGCCGGTGCCCGGCAGGCCGACATTGGCCATGGTGAACAGCATGAACACCGTGGCGTATTTCGGCATGTTGTTGGCCAAGCCGCCGTAACGGGCGATCTCGCGGGTATGCAGGCGGTCGTAGACCACGCCGACGCAGAGGAAGAGCGCGCCCGAAATGATGCCATGGCTGAGCATCTGGAAGATCGCGCCTTCGATGCCCTGGGTGTTGAGCGCGAAGATGCCCATGGTGACGAAGCCCATATGCGCCACCGAGGAATAGGCGATCAGCTTCTTCATGTCTTCCTGCACCAGCGCCACCAGCGAGGCATAGACGATGGCGATGACAGAGAGCGCGAAGACGAAGGGCGCGAAATATTCCGAGGCAATCGGGAACATCGGCAGCGAGAAGCGCAGGAAGCCGTAACCGCCCATCTTCAGCAGCACGGCGGCCAGGATCACCGAGCCGGCCGTGGGCGCTTCGACATGGGCGTCGGGCAACCAGGTATGCACCGGCCACATCGGCATCTTCACGGCAAAGGAGGCGAAGAAGGCCAGCCAGAGCCAGGTCTGCGCCCCTGCTGAGAACAGCCCGGTCTTCATCAGGCTCGGGATATCGGTCGTGCCGGCGGTGAAGTACATGTAGAGCAGCGCCAGCAGCAGCAGCACCGAACCGAGCAGCGTGTAGAGGAAAAACTTGAAGCTGGCATAGATGCGGCGCTTGCCGCCCCAGATGCCGATGATCAGGAACATCGGGATCAGGCCCGCTTCGAACAGCAGGTAGAACAGCACCAGGTCGAGCGCGCAGAACACGCCGATCATCAGGGTTTCCATGACCAGGAAGGCGATCATGTATTCCTTGACGCGGGTGTCGATGGCTTCCCACGAGGCCAGGATGCAGAACGGCATCAGGAAGGTGGTCAGGATGACGAACAGCATGGAGATGCCGTCGACACCCATATGGTAGTTGATGCCGGCGCCGACCCAGGCGGCCTTTTCCACGAACTGGAAACTGGCCGTGCCGTTGTCGAAGTTGAACCAGATCAGCAGCGACACCAGGAAAGTGATCGACGTGGTCCACAGCGCCACCGAGCGGGCGTTGCGGGCAACCAGCTCTTCGGGGCCGCGCACCAGGAAGATGAACAGCGCACCGATCAGCGGCAGGAAGGTGACAATCGAGAGCAAGGGCATGCTGGACATGACTTAGTGCCCCATGGAACTGAAGAAGTAGGTGACCAGCGCCGCCACGCCGATCAGCATGGCGAAGGCATAGTGGTAGACATAGCCGGTCTGCAGCACGCTGGCGCGCTTGGCCAGGCGGATGACCGTGGCGGCAAAACCATCGGGACCGAGGCCGTCGATGATCTTGCCATCGCCGCCCTTCCACAACACGCGACCGAGCCAGAAGGCCGGACGCACGAAGATGCGGTCATACAGCTCGTCGAAATACCACTTGTTGAGCAGGAACTGGTACAGCATCGGCTGCTGTGCGGCAGCGCGCTGCGGCAGCGTGGTGTCGCGGATATAGGCGATCCAGGCGATGAAGATGCCGATGACGCCGACGATGATCGGGCCGACCTTGACCAGGAAAGGCACGTGATGGGCGTCTTCCATGGCCTTGTGATTGTCGAGAATCAGGATCGAGCTGCCCCAGAATTCCTTCCAGTGATGGCCGATGAAGCCGTCATGGAAGGCAATGCCGGCGAAGATCGCACCGAAGGCCAGCACGCCCAACGGCGCCAGCATGATCATCGGGCTTTCATGCACGTGTTCCATCACATGATGGTCGGCACGCGGCGCGCCATGGAAGGTCATGAACAGCAGGCGCCAGGAATAGAAGGCCGTCAGGATCGCGGCGGCCATACCCATGATATAGGCATATTGCCCGACGCCGCCGGCGGCATAGGCCACTTCAAGGATCATGTCCTTGGAATAGTAGCCGGCGAAGATCGGGAAGCCGGCCAGCGCCAGGCTGCCGATCCACATCATCACATAGGTGACCTTGATGTGTTTCCACAGGCCGCCCATGTTGCGCATGTCCTGTTCGCCGCTGACGGCATGGATCACCGAGCCGGCGCCGAGGAACAGCAGCGCCTTGAAGAAGGCGTGGGTGAACAGATGGAAGATTGCGGCCGGATAGGCCGAGACGCCGAGCGCGAAGAACATGTAGCCGAGCTGCGAACAGGTCGAATAGGCGATCACCCGCTTGATGTCGTTCTGCGCCAGGCCGACGGTGGCAGCGAAGAAGGCGGTCGAGGCGCCGACCACGGCGACGATGTTCAGCGTGACCGGCGCGTATTCGAACAGCGGCGAGCAGCGCGCCACCATGAAGACGCCGGCGGTGACCATGGTCGCGGCATGGATCAGCGCCGACACCGGGGTCGGGCCTTCCATCGCGTCAGGCAGCCAGGTGTGCAGGCCGAGCTGGGCCGACTTGCCCATGGCGCCGAGGAACAGCAGGAAGGTGGCGACCGTCAGGATGTCCCAGTCCTTCCAAAGGAAATGGAAGGTCTTGCCGGCCAGCGCCGGCGCCGCCGAGAAGACGGCATCGAAGGTGACGGCGTTGGTGGCGAGGAACAGCGCCATGATGCCGAGGGCAAAGCCGAAATCGCCGACGCGGTTGACCACGAAGGCCTTGATCGAGGCGGCATTGGCAGAGGGCTTCTTGAACCAGAAGCCGATCAGCAGGTAGGACGCCAGGCCGACGCCTTCCCAGCCCATATAGAGCTGCACGAAGTTGTCCGCCGTGATCAGCATGAGCATGGCGAAGGTGAACAGCGACAGGTAGGCGAAGAAGCGCGGGCGATGCTCGTCGTGGCTCATATAGCCGACGGAATAGACATGCACCACGGCCGACACGGTGTTGACCACCACCAGCATGACGGCGGTGAGCTGGTCGATCTTGAGCGCCCAGTCGACGCTGAAGCTGCCGGAATCGATCCAGTCGAGCACCTTCACGGTGACGACCTGACCGTTATAGATGACCATATAGAAGGCCACCCAGGAGAGGATGGCGGAAATGACCACGGCCACGCAGGTGACGGCCATGGCGGCATTGTCGCCGATGCGACGGCCGAACAGGCCGGCGACGATGGCGGCCAGAAGCGGCAGAAAAACGATCAGATGGTACATCGTCATCGTCGTCTCAGCCCTTCATCATATTGATGTCTTCAACCGCGATGGTGCCGCGGTTGCGGAAGTAGACCACCAGGATCGCCAGGCCGATGGCGGCCTCGCCGGCGGCCACGGTCAGCACAAACAGCGCAAACACCTGGCCGACCAGATCGTTCAGATGGGTCGAGAAGGCCACCAGGTTCAGGTTGACGGCCAGCAGCATCAGTTCGACCGACATCAGGATGACGATGACGTTCTTGCGGTTCAGGAAGATGCCGATGATCCCGAGCGTGAACAGGATGGCAGCGACGGTCAGGTAGTGTCCAAGGCCGATGGTCATGATCAGATACCCTTCCCCGTCTCGACCTTCTTGATCTCAACGGCGTCTTCACGCAGGCGGTTGACCTGCACGCTGATGCTCTGGCGGCGCACGCCGGGGCGCGTCCGCAGCGTCAGCACGATGGCGCCGATCATGGCGACCAGCAGGATCAGGCCGGCGCCCTGGAACAGGTAGATGTATTTCGTGTAGAGCACGGCGCCGAGCGCATGGGTATTGGTGGTCTGCGTCAGTGCCGGGATCGGATCGGTGCCGCCCGACAGCGCCGCCGGGGTCAGCACCCAGCTGCCGACAACCAGCGCCAGTTCGATCAGCAGGATGGCGCCGATCAGGCCGCCGATCGGCAGATACTGCAGGAAGCCCTGGCGCAGTTCGACGAAGTTGATGTCCAGCATCATGACGACGAACAGGAACAGCACGGCGACCGCGCCGACATAGACGATCACCAGGATCATGCCGAGGAATTCGGCACCCATCAGCACGAACAGGCCGGCCGCATTGAAGAAGGCCAGGATCAGGAAGAGCACGCTGTGCACCGGATTGCGCGACGAGATCACCATGAAGCCGGAGGCCACGGTGATCGCCGCAAACAGATAGAAGGCCAAGGCCTGGATAATCATGCTCTACCCCCTCGCCAGCCCAGCGCTCAACGGTACGGCGCGTCGGCGGCGATATTGCGCGAAATCTCGTATTCCCAGCGTTCGCCGTTCGCCAGCAGCTTGTCCTTGTCGTAGAACAGCTCCTCGCGGGTTTCGGTGGCGAACTCGAAATTCGGACCTTCGACGATGGCATCCACCGGGCAGGCTTCCTGGCAGAAGCCGCAGTAGATGCATTTCGTCATGTCGATATCGTAGCGCGTAGTGCGGCGCGAGCCGTCATCGCGCGGCTCGGCCTCGATGGTGATGGCCTGGGCCGGGCAGATCGCCTCGCAGAGCTTGCAGGCGATGCAGCGCTCTTCGCCGTTGGCATAGCGGCGCAACGCATGCTCGCCACGGAAGCGCGGGCTGAGCGGACCCTTTTCATAGGGGTAGTTCACCGTGGCGCGCGGCTTGAACATATACGCGAAGGTCAGGCCGAGGCCTTTCACCACTTCCCAGAGGAAGATCGTGCGGGCACCGCGATCGAGCAAAGCCATGGCTTAGACCCCTTTCGGCAGCAGGTCGAAGGCGAGCAGAACGCCCGCGGTGGCCACCACCCAGAACAGCGAGAACGGCAGGAAGACCTTCCAGCCCAGACGCATCAGTTGGTCGTACCGGTAGCGCGGCACAGTGGCACGCACCCAGATGAACACGAACAGCAGCACGAAGATCTTGAGGCAGAACCAGACCAGGCCCGGGATCCAGTTGAACGGCGCGATGTCGAACGGCGGCAGCCAGCCCCCCAGGAACAGGATCGTGGTCATGCCCGACATCAAGATCATGTTGGCGTATTCGCCGAGGAAAAACAGGGCGAAGGCCATCGAGGAATATTCGACCTGGTAGCCAGCAACCAGTTCGGCTTCGGCCTCGGGCAGGTCGAAAGGATGGCGGTTGGTCTCGGCGAGCGCCGAGATGAAGAAGACGATGAACATCGGGAACAGCGGGATGGCGAACCATACCGTCTTCTGGGCATTCACGATGGCGCTCAGGTTCAGCGAACCGACGCAGAGCAGCACGCTGATGATGACGAAGCCCATCGAGACTTCGTAGGACACCATCTGGGCCGAGGAGCGCAGGGCGCCGAGGAAGGCATAGCGCGAGTTCGACGACCAGCCGGCGATGATGATGCCGTAGACGCCGAGCGAAGAGATAGCGAAGAGGTACAGCACGCCGACATTGATATTGGCGATCACAAGGCCCTCGCCCACCGGAATCACCGCCCAGGCGATCAGCGCCAGAATGAAGGTGATGCAGGGCGCGGCGATGAACAGGAACTTGTTCGCGCCGGACGGGATAATAGTTTCCTTGAAGATCAGCTTGGCGGCGTCAGCGAAGGGCTGCAGCAGGCCGAAGGGGCCGACCACGTTCGGGCCCATGCGCAGCGACATCGCCGCCAGCACCTTGCGCTCCATCAGCGTCAGATAGGCCACGGCGATCAGCAGCGGCACCGTCAGCATCAGGATGTGGACAAGGATCAGCCCGCCCGGAAAGACGTAGCCGGTCCACAGGGTTTGCCAGAGCGACTCAGTCATGGGTACCCGTCTTCGGCATGGCGACGCCGCGCGCGATGGCAGAGCATTCGGCCATGGTGGCCGAGGCGCGGGCAATCGGGTTGGTCAGGTAGAAATCGGCGACCGTCGAAACGAACGGCGCATCGGTCACCGCGCCCGCGGCACCAAAGGCGCCCCAGGCAGCCGGCGTGACCTTATCGACGCCAGAGAAATGCGGCGCCAGTTCCAGCATGCGACGGCGCAGCATGCCGAGGTTGTCATAGGGCAGCTTGTGGCCGACCGGCTCGGACAGCGCGCGGATGATCGCCCAGTCCTCGCGGGCATCGCCCGGCGTGGCGGCGGCGCGACGGCCAAGCTGAACGCGCCCCTCGGTGTTCACCCAGGTGGCATCCTTCTCGACATAGGCCGCGCCCGGCAGGATCACATCGGCGCGACGGGCGCCGGCATCGCCATGGCTGCCCTGGTAGATCACGAAGGCCGAACCGAGCTTCGTCGTATCGATCTCGTCGGCATTCAGCAAATAGACCGCCTTGATCTCACCCGACTGCGCGCCGGCGAGAATACCGGCAGCGTCCTTGCCGCCCTGCCCGGGAACAAAGCCCAGGTCGAGCGCACCGACGCGAGCCGCCGCGGTGTGCAGCATGTTGAAGCCGTTCCAGCCGTCCTTGACGAGGCCGGCGGAGTCAGCGACCTGCCGGGCCAGCGCCAGCACGGCAGCGCCATCGGCACGGGCAATCGCACCCTGGCCGAGGATCAGCATCGGCTTCTGCGCGCCCTTCAGCACCTCGGCGAAGGCATGGCGGCCCTCGGCGATGTCTTTCAGCGTGGCAGCGCCGGCACCGAGATAATCGTATTTGTACGTGAGCTGCGGCTGGTCGGCGCCGATCAGCGCGATCTTCACCTTGCCGGTGAGGAACCGCTTGCGGATACGGGCATTGATCAGGGCTGCTTCGCGGCGCGGATTGCTGCCGACGATCAGGATCGCATCGGCTTCATCGATCCCGCTGATGCCGCTGTTGAACAGATAACCGGCGCGGTTCGACGGGTCGATCTGCGCGCCATCCTGGCGACAATCCAGATTGGCCGAGCCGAGCTTGCCCATCAGGTCCTTCAGGGCCGTGATGCTTTCGGCGCAGGCAAGGTCGCCGGCAATCGCCGCGATCTGATTGCCGGCAAGGCCCTTCAGGCCAGCCGCAACGGCGGCAAAGGCTTCCGGCCAGGTGGCTTCCTGCAGCTTGCCGGCCTTGCGTACATAAGGGCGATCCAGACGACGGGCCTTGAGGCCGTCATAGGCGAAGCGGCTCTTGTCCGACAGCCACTCTTCGTTGACGTCCTCGTTGACGCGCGGCAGCACGCGCATGACTTCGCGGCCGCGCACGTCGACACGAATGTTGGCGCCGACGGCGTCCATCGCATCGACGCTTTCGGTCTTGCGCAATTCCCACGACCGGGCCGTGAAGGCATAGGGCTTCGAGGTCAGCGCGCCCACCGGGCAGAGGTCGATGACATTGCCGGAGAGTTCCGACGTCATCGCCTGTTCCAGATACGTCGTGATCTGCATGTCTTCGCCGCGACCGATGGCGCCCAGTTCCGGCACACCGGCCACTTCGGTGGCGAAGCGCACGCAGCGGGTGCAGTGGATGCAGCGGGTCATCACCGTCTCGACCAGCGGACCCATATACTTGTCTTTGACGGCGCGCTTGTTCTCGTCGTAGCGCGAGCTGCCCTTGCCATACCCCAGCGACTGGTCCTGCAGGTCGCATTCGCCGCCCTGATCGCAGATCGGACAATCCAGCGGGTGGTTGATGAGCAGGAATTCCATCACACCTTCGCGGGCCTTCTTGACCAGCGGCGTGTCGGTCTTGATCACCATATTGTCGGCGGCCGGCATGGCGCAGGAGGCGATCGGCTTCGGCGCCTTCTCCTGTTCGACCAGGCACATGCGGCAGTTGCCGGCAATCGTCAGACGCTCGTGGTAACAGAAGCGCGGGATTTCCTTGCCGGCCAGTTCACAGGCCTGCAGCACGGTGGTACCCGGCTCGACCGTTACCTGGATGCCGTCGATGGTCAACGTGGGCATTGCTTACCCTTCCCCGCCTACTCGGCCGCCGCCGGCAGAACCGGCGCGCCCGTATGATACGCATCGATGCGACGTTCGATCTCGCCGCGGAAATGCCGGATCAGGCCCTGGATCGGCCAAGCCGCGGCATCGCCGAGCGCGCAGATCGTATGGCCTTCCACCTGCGTGGTGACTTCGAGTAGCATGTCGATTTCGCGCTTCTCGGCCTTGCCCTGCACGAGACGCTCCATCACGCGCCACATCCAGCCGGTGCCTTCACGGCACGGCGTGCACTGGCCACAGGATTCATGCTTGTAGAATTTCGACAGGCGCGCGATGGCGCGTACCACGTCGGTCGACTTGTCCATGACGATGACGGCCGCGGTGCCGAGGCCCGAGCGCTGGGCGCGCAGGCTATCGAAATCCATCAGCACATCGTCGCAGATCGCCTTGGGCAGCAGCGGCACGGATGAACCGCCCGGGATGATGGCCAGCAGGTTGTCCCAGCCGCCACGCACGCCGCCGGCATGCTTCTCGATGAGCTCCTTCAGCGGAATGCCCATCTCTTCTTCGACATTGCACGGCTTGTTCACATGGCCGGAGATGCAGAAGACCTTGGTGCCGGTGTTGTTCGGACGGCCGATGCCGGCGAACCAGTCGCCGCCGCGCCGCAGGATGGTCGGCGCCACCGCGATGCTCTCGACGTTGTTCACGGTGGTGGGGCAGCCCCAGACGCCCATATTGGCCGGGAATGGCGGCTTCAGGCGCGGCTGGCCCTTCTTGCCTTCCAGGCTTTCGATCAGCGCGGTTTCCTCGCCGCAGATATAAGCGCCGGCACCGCGATGCACGAAGACATCGAAGTCGTAACCCGAACCGCAGGCATTCTTGCCGATCAGGCCGGCGGCATAGGCTTCGTCGATCGCACCCTGCAGATTCTCGGCTTCGCGGTAGAACTCGCCGCGGATATAGATGTAAGCGGCAACTGCGCGCATGGCGAAACCGGCGACCAGGCAGCCTTCGACCAGCTTGTGCGGATCGTGGCGCATCATGTCGCGGTCCTTGCAGGTGCCCGGCTCGCCTTCGTCGGCATTGACGACGAGATAGCTGGGGCGCCCGTCAGACTGCTTGGGCATGAACGACCATTTCAGGCCGGTGGGGAAACCGGCGCCGCCGCGACCGCGCAGGCCGGACTTCTTCATCTCCTCGATGATCCAGTCCTGGCCTTTGTCGAGAATGGCCTTGGTGTTGTCCCAGTCGCCCCGCTTGCGGGCAGCCTCGAGGCGCCACGACTGCTGGCCGTAGAGATTGGTGAAGATGCGGTCTTTATCCTGAAGCATGGTCTGGCTCCGCCTCAGTCGTCATTCCCGCCGGCCGAAACCGCGGGATTGAAAGTGGTGAGAGTCGTCGCGCCGCCGAGCGGCTCGGATGACAGGCGGCCATTCTGCGGGCCGGGCTTCGGCGTTTCGCCGCGCTTCAGCGCTTCCAGAATCCTGCCGGTCGACTCTTCGTTGAGGTCCTCGAAGAAGTCGTCGTTATACTGCAGCATCGGCGCATTCACGCAGGCGCCCAGGCATTCCACCTCGATCACGGTGAACTGGCCGTCGGCCGAGGTCTCGCCCGGATTGAGGCCGAGATGTTTCTTGCAAGCGCTCAGCACCTTGTCGGAACCGGCGAGCCAGCAGGGCGTGGTCGTGCAGACCTGCACGAAATGCTTCCCCACCGGGGCCAGGTTGTACATCGTGTAGAAGCTGGCGACTTCGAGCACGCGGATCGACGGCATGCCCAGCAGATCGGCGATATAACGGATCGCGGCCTGCGGCACCCAGTTGTCATGCTGGCGCTGCGCGATATCCAGCAGCGGCATCACCGCGCTCTGCTGGCGGCCAGCCGGATACTTGGCGATATGCATCTTCGCCAGTTCCATGCTTTCCGCCGTGAAGGCGAAGCTGGCCGGCTGAAGCTCGGGCGGTGCGATATGGACGCCACTCATCGGTCGATCTCTCCGAACACGATATCCATGTTGCCGACGATGGAGACCGCGTCGGCCAGCATGTAGCCCTTCGACATAAAGTCGGTGGCCTGCAGATGCGGGAAGCCCGGCGCGCGGATGCGGCAGCGATACGGCTTGTTCGAGCCGTCGGATACCAGGTAAACGCCGAATTCGCCCTTGGGGGCTTCGACGGCGGCATAAGCCTCGCCCTCGGGCACGTGATAGCCCTCGGTGTAAAGCTTGAAGTGATGGATCAGCGCCTCCATCGAGCGCTTCATCTCGCCGCGGCTGGGCGGCACGACCTTGCGATCGTCGGACGCGACCGGGCCGGTCGGCATGGCGGCAACCACCTGCTCGACGATCTTGGCGCTCTGGCGCATTTCCTCGATGCGGCAGAGATAGCGGTCGAAACAGTCGCCGTTCTTGCCGATCGGGATGTCGAAATCATACTTCTCGTAACCGTCATAGGGCTGCGACTTGCGCAGATCCCAGGCGACGCCCGAGCCCCGCAGCATGACGCCGGAGAAGCTCCAGTCCATCGCATCCTTGGCGCTGATGACGCCGATATCGACGTTGCGCTGGCGATAGATGCGGTTCTCGGTGAGAAGGCCTTCGATATCGTCGATCACCTTCAGCATGCGCGGCAGGTATTTGACGATGGCCTCGTCCATGCCCTTGGGCAGATCCTGGTGCACGCCGCCGGGACGGAAATAGGCCGCATGCATGCGGGCGCCGGAAACGCCCTCGTAGAATTCCATCAGCTTCTCGCGTTCCTCGAAGCCCCAGAGCGCCGGCGTCATGGCGCCGCAATCGAGAGCATGAGTGGTCACGTTCAGCAGATGGTTGAGCAGACGGCCGATCTCGGCGAACAGCACGCGCACGGCCTGGCCGCGCGCCGGCACTTCCAGGCCGAGCAGCTTCTCCACGGCCAGGGCGAAAGCATGCTCCTGGTTCATCGGCGCGACGTAATCGAGGCGATCGAAATACGGCACCGCCTGCAGATAGGTCTTGTGCTCGATCAGTTTCTCGGTGCCGCGATGCAGCAGGCCGATATGCGGATCGCAGCGCTCGACGATCTCGCCATCGAGTTCCATCACCAGACGCAGCACGCCGTGGGCCGCCGGATGCTGCGGCCCGAAATTGACCATGTAGTTGGCGATCGTGACTTCGGCCATTACTTCTGCCCCTCGCCCGCCGCCTTCTCATCGCCCGGCAGCACGTATTTCGCACCTTCCCACGGGCTCATGAAATCGAAGCGGCGGAATTCCTGCGTCAGCTGCACGGGCTCGTAGACCACGCGCTTCTGCGCCTCGTCGTAACGGACTTCGATATAACCGGTGAGCGGGAAATCCTTGCGCAGCGGATGCCCCTCGAAACCGTAATCCGACAGGATACGGCGCAGGTCCGGATGGCCGGAGAACATCACGCCATACATGTCCCAGGTCTCGCGCTCGAACCAGTTGGCGGCCGAGTAGACGCCGACGATGGACGGCACCGGGGTTTCTTCGTCGGTCTGCACCTTCAGGCGGATGCGCTGGTTCAGCGTCATGCTCAGCAGGTGATAGACGACGTCAAAGCGTTTCGCGCGCTCCGGCCAGTCGAGGCCGGTGATGTCGACCAGCTCGATGAACTGGCATTTGGCATCGTCGCGCAGGAAGGTCATCACCTCGACGATGCGCTCGGCCGGCACCTGGATGGTCAGCTCGCCATGAGTGATCACGCTGTCCAGCACGGCGCCGGACAGACGGGCGGCGACATGGTCACCCAGATCGCGGAGAGCGTTGCTGTCGGTCATGGGGCTCTCTTCAGCGGGCGATGGTGCCGGTGCGGATGATCTTCTTCTGCAACTGCAGAAGACCGTAGATCAGCGCTTCCGCGGTCGGCGGGCAGCCCGGCACATAGACGTCGACGGGCACGATACGGTCACAACCGCGCACCACCGAATAGGAATAGTGATAATAGCCGCCCCCATTGGCGCAGCTGCCCATCGAGATGACGTAGCGCGGCTCGGCCATCTGGTCGTAGAGCTTGCGCAACGCCGGCGCCATCTTGTTGGTCAGCGTGCCGGCAACGATCATCACGTCGGACTGGCGGGGCGAGGCCCGCGGCATCGAGCCGAAACGGTCGAGATCGTAGCGCGCCATATAGGCGTGGATCATCTCGACGCCGCAGCAGGCCAGGCCGAAGGTCATCGGCCAGAGCGACCCGGTACGGGCCCAGTTGGCCAGCTTGTCGAGCGAGGAAATCACCACGCCCTTGTCGGCCAGCTCGTCGGAAATGTCCTTGAAGAATTCATCCTGCGAGCCGCCGGCCTGAATGGCCGTGCTCGTCCCAGGAGCGTTCTTGGGGGCCACCTGCATGGTGTTGCTCACTCCCATTCCAGAGCCCCCTTCTTCCACTCGTAAATAAAGCCGACGGTCAGCACGCCCAGGAAAATCATCATCGACCAGAAGCCATAGACGCCGATCTCGCCCAGGCTGATCGCCCAGGGGAACAGGAAGGCCACTTCCAAATCGAAAATGATGAACAGGATGGCGACCAGGTAGAAGCGCACGTCGAACTGCTTGCGCGAATCGCCGAACGGCTCGAAGCCGCATTCGTAGGTGGAATTCTTCTCGGGGTCCGGCGCGCGTTTGGCGGCCACAAAGGGCAGCAGGGCCAGAACCACAGCCAGCACGATGGCAAGGCCAAGGAAAAGCAGGATCGGCAGATATTCCCGCAGCAGGGCGTCCACGGTCATTCCCCTCCGAAAAAACAACTAAGTCCCGGACCGGTCCCACCCCGCCCGAGTTCGTGGCTGTTCTAGCCGGTTCCGTGCCGCGCCGCAACACGCGTCCGTGCGGCAAAAAAGCCCGCAAGTTGCCGGCTGAAAACCGATTTTCGGCTTTCTGAGAACGCCTCGCAACTTACCGATGGCCGAATCGATCCGCCTACGGCGGAGTGGATTCGGACCGGCCCGGAGGCGGTCAGGACAGTTCGGATTTTCAGGAAGAAGGGCCCGCGGGGAAATGGCGAGAGTGACGGGACTTGAACCCGCGACCTCCGGCGTGACAGGCCGGCGCTCTAACCAACTGAGCTACACCCCCGCGGCAGGCGGCGGTTTACCCGTCGCCCACCCCGATGTCAAGCAGGGGTGGGCGAATTTAGGGTAACCGCGACCGGGTTTTCAGGCCGGGCTCAGGGCGCTCAGGTCTTCCAGCTGGCCGATGATCTTTTCGCCAGCCTGCTTGGCCTTGCGATGCACGGCCATCTGCAGCTTGCGGAAGGCCTTGGTCTCGATCTGGCGCACACGCTCCTTGGTGACGCCGAGGCGCCCGCCCAGCTCTTCCAGCGTCGCCTTCTCATCGTTGAGCATACGCTCGACGATGATCAGCTGTTCACGCGGGCTGAGCTCCTTCAGCGATTCCGTCAGCCAGACATGGCGCTGGCCGCCATCCATCTTGGTGGTGACGATTTCCTCGGGATTCGGGCCCGGATCGACCAGGAAATCCTGGAACGCGTCGCCGCCCTCCTCGCCGCCCACGGTCTCATTCAACGAATGATCGCGGGCCGCCAAGCGCTGCGCCATGGTGGTGACGTCGGCCGGCGAAACCTTCAGGGCCTTGGCGATCTCGTCGCGCGAGGCATTGTCCAGCTGGGCTGTGCCGCCGCCGGCGCGCTCCAGCTTGGCGCGCAGCCAGCGCAGGTTGAAGAACAGCGCCTTCTGGCCGGCGGACGTTCCGGAACGCACGATCGACCAGTTGCGCAGCACATATTCCTGGATCGACGAGCGGATCCACCAGGCGGCATAGGTGGAGAACCGCACGCCGCGCTCGGGGTCGAAACGGTTCACGGCCAGCATCAGACCGATATTGCCTTCCTGGATCAGGTCGGGCATCGGCAGGCCGTAATTGCGGAAACGGGTCGAAGTGGCCACGACCAGGCGCAGATACGCCGTTACCAGCTTCTGCATGGCACGCTGGTCGCCGTTGTTGCGCCAGCGCCGGGCGAGGTCGAGTTCCTCTTCCTCGCTGAGCAGGGCCTTGGTCATGACGGTCGAAAGATAGCGCCGGTCGGCGCCGTCCAGGGTCCGGGGGGCAGATGCGATGGCCATTTGTATGTCCTCCATCGACTTTTACCCGAGGGTGCACTAGGTTGCTGGTGCTGGTCGCCGGGCAAATGGCAAGTAGTATCGGGTCGCTACAAAAAACACGATACGCCTCGCCCTGTTCCCACAGCAAGCGGTATTAGCGAGTCGAAACAAAACTGTGATGCCTGTCACCCCGCAACCGCGTATCGATACCGATGACCCGGGCCATGGCGCCGGCGGAGCCGGAAAAGCCGTTCTCGCTCAACGTGTTATCATCCTGCTTGACCGCCTGAGCCGCCTCACCCGCGAGCTGCAGTTCGCCAATGGCCTGAACCCGGCGCAATGGGAAGCCCTGCGGTTCATCGCCCAGGCCAACAAGTATTCCCGCTCCCCCACGGCCCTGGCCGAATACCTCGGCGCCACCAAAGGGACCGTCTCCCAGACCCTGATCGCGCTTGAGAACAAGGGCCTGATCACCCGCTGCAAAAAAACCGACGACCGCCGCCAGGTGGATCTCTGCCTGACCGAGGCCGGCCAGACGATGCTGGGCAATGACCCGATGCAGACCCTGGAACGGGCCAGCACCGAGATTGCCGACGAGCTGGGCGCCGAGATGGTCAAGGGCCTGACCCGCCTGCTGCACGATCTGCAGTCCCGCCACCAGATGGTGGAATTCGGCGTCTGCCAGGACTGCTCGCTGCTCTGCGTCAACGCGCAGGATGCCACCGCGGGAGTCTGCGGCAATACCGGCGACGCGATCGACGAGATCGAAAAATCCAAGATCTGCGTCAATTACAAAACCACCAACTGATCCGCCGCCTTCGCGGGCCGGCTGCGATTGACGTTACGTCACGGCTTGCGCCAGCGGGGCCTGCGACCTAGCGTCTTTGCCATTGCTTACAGCCGCCAGTGGGAAACGTCGCATGAAGTTCACCGGTACCGAGTCCTATGTCGCCACCAATGACCTGAAGGTCGCGGTGAACGCCGCCATCACCCTGGAGCGGCCGTTGTTGGTCAAAGGTGAGCCCGGCACCGGCAAGACCGTGCTGGCCATCGAGATCGCCAAGGCGCTGAACGCCCCGCTGCTGACCTGGCATGTGAAGTCGACCACCAAGGCGCAGCAGGGCCTGTATGAATACGACGCCGTCTCGCGTCTGCGCGACAGCCAGCTCGGCGACGAGCGTGTGCGCGACATCCGCAACTACATCAAGAAGGGCAAGCTGTGGGAGGCCTTCACGGCCGAGCAGCGCCCGGTGCTGCTGATCGACGAGATCGACAAGGCCGATATCGAATTCCCCAACGACCTGCTGCTCGAACTCGACCGCATGGAATTCTTCGTCTACGAGACCGGCGAGACGGTGAAGGCGGCAATCCGCCCGATCCTGATCATCACCTCGAACAACGAAAAGGAACTGCCTGACGCCTTCCTGCGCCGCTGCTTCTTCCACTACATCCGCTTCCCCGAGCGCGAGACCATGGAAGAGATCATCGAGGTGCATTACCCCGGCGTGCAGAAGAGCCTGGTGCGCGATGCGTTGAATGTCTTCTACGACATCCGCGAGACGCCCGGCCTGAAGAAGAAGCCTTCGACCTCCGAGCTGCTCGACTGGCTCAAGCTGCTGATGGCGGAAGACCTGCCGCCGGAAGCGCTACGCAGCAAGGACCAGGGCAAATTGATCCCGCCGCTGGCCGGCGCGCTGCTGAAGAACGAGCAGGACGTGCATCTGTTCGAGCGTCTGGCCTTTATCTCGCGGCGCGAACGCGGTTAAGCCCCGGAGCCAAGGCAGAGAAAGGCGCCCCGGCATGTTCATCACCTTCTTCCTCGAACTGCGCAAGGCCAAGGTGCCCGCCACCCTGCGGGAATACCTCACCCTGATCGAGGCGATGCACAAGGGCGTGCCGGAATACAGCGTCGAGAATTTCTACTACCTCGCCCGCACCGCTTTGGTGAAGGACGAGCGCAACCTCGACAAATTCGATCGCGTCTTCGGCCAGTGCTTCAACGGGCTCTCGTTTGTCGGCGCCGGGGAAGCCGGTGCGGAAATCACAGCCGAGATTCCGGAGGAATGGCTGCGGCGGCTCGCCGAGAAGGTGCTGACCGAGGAAGAGAAAGCCCAGATCGAGGCGCTGGGCGGCTGGGACAAGCTGATGGAGACGCTGAAACAGCGTCTGGAAGAACAACAGGGCCGGCACCAGGGCGGCAACAAATGGATCGGCACCGCCGGGACGTCGCCCTTTGGCGCCTATGGCTACAACCCCGAAGGCGTACGCATCGGCCAGGACAAGTCGCGCAACCGCCGTGCCGTGAAGGTGTGGGACAAGCGCGAATACAAGAACCTGGACGACAGCGTCGAGCTTGGCACCCGCAACATCAAGGTGGCGATGCGGCGCCTGCGCAAATTCGCCCGAGAGGGCGCCGAGATGGAACTCGACCTGCCCGATACCATCCGCTCGACCGCCGCCAATGCCGGCTATCTCGACATCAAGCTGGTGCCCGAGCGCCACAACAAGGTGAAGGTGCTACTGCTGTTCGATATCGGCGGCTCGATGGACGACCATATCCGGGTGACGGAAGAGCTGTTCTCGGCGGCGCGCGCCGAGTTCAAGCATATGGAATTCTTCTACTTCCATAACTGCGTCTACGAAAAGCTGTGGAAGGACAACCGGCGCCGCCACAGCGAATTCACGCCCACGCATGAAGTGCTGCGCACCTACCAGCACGACTACAAAATCATCTTCGTCGGCGACGCAACGATGTCGCCATACGAGATCGTACAGCCCGGCGGCAGCGTCGAGCACTGGAACGAGGAAGCCGGTTCGGTGTGGATGCAGCGTCTGCTGGACACCTATCCGAAGGCGATCTGGCTCAACCCGGTGCAGGAAAAATACTGGGACTTCACGCCTTCGGTGCAGGTGGTGCGCCAGCTGATGACCAACCGCATGTTCCCGCTTACTCTCGAAGGGCTGGAGCGCGGGATGAAGGAACTGAACCGGTAGTTTTATTTAGGCTCTTCACTAGGCGGAAGATCGCTCGTATTTTTTAATTTTTTTCTCCCCTTTGAGTTTGCATGAGAAAGCAAACGGGGCTTATGAGGCACAACATCTAATAGTGGAGGAAGAGACTGAGTTCCAGAAAGTTCTTCAGTTGTAGCTCCCGATGAAAGAAACCTATTCAAGCCAGCCATAATACCGCGCTTCACAAGCTCAGATTCTTCTTTTGAGATTGATTTCTTTTTCTCCATAGCATGAAGCTTCTCATAAACATCCAGACTGCCAATAATTACCTTTAGCTGTTTTTCAACTTGCATCTCGTCGTGAAAAACTAATTTCTGCCAACACTCACGCAACAAATCTTTTGTCGCGTTAATCTGCCCAGCAAAGCCTTTTAATTTTACTTTCTTATCACTACCAGAGTCCAATGAAGCAATACGCAGTTCAGAATCCGCAAGGCCCGCAAGCCTGCTTATATTTTTATAAACTTCATTCAACCCTTGTAGCGCATCGCATAAATTGGCCGCCGTGACAGATTCATCTTCCTTATCAGGAAAACGAAGCTCGATAATCTCAATACCAGCGTCTTCTGATGGCCGATCATTTCTGGCTAACAACGAAACAATTTGCGGCAAAAACTCTCGCGCCGTAGATAGTTTGTGATGCGCGGCATATAAGATTCTTCGAAAGGACGCTCCATCTTGTTTTTCGGGTGATCGGTGAATTAGGCCTGCCCACCATTTTGCTTGTTCAAACTGTTCAAGTTCGAAAATCTCAACCAGTGACTTTGCAGATTCAGAAAATTCCAGGGCTCGACGTTTATATTCTGAGAACGAAGTAAGAATTTGGTCGGAGTGCTCGATGTTCAGTCTAGAATTAGCATTACCCTCTTGAGCAACTAGCGCAGTTATGGCCTCAAACACTTTCGCCATTTTCAATGCATCAAGGATTTCAAACACAGCGTTGCTGAGATCTTCTCTTAACATTGAACCCCCCATTTATATTTTATAAGAATATCATATTGCTCCCAACTAAGGTCAATCCGGCTGGATCTTCGCGGTGGCCACCACCTTGGCCCACCGCTCCTTCTCCTTGGCGATCAGCGCCGCAAACTGCTCCGGCGTGCCGCCGGCGATCACGCCGCCATCGTCGCTGATCCGCTTTTTGGTATCGTCGCTGGCCAGTGCTTTCGCCACCGCCTGCTGCAGTTGGTCGATGATCGGGCGCGGCGTGCCGGCCGGCGCCATCAGGCCGTACCACTGCGAGGTCTCGAAACCCGGATAGCCGCTTTCGGCGATCGTCGGCACGTCTGGTAATGCGGGTACTCGCGCTGCAGACCCAACCGCGAGCGGCCGCAGCTTGCCGGCCTTGATCTGGCTGATGATCGGCGGAATGCCGTTGAAGGTGGCTTCCAGCTGGCCGCCCAGCAGATCGGCCAGCATCGGCCCGGTGCCGCGATACGGGATATGCACCAGGTCGACGCCGGCCTCCAGCTTGAAATATTCCATCGCCAGATGGCCGGCGCTGCCGTTGCCGGCCGAGCCGTAATTCAGCTTGCCCGGCTTGTCCTTCGCCGCCTTCACGAAATCGGCCAGGGTTTTCATCGGCAGGTCGGGCGTCACGGCTATCACATTCGGCACCACGGCCAGCAGCGAGACCGGCTGGAAATCCTTCACCGGATCGTAGGGCAGTTTCGCGCCATACATGGCCGGGTTCACCGCCAGCGTGCCGATATGGCCGAGGATCAGCGTGTAGCCATCGGGCGCTGCGCGCTTGACCTCTTCCATGGCGATGTTGCCGCCGCCGCCGCCCTTGTTCTCGACATAGACCTGCTGGCCGAGCGTGACCGAGAGCTGGCTTGCCACCGAACGCGAGATGATGTCGGACGAACCGCCGGGCGCGAACGGCACCACGAAGCGGATCGTGCGGTTGGGATAGGCCGCCGGCTGGGCGGATGCAGTGGCGGCAGCAACGGCGACCAGCGCCGCGGCAATGGCGGACAAGTATCTCATGGCGGTTCCTCCGGCCCGTTGTCAGTCCGGGCGTCCTGCAGCCATGGTAGGAAAAGACGGCGCGCTGCGCCAGCGGTCAGATCGCCTCGACCACGTCGTCCACCATGACCAGCGGCTGGCGCAGCGGCGCCGCCTCGACCATGAAGCCATCGCGCAGCAGGAAGCGGCTCTGCATGTTGGAGACCGCATAATCCATGTTCGGCGCCGGCACCTCGTAATAGCGGCCTTCGATCCAGCGATGCGCCGGATGGCTGAACGAGCCGGCATCGGCGCCCAGGTCGGTGTTGCGCACCACCACCCGCCAGGTGCGATAGCGGCGGTCGACCACATCCACCGGGGTGGAGGTATAGCCGACCGGCAGGTCGGTCTCGCGATGGCGCTTGAGCAGGCTTTCGATATCCTGTTCGGCGCGCACGATCTGGTTCTTCACCGTGGCGATCTCTTCCTGCTGCTGCTGCACCACGCGCAGGCTTTCCTCGACGCTGCGCCGCATCTCCTCGCGCAGGGCGATCAGCTCCTCGGAGCGCAGCCGCATGCGCGTCCAGGCCGCATGGCTGCGTTCGCCCAGCAGCATGATAATCATGATGGCGATGGCGATATTGGCGCCCGCCGCCAGGATACCGATGAACTGGGTCATGGAATAATCAAACATCGCCCAGCCTCAGCTTGCCGCTGAAGGTACGGATCACCATGATTTCCGACAGCGCGCCGAACACCTTCTTGGTGCGCTGGCGCACCTGATCCTCGTTGTCGATACCCCAGACGATCAGGCGCGCGGCGCGACGGCCGGGAAACGGACAGACGCCCGAGGCCGGCCCGCTGAACATCTCGTGCATCTCGGGACCGATCAGCTTGACATACCAGCCGGTCTGCTGCGGCCGCGGAATGCCGATCTCGTAGACCATCATGTGGCGCTGATCGCTGAACTCGACCTCGCGCGCGGTCATGTCGCCATGCTGGGACTGCTTTTCGGCGAGCTTCATGTCGAGCTCCGCCTTCTCCTCGAGCAGGCGGTCGTAGTCGACGCGGATCTCAGCAATGCGCGTGCGCGCCTGGTCGACCTCGCCGGCAATGCGGTCGATCTCGAAACGGCCACGCGCATAATTCTGCACATACCGCTCCAGACTGTTCGCGCCGAGCGACACGGCGAAGAACATGATCAGCGATGGCAGAAGCGCAGATACGATATCGACGGCGTCCATGCCGACGGTCTTCCCAGCAGTTGCCCCGGACCAATGTCAGGCAAAGGCCCTGCCAACGCAACGAAATGTTTCGTCGGAATTGCGCGGTCGACTGCCCGATTCGCGAGCAGCCATGCGGCTTTATGACGGTTCGGCCGGAGACTCGGGCCCGGTCTCGCCCACGTTAACCACATTGAAGCCCTTCTGCCGCGGCAGCAGGCGATCCACCACCGACCGGGCCTCGGCCTGGTTGGTCGCCGCCACCGCATAGAACCGGCCGGTGTCCCACTGGGCCAGCGGATCCGGCGCGGCAAACCCGGCCCCCAGCGCCGGATTGCGCGCGGCGAAACGGAAGACGCGGGCATACATGTCGCGGCTTTCCAGCGGCACGACGGTGTAGACGAACGGCAGCTCGGCGCGATCCAGACCGGCGCGCAGGCCATCATTCTCCGTGCGCGCGCGCTCCAGTTCGCGTTCCGCCGTGGCGATGGCGGCGGTCTGCTCGGCGATGGCGCGGTCGAGCTGTTCGAGCCGGGCGCTGAGTTCGGTCTGGCGCTGGCGGCGGCCGAGCTTTTCATTCTCGGCGCGCTGCCAGCCCAGGCGCGCGCGGTCGCCGGCGATGATCAGCGCCAGGCCCACCAGCACCAACGCGATCAGCAACGCCAGGATCGGCAGCACGTCATCCATGGCTCAGACCTCGTGCCAGAACAGCGTGCCGTAAAACGGCCGGATCGACAGCATGCGCGCATCAGTGCCGGCCCAGTTCTGCGCCAGCGTCTGGGCCTCGGCCGGACCGATGGCCCAGACCACCATGCGCACGCGCCGGCGCCCGCCCAGATCGGTGGGGATGGAGGACAGGCCGGCAAACGGCATCACCGCGGCCGGGCCCTCCAGCCTGAGATAGAAGCCCTTGTTGCCCGGCACCGGGTAGCCGGCCTCGGACACCAGGTTCTCCTGGCGATCGGCGAGACGGCGCTCCTGGTCCTGCAGGCTGGCGCGCTCCTTGCGCGCCAGGTTGATCTCGACATCCAGCTCGGCCTTGGCATCGCGCAGACGCGCGAACTCGGTGCGCTTCTGCGCATGCTCGCGCTCGACCCGGGCATTGATGTGATGCTCGTCGCTCAGGCTCTCGGCGCCGATGGCCCAGCCATAGGCCATGCGCTCAAACCAGCTGGCCAGCGCGCCGGCGCCGAGCAGCAGCAGAATGGCCGGCACGAGAAGAAGGAAAGCGGCTTCGGAATCCATGAACCTGACGGGCTCCCGTTCTGGGCCGGACGATCATAAGCGACAGCGCCATAAAGAGAAAAGGCCGGAGCTTGCGGCTCCGGCCTTCTTCGCAGCGCTGCAGAAATGCAGCGTAAGGATTAACGCTTCGAGAACTGGAAGCTGCGGCGGGCTTTCGGCTTGCCGTACTTCTTGCGCTCGACCACGCGGCTGTCGCGGGTCAGGAAGCCCTGGGCCTTCAGAGCCGGACGCAGCGTCGGCTCGAAATAGGTCAGCGCCTTCGAGATGCCGTGACGCAGCGCGCCGGCCTGGCCGGACAGGCCGCCGCCGACGACGGTGGCGTAGATGTCGAACTGGCCGGAGCGGTTGGTCACCACCAGCGGCTGGGCGAGCAGCATGCGCAGCACGGGACGAGCGAAGTAATCGTTGCTCTCCTTGCCGTTCACGGTGAACTTGCCGGTGCCGGGCTTGATCCAGACGCGGGCGATGGCGTTCTTGCGCTTGCCGGTGGCGTAGGCGCGGCCGAGCTTGTCAACCTTGCGCTCTTCAACGACAGCCTTGGTGGCGACGGCGGCCTGCGCATTGCCCAGGCTCAGATCGGCGAGTGTGCGGGACTCAGCCATGATTAGTCGTTCCTCTTGTTCTTCGGATTGAGCGCGGCGACATCCAGCTTGACCGGCTGCTGTGCCTCATGCGGATGCTCGGCGCCCTTGTAGACCTTGAGCTTGGTGAGCTGACGGCGAGCCAGCGGGCTCTCCTTCGGCAGCATGCGCTCGACGGCCTTGAGGATCACGCGCTCGGGATACTTGCCGGCAAGGCCCTCACCCAGAGTGCGGCCCTTGATGCCGCCGGGATGGCCGGTATGCCAGTAGAAGGTCTCGTTCGCGGCCTTGCGGCCGGTGAGGCGAACCTTCTCGGCATTGATGACGATGATATTGTCGCCGGTATCGCAGTTCGGCGTGAAAATGGCCTTGTGCTTGCCGCGCAGACGCATGGCGATCAGGGAGGCGAGCCGCCCCAACACCAGGCCATCGGCGTCAATCAGCAGCCACTTCTTGTCCACTTCGGACTCTTTGGCGGTGAAGGTCTTCATCTGACGTCCTGACAGAGTAGTAAAAATCCCGCCGGACAGCCGGCGGGCGGATCGGGGCGCACTATGAGGATTTTTGGCGCGCTGTCAAACCCGATCTGCGCAATGAAATCAGATACTTATACAGCGGTATTATTATACCGCCGCTTCACTTCATATAAATCAAAGGCTTACTGCGTTTTCCGTCATGGCCGCGCAAGCGGGAAACCAGACTTTCTGCAACAGACGAGGCCAAAGACCTGGAGTCCCACTGTCGCGGGCGCGCCGAGACATGGAAATGCTTCGTTTCGCTTCGCGCGGCTTCGTTTGGCTTCGCCCGCTTTCGTTCGGGCTTCCTTCAGCTTCGTTTGCGTTCCTTTGGCTTCGTTTTGCTTCGTTTCTGGTTGTGCGTGCATTCGACCAAAGGAAACACCCGTTACGGAACAATATAGGAACGGAAAATCGGGTTTCAACCCACCAAGACATTTCCAGCTACAGAGATCGGCGGACCTGGCTGAACAGCCGGGGGGTCGAGCGAATGGCGTGTTCAATGCGGGCGCGCAAGTCCTTAATGTTGGTGGGCTTGATCAGATAGCCCGATACTTTCAGCCGCTGGGCCTCGCTGACGGTATCCACGGCGCTGTCGCCGGTAATCATGATAACCGGGGTGTCTTCGATACCCCTAACATTGAGCTGCCGCAGCCCTTCGAGAAATTTCAGCCCGCCCATCGGCTTCATGTGCACGTCACAGAGGATAAGGTTCGGCTTGAACTTGGCCACTTCCATCAGCGCTTTCATGCCGTCGGTGGCTTCTGCCGTGGTGACCGGGCCAAGCTGTGCCAGCATCTTGTTCAGGGTCTGCCGAACCAAGTCTTCATCATCGATAATCAAAATCCGCATTTTGTTGTAGTCGACCGGCAGACCATGATGCACACGAGCGGCAAGTTCAGCATCGTTGGCAACGATGGCATCGATCTGCTCACGGATGTGATTGACACTGACCGGCTTCAGCAGGAAGCCAGCGACGGTATGCTCTCTCGCCTTCAGGCGGGTCTCATAGCTTCCATCCGCGGTCAGCATCACCACCCAGGTCCGATCCAGATCGGCGCTGGTAATTGTGCGGAGTTGTTCGAGGAATTCGAAGCCGTCCATGAATCCCATGTTCACGTCGCAGAAAATGATATCGGGTCGGGCGCGCACAATCTCGCTCAACCCCTCCATTCCGTTTCTGGCCTCGGCCACCTCCCGCACGCCGATCTGATTCAGGATGCGCCGCGTGATCACGCGGGTATAGGATTCATCCTCGATTAAAAGGATATTCAGGCGAGAATAATCAATCTTCGACATCGGAATCCTCAATCTATGCGGCAGGCCTGAGGGATGCCACCGTAGCAATGAACCTATCGACCTGAATGCGCAGCTCGGCAATCCGCGCTGCCGCCGCCGCGGAGTCTCCTGAATCCAGATCGTCCTGCATGACGGCGGCACAATCGCCCAGCTGGACGGCGCCGATGCTGCGGGCGGCACCTTTCAGGGCGTGCACAAGATCTCGCGCCTGCCCGGCGTCAGCCACAAGTTCAGTCTCGATGGCGACTATGCGACCAGGGAGATCGCCAGCGAAGCCCTGTACCAGTTCGGCGGCATCCGCGTTGTAGGCGCCGAAGATTTCAGCAATACGCGCAAGATCGAAAACAGTCCCGTCAGTGTTGCCTGCTGCCGGTGTCTGTATGGCAGCAGAGGGCCTTTCATTGTTATCCCGACGGCGCAGTCCCTGGCCCTGCGGCATCCATTGCTCAATCGTCGACCGCAGCAGTACGGTGTTGATCGGCTTTGTGAGAAAACCGTCCATGCCAGCGGCAATGCAATGCTGCTCCGTCGCAGCCATCGCGTCGGCTGTCAGTGCGATCACAGGAATGCGCGTACCGGTGCCCTCTTCGCGTTCTCGCAACGCTGTTGTCATGGCGAAACCATCCATCACCGGCATGTGATAATCCGACAGGATCAGGCCATAGCCGCCCTGCTCGTACATCCGGAGCGCTTCCTCGCCGTTGGCGGCGATCTCATGGGCATAGCCCATGCGGTTGAGAATACGGTGGATGATATGCTGGTTGGTGCGGTTATCCTCGGCCACGAGAATCAGCGCCTTCTCAGCCCGCGCGGCTTCTATCGAAGGCGGCAGCCAGGCGGCCTCCGCCGAAGACCGGATATCCTGTTCGCCCATGTCCGACACGCGGCCCGCAGCATAGGCGAGCCCGCGCCAGAACAGCTGTCGCGGCAGCGGCAGCGGCAGGACGGCACGCGCGCCATCGTCCCTGACGCGGCCCATGGTGGACAGCATCACGCGCGGCGTGGCCACCAGGATGCGCAGATTGGGCAATCCGAGCCGCCGCATCCGTTCCATAGCCTCGACAGCGAGGACGGAATCACGCAGCAGCAGGAATGCGACCACGACCGGCACCTCGCCGGACATGGCGGAAAGGGCCTGCTCGAAATCGTGGTGGCCCGCGCTTTCGATCCGACGTACCCCGGCCGCTGTCAGGTAGCGGTTGACGATGCCACTCGCCGTATCGTCGAAGCCGATGCTGACGACGCCAATATCGGAAATATCGGCCGGTGGAGTATCGATGGCCGGATCGACCACCTGGAACGGGACCTCGAACCAAAAGGTCGAGCCTTCCCCGAGAATTGAACTGACTCCAATCTCACCGCCCATCAGTTCGACGATGCGCTTCGAAATGGTGAGCCCAAGGCCGGTGCCGCCGAATTTGCGCGAGGTGGATGCATCGGCCTGCTGAAAAGCCTGGAACAACCGCCCCGTCTGCTCATCCGAAAGGCCGATACCGGTATCGCTGACCTCGAAACGGATCGTCTCAACGCCCTTGCGCGAGCGGCCAGCCAACCGCCGCGCCTTCAGGAAGACATAGCCTTTCTCGGTGAATTTGACCGCGTTGCTCAACAGATTGATCAGCACCTGGCGCAGCCGGTTCGGGTCGCCGAGCAGCTTGAGCGGAATGGTAGGATCAACTTCGACCAGCAGGCGGAAACCTTTATCATGGGCATTCAGCGCCATCATTTCAGCCGCGGTTTCGGAAACCGCAGCAAGATCGAAGGGCACGGCTTCGAGATCGAACTTGCCGGCCTCGATCTTCGAAAAATCGAGGATGTCGTTGATGATGGTCAGCAGTGCCTCGGCGGAGGACCGGATCACCCGCGAGATGTCGCGCTGATCCGTATCGAGCTCGGTGGAATCGAGCATTTCCACCATGCTCATCACGCCGTTCATTGGCGTGCGGATTTCATGGCTCATCATGGCGAGGAATGACGACTTGGCGCGCGTCGCCTCTTCTGCCGTTTCCTTGGCCTGCAATAACGCCCGCTCTGCCTCCTTGCGCTGCGTGACATCACGGACCGAGGCGGCAACCAGCTTTTCACCCGCAATCGGACTGAGGCTGACATCAATCGGGAATTCGCTTCCGTCGCTGCGGCGCGCACTCAACTGCCGGCCGCTGCCCATGGCGCGCGCGGTTGCCTGGCTCAGAAAGGCATTGCGGATCGCGACATGACCGGTCCGATACCGTTCCGGCATCAGGACTTCCACCGGCTTGCCGATTACATCCGCGCGCCGATAGCCGAACAGATTCTCGGCCATGTGATTGAAATGGACAATCTGTCCATCGCTGTCGACGATCACCGCGGCATCCGGCGCGCCTTCAAAGAGGGCCGCGGATAAATTGCGTTCCTTTTCCAGAAGCCGCTCGGCATCGCGGCGCTCGGTCACATCGTCGAGGAAGCAGATCAGGCAGTCCTCTTCGCCGAAACGGATGCGGCCTGCAACCGTGGTCAGTATCCGCGCCTCGTTTGAAGCGGACCGGTGATACTGGATATCCCTTGCACCATGACCGCCGGCGGCAAAGGCCTTCCTGGCATAGTCGCCTACCTGCGCCCAGTCGAGAGAAGCCGTCACCCGCACCAGATGGTCGGGATCAGACACCGACTGCGGCAAACCGAGAATGCCAATCGCGCGGTCGTTAATGAACCGCACCTCCAGATCCGGCGTAACCACCAGCACGCCCAGCGGCGTGCGATTCAGCAGTTCAGACTGCCGCTGTTCCTTCTGGGCCACGGTGCGGGCCAGGTCATCGTTGCGTTCGTACGCAGCCTTGAAGCTGCGTACCGCCTGGGCCATCGCCCCGATCTCGTCCGTCCGTTCGACATAGGGAATGGAAATGCCGAGATTGCCGGTCGAGAGCCCGGTCATCACCTGCGACAGCGTTCGGATCGGGCGCACCAATGCCCGCGCAACTCCGAAACCGACCAATCCGACCAGGATCACTGCCGCCAGAGCGCTGAGAATTGCCGTGCGCTGGCTTTCATCCAGAGAGGCAAAGAGTTCCCGCGTACCGGCCTGCGTCACCAGCCCCCAGGTAACGCCATCGAGATCGACGGGTTTGTAAAGCGCGAGGACTGTATTTCCCTGTGCATCCTTGGTGAGCTGCTGCGCCTCCTTGCCGTTCAGCGCGCCGCGGATCAGGTCATTCTCCATCCGCATCGAAAGAAATCCATCCGGATAGAATCTGCTGTTAGACCGCAGCAGATAGTCAGGCCCAACCAGATAGACCTCACCGGTTTCGCCCAGCCCGGTCGGATCGAGTATGATCTGGCTGATCTTGTCACTGGCAAACGAGATGACCAGCGCACCGATGGCATGCTGCAGATCGACATTCAGCTTGGAAGCGACGAAGGCAACACCTTCGCCGGCCGAAGCATATATCGAGAAATCGGCGAAGGCGGTTTCGCCAAGCGGCACATCGGCAAGGGCGCGCGTATACAGCCGGGCCAGTTCGGTTCCGGCATAAGGGCCATCCAGAAGATTGGTGCCGAAATCGTCGTCCTTACGGATCGTGTAGATGATGTCGCCAGTATCGTTCACCAGCTTCACATCCCTGATGCCCTTGATCTGCGCCAGGCGGCGAAGATTATTGTGGACCTCGCGATGGATCGTTGAATAGAGCGAGCCGTCGTCGGCATCGTCCACCGCATGTCGCGCAGCGGGCGGAAAACGCGATTCACTACCGTAGGCACGACGCAGCTGATCGACCTGCTCGGGTGTCATGCGCTTGAAGGCATTCGACAGCCGGCGGGTGGCATCCTGGATATCCTGACGCCGGACAGAGAGGGCCACCTGCTGCCGGATTTCGGTGATCGACTGGATTACGGCCGCGCGGCGCCCTTCAGCCGCAGAGTCCAACTTGTCGATCGCGGCCGTGCGCAGGCCCCGCTCGGTGGTCGGCAAGATCGAACCCACCACGGCCAGACCGACCAGCAACGAGATCGCCCCGATCAGGATCGGAAGTTTATACTCGTAGCGCATGCCCCTCCCCTGCGCTGGCCGCCACTCTTGCTAGAATATAGCAGTGATTCTCGGCTCTATGCCTGCAAATTCAGGCATTTACAGGGGTGCAGGCCGATAACGGCACCCAGACAGAAAAAGGTCCATCCGGTAATAACGTTTCCACCACCACTTTTTGTCGGATTTTCGCCTATTTTTTAGGCGGAATGGCGTAGGTCAGCACCGAATGGGCGACCGGCTCGGCGCCCTCGCCCGAATAGATGGCGATTTCACAGATCGCCAGGGTCTTGCCCAATTTGAGCATGGTGGCCTCGCCCCGCAGGTCGCCCAGCCCCGGCTTGCGCAGGAAATTGATGTTCAGATTGGTGGTGACCGCCAGGGCCACCGGCCCGATCAGGCCGAGCAGCAGCAGATAGGCGGCGCAGTCGGCCAGCGTCATCATCGCCGGGCCCGAGACCGTGCCGCCCGGCCGCAGCTGCTGCTCGCCGACCGGCATGGCCAGGCGCAGCACCGCGCCATCCCAGGATTCGATTCGCATGCGCAGTGGACGCATCTGGGGGAATTCGGCGTCGAGAAAGGCTTCCAGTTCGGCCTTGGTCATTTTCATGTTCTACGGCTCCCTCGCCTCCCGCTTAGCATCTGGCGGGCAAGGGGAAAAGCCGGATTGGCGCGGCCCAAAGCCGCCGCGAAATTTTTGAACACGGCTCTTGCGGGATAGGGCGGGGGTGGTTAGGTTCCGGCCCGCACTGATCCGAGGTAGCTCAGTGGTAGAGCAGGCGGCTGTTAACCGCCCGGTCGGGGGTTCGAATCCCTCC
This sequence comes from Ferrovibrio sp. GW821-FHT12F09, assembly GCF_058806775.1. Classification (NCBI taxonomy): domain Bacteria; kingdom Pseudomonadati; phylum Pseudomonadota; class Alphaproteobacteria; order Rhodospirillales; family Rhodospirillaceae; genus Ferrovibrio; species Ferrovibrio sp. GW821-FHT12F09. The sequence goes on from NZ_JBXAPZ010000002.1 coordinate 80,289, forward strand.
CTCGGAGCCATTTCCCGCACATTCGAATACGTCATTCCCTGCATCAGGGCCGCACCGCTGCAACCGGATTGTAGCGGTACATCTCCTTTGTTGATTTCAAGAACAGGCCTGACCAAGCTTTGGCCATGCTCACCGACATCAATCTCCCCCTCATCCTGCTCGCCGCCCTGCTCGCCACCGGCAGTCCCGGTCCCGCCACGCTCAACATCGCCGGCACGGCGATGACCTCGGGCCGCCGCTATGCCTTCGCCATGGCGTCCGGCGTCAGCACCGGATCGCTGATGTGGTCGACGGCGGCCGCCTTCGGTCTCGGCGCGGTGATGCTGGCCAATGCCTGGGTGTTCGAACTGCTGCGCTATTTCGGCGCCGGCTATCTGATCTTCCTGGCCTTCAAATCGGCGCGCTCGGCGCTCAAGCCCGGTGACATCACGACCAAGGGCGGCGCCTACAGTTCTCTGAAACGCGCCTATGCCAGCGGCCTGGCGCTGCACCTGACCAATCCGAAAGCGATCCTGTTCTTCGGCTCGCTCTATGCCGTGGGCGTACCGGCGCAGACCTCGCCGCTCACGCTGCTCACCATCATCGCCGCGGTCGCAGTGCAGAGCACGCTGGTCTTCCATGGCTATGCGCTGCTGTTCTCCAGCGCGCCGGCGGTGCGGGTGTATCTGCGTCTGCGCCGCTGGTTCGAAGGTATCTTCGCGCTGGCGTTTGGCTATGCCGGCTTCAAGATTCTGACGGCGCGCCTGCAGTAAAAAACAGAGAGGGGCCCTGCGACCCCTCTCCTCTCGTTCCGTTAAATCCGTTTAGCCGCGGAACACCGGTTTAGCGGAAGACTGGGCCGCCGACCGGCGAACCATTGCTGCCGCCATCGACAAAGATTTCGGCGCTGTTCACATTGGACGAGTCGTCAGACGCCAGGAACAGCACGGTCTTGGCGATCTCGTCGGCTTCGCCCAGGCGGCCGAGCGGGATGATGCCGCTCAGGCGCTTGTCCAACTGCGTCATCGCTTCCGGCGTGGGCGCAGCAGAGTTCCAGATCGGCGTGCGGGTGGCACCGGGCGAGACGACATTGACACGGATGCCACGCGGCGCCAGTTCAGACGCCAGCACACGCGACATGCCACGCACGGCCGCCTTGCTGGCCGCATAGGCCGACGAGCCGGGCGAGCCGAGCTGCGACATCACCGAACCGTTGAGGATGATCGAGGCCTTGTCGTTCAGATGCGGCACGGCCGCCTGCACGGTGAAGAAGACGCCGGTGACATTGGTGCGCAGGATCTGCTCGAAGACCTCAAGCTTGCTGCTGCCCAGCGGCGTGCTGCCGGGGATGCCGGCATTGGCGAACACGATGTCGAGCTTGCCGAAGGTCTTCGCGGCCTGGGCCACGGCGGCCTCGGTGGCGGCGATGTCGGTGGCATCGGCCTGGATGGCAATGGCATTGGGGCCGAGTTCGGCCAGGGCCGCATCGAGCGTGGCCTTGTTGCGGCCGGTGATGGCGACGCGGGCGCCCTCGGCGATGAAAGCTTTCGCGGTGGCCAGGCCGATGCCGCTGTTGCCGCCGGTGATCAGCGCCGTCTTGTTCTTGAGCCTCATGGGACTTCTCCAGGTTCTTATTGGTTTCATCATGAAACCATACTTGAGAAATACCGATAGCGGTTTTATATTGCAACAAATAGACCGCCCCGCCCGCGTGACCGCCCTCACAGTCTGGCCCGGGCGCGGAAAAGGACCCGGACCATGAAACGCACCAGCCTGGAAGACGCCACCTGCCCGATCGCCCGCACCCTGGATGTGGTCGGCGACTGGTGGTCGCTGCTGATTGTGCGCGACACCCTGCCCGGCCCGCGCCGCTTCGGTGAATTGCAGAAAAGCCTGGGGCTGGCGAAAAACATCCTGAGCGCGCGGCTGCGCAGCCTGGTGGCCGCCGGCATCCTGGAATCCGCCCCAGCAACCCAAGGCGGCAATCCGAAGGGCAGCGCCTGGAAGGAATATGGACTGACGCCCAAGGGCCGCGCGCTGTTCCCCGTGCTGGTGGCCATGCGCGAATGGGGCGAGACCTACCAGTTTACCGGCGACGACTGCCCGGTCGAACTGGTCGACCGCCAAAACGGTCAGCGCGTGCGGAATCTGGAACTGCGCGCCGCCGACGGGCGTCTGCTGCAGGCCGCCGATACGCGCCTGCAGCCGCGCGTAAAAGTGGCGTAATCAACACTTAAGTCGAAAAGCGCGCGAAACCCGGCGGCGCCGTCGTTTCTTTTGCGAAGCGATCCGTTACAATGCTCCACCGCTTGGAGGCGGATGGCTTTGGCGGAACCTTCACTCCACTTTCTCGATGACAAGTCCGACCGGCGCGACGACACCCGTCCGCCGATCGACCGCCGCCATTGGAAAGTCCTGATCGTCGACGACGAGCCCGATGTCCATTCGCTGACCAAGCTGCTGCTGCGCAACTTCAACTATCGCAAGCGCGGCCTCAGCTTCCTCAGCGCCTTTTCCGCCACCGAAGCGCGCGACGTGATGCGCGACAATCCCGACATCGCGCTGGTGCTGCTGGATGTGGTGATGGAGACCGAGCATGCCGGACTGGCGCTGGTCGACTTCATCCGCACCGACCTCGACAACAAGTCGGTGCAGATCGTGATCCGCACCGGCCAGCCGGGCCAGGCGCCGCCGCTGACCGTAGTGTCGAACCACGGCATCAACGACTACAAGGAAAAGACCGAGATCACGCAGCAGAGCATGATCCTCACCGTGGTGAAGGCGCTGCGGCTGTATGAGGAATTCCTGCCGAGCTATATCGCCGCCGCCAAGTTCGCCAACCTGGCCGAACGCGCCAAGGCCGGCGCCGACGACCGCGAATTGCTGCGCAGCCTGCGGCACGAACTGGACGGCCTGGTCGATGACGGCGTGCCGCGGCCGCCGCCGCCGGTGCCCGAAGCCGATCCGCGTCTGGCCGCGCTGACCGACCGCGAGCGCGAAGTGCTCAAATGGGTCAGCCAGGGCGACTCGAACAAGGCCATCGCCATCAAGCTCGGCGTGCAGGAAGTCACCGTGAAGGCGCATCTGCGACAGATTTTCGCGAAGATGCAGGTGTTCAACCGCACCCAGGCCGCCTCGCTGGCGCTGCGCCTGCTGGAACGCGACACCGACGCCACCAACCGCTGATCGCCGCCCTGCAGGGCAGTGATCCGGCTCCCGCCAATCTGCGTATCACTGAGCGAAGACCGCGGCAGCCTTCTGCCGCCGCGGCGCATCGCAGATACGGCACAGCATGGCGTCGCCTCCGACCACTTCTCCTGTCATCGTCTGGTTCCGGCAGGATCTGCGCCTGAACGACAATCCGGCCTTCGCCGCCGCCGCCGCCAGCGGCCGCCCGGTGCTGGCGCTCTATATCCTCGACACGGCAACGAAGGACTGGGCCATGGGCGGCGCCAGCCGCTGGTGGCTGCATCACAGCCTGACGGCGCTCGCGGCCGACCTGCAGGCGCGCTACGGCATGGCGCTGGTCCTGCGGCGCGGCGATCCGGCCCGGATCCTGCCCGCCCTGACCCGCGAGACCGGCGCGGATGATGTGCACTGGAACCGCTGCTACGAGCCGGCGGCGATTGCGCGCGACACCACGATCAAGACCGCGCTCAAAACCAGGGGCATCACCGTCGACACCCACAATGCCGGCCTGCTGTTCGAACCCTGGACGGTGAAGACCCAGGCGCAGGGCTGGTTCAAGGTGTTCTCGCCATTCTGGCGCGCCTGCCGCGCCCTGCCTGCGCCGGCCGCGCCGCTGCGCGCCCCTCAACAGGCGCAGGCCTGGCCGCAGCCCCTGGCCAGCGATCATCTGTCGGACTGGCGGCTGCTGCCGCAGATGCCCGACTGGGCCGCCGGCCTGCGCGAGACCTGGACGCCGGGCGAAGCCGGCGCCGCCGCACGGCTGCAGGCTTTCCTCGATGACAGTCTGACGGCCTATGCCGATGGCCGCGACCGTCCGGACCGCATCGTGACCTCGCGCCTGTCGGCGCATCTGCATTTCGGCGAGATCGGGCCGCGCCAGATCTGGCAGGCGCTGCATCTGGCCATCGATCGCGGCGGCATGGGCGTCGGCCGCAATGCCGAGAAATTCCTCTCCGAGATCGGCTGGCGCGAATTCTCGCATCACCTGCTGTTCCATTTCCCCGCGCTGCCGCAGCGCAATTTCCGCGGCGACTTCGATGCCTTTCCCTGGGACGCCAACACAGGCCTGCTCGCCGCCTGGCAGCGCGGCCGCACCGGGTATCCCATCGTCGATGCCGGCATGCGCGAACTCTGGCACACCGGCTGGATGCACAATCGCGTTCGCATGATCGCGGCCTCCTTCCTGGTGAAGCATCTGCGCCAGGACTGGCGCCATGGCGCCGCCTGGTTCTGGGACACGCTGGTCGATGCCGACCTCGCCAACAATGCGGCGAGCTGGCAATGGGTGGCCGGCTCCGGCGCCGATGCCGCGCCCTATTTCCGGATCTTCAACCCCATCCTGCAAGGTGAGAAGTTCGATACGCGCGGGGATTATGTGCGGCGCTGGATTCCGGCGCTGGCCGCCCTGCCCGACAAATACATCCACAAACCCTGGCTGGCGCCGGACAGGGTGCTGGCCGACTCGGGCCTGGTGCTTGGCCGCGACTATCCCGCCCCCGTGGTCGACCATGACGGTGCCCGCAAGGCGGCACTGGCGGCATTTGCCGCTTTACGCGAAGATAACCGCCAGGCAGCGGGGGCTGAATGACAGGCAACGATACCGAACGGCGGCAGCGCATCGCCGTGATCGGCGCAGGCATCGCCGGACTGGGCACCGCCTGGGCGCTGTCGCGCCAGCATGATGTCACCGTCTTCGAGGCCAATGCCTATGCCGGCGGCCACAGCAACACCGCCACCATCGATTACGATGGCGCGCCCATCGCGGTCGATACCGGCTTCATCGTCTTCAACGACTGGAACTATCCGAACCTGACGCGGCTGTTCGATGAATTACGGGTGCCCTCGATAAAGAGCGACATGTCGTTCGCCATTTCGGTCGGAGATGGCAAGCTGGAATGGAGCGGCAGCAGCATCGCCACGCTGTTCGCGCAGAAGCGCAACCTGCTGAAGCCCGGTTTCCATCGCATGTGGCGCGACATCCTGCGCTTCAACCGCACCGCGGTGACCGACCTGGCAAGCGGCCGCATGGCGGGCCTGAGCCTGGGCGACTATCTGGCGCAGGGCCGTTATGGCGACAGTTTCATGCTGGATTACCTGCTGCCGATGGGGGCTGCGATCTGGTCGACGCCGCTGGCCGGCATGCTGGACTTTCCCGCCGAGACCTTCGCGCGTTTTTTCAAGAATCACGGCCTGCTCAGCATCGACGACCGGCCGCAATGGTACACCGTGCAGGGCGGCAGCCGCGAATATGTGAAGCGCCTGCTGGCCGCCGGCGATTTCACCTTGCATCTGCACATGCCGGTGCAGGCCGTGCGCCGCGAAGACGCCGGCGTCACCGTCGTGACGGCCGCCGGCAGCAGCCGCTTCGACCAGGTGGTGCTGGCCTGCCATGGCGACCAGGCCCTGCGTCTGCTGGGCGACCAAGCCATGCCAGCCGAACGCGCTATCCTGTCCTGCTTCCGCTTCCAGCCCAACCGCGCGGTGCTGCATCGCGACGCGACGCAGATGCCGGTGCGGCGCAGCGTCTGGGCCAGCTGGAACTACCTGTCGGAACCGCGCCGCGACCTGCAGCGCCGCGTCGGCCTCACCTACTGGATGAACAAACTCCAGTCGATCGACGAGAGCAAGCCGCTGTTCGTGACCCTCAATCCGATCCGCGAGCCGGCGAAAGACACGGTCTTTGCCGAATTCAACTACGATCACCCGCTGTTCGATCGCGCCGCCGTCGATGCCCAGGCCCGGCTGCACGAGATCCAGGGCAAGGACCGCCTGTGGTTCTGCGGCGCCTGGTGCCGATACGGTTTCCATGAGGACGGTTTCAGCGCCGGACTGGCTGTCGCCGCCGGGCTCGGCGTCACCGCGCCCTTCGATCAGGCGGCCCGGCCCCAGCGCGAGGCAGCGGAATGACGGCCGGCGGCGCCGTCCTGCCTGCCGCCAGCCTCTACTGGTGCCGGGTGATGCACGAACGGCGCCTGCCGTTCCGGCACCGCTTCAGCTATCGGGTCTTCTCGCTGCTGCTGGATATCGACGCGCTGCCCGCCATCGCCGCCGGATCGCGGCTGTTCCGCCACAACCGCTTCGGCCTGCTCAGCTTCCACGATCGCGACCATGGCCCGCGCGATGGCTCCGGCTTGCGGCCCTGGGTGGAAGCCGCGCTGGCGCGCGAGGGACTGAGCGACGCCGCAGCCCGCATCCGCATCTTCTGTTTCCCGCGCCTGTTCGGCTATGTGTTCAACCCGCTCAGCGTCTTTTTCTGCTACGACGCCGCCGAACGGCTGCGCGCCGTGCTGTATGAAGTGAAGAACACCTTCGGCGACCAGCACAGCTACCTGATCGAAGTGCCGCAGCAGCGCAATGCTGCGCCACTGGAGCACAGCGTGGCCAAGCGCTTCCATGTCTCGCCCTTCCTGCCGCTGAGCGGCGAATACCGTTTCCGCCTGCAGCCGCCGGGCGACAAGATCGGCATCCTGATCCATCAGCACAGCCCAGAAGGCGCGCTGCAGCTGATCGCCACGCAGACCGGCCGGCGCGAAACGCTGTCCGATCACAGTCTGTTGAAAGCCTGCATCCGCCATCCCCTGATGACCGTAAAAGTCATGGCTGGCATCCACTGGGAAGCGCTGCAGCTCTGGCGCAAGGGTGCGGCCTTCTTCGGCTGGAGCGCGCCGCCCGTGGAGGCGGTGACCGCCGGGAAAAGCAAGGTCGATTGAGCGCAATGGGAGCGTTGTATGAGTGAAGCCTATGCCGACCGCAAGAATCCGCTGAACGCGGCCGCCGAAGCCGCGATGGAAGCGGCCGCCGACGCGATGGCGCAGGCCGGCCTGACGCACCATCATCATGACATCCTGCCGGCGCCATCCTACGAACCGGTGCAACTGAAAACCGCGCAGGATGCCTTCCGGCTGCCCGACCTGCCGCGCTGGACGCGGCTGATGCTGTCGCTGTCGCCGCGCGTCAGCCATGGCAGCCTGACCGTCACCCTGCCCGATGGCCGCTGCGTGCAGGCCCGCGGCAGCCAACCCGGGCCGGACGCGGCCCTGCGCATCAACGACCATCGCATGGCCAAGCGTCTGCTGCTGGGCGGCAACCTGGCTATCGGCCAGGCCTATATCGATGGCGATTTCGACTGCGACGACCTCGGCGCACTGACCGAATGGGCCTGCATCAACACCGACCTCGATTCCACACTGATGGGCCAGCCCTGGCTGCGGGCCCTGCGTCGCATCGGCTTCGCGTTTGCCGCCAACACCAAGCGCGGCAGCAAACGCAACATCGCCTATCACTACGATCTGGGGAATGATTTCTACAGCCGCTGGCTCGACCCCTCGATGACCTATTCCGCCGCCCTGTGGCAGCGCGGCAGCGAAAGCCTGGAAGAAGCCCAGCTCAACAAATACCGCCGTCTCGCCGGCGAGACCCTGCAGCTGAAACCGGGGCAGCGCCTGCTGGAAATCGGCTGCGGCTGGGGCGGCTTTGCCTGTCTGGCCGCGAAGGAATACGGCGCGCAGGTCCATGCCGTCACCATCAGCCGCGAGCAGCATGACTATGCGCAGGCCCGGGTGCAGCGCGAAGGTCTGAACGAGCGCGTGAGCATCGAGCTGTGCGACTACCGCGACCTGACGGGTCAGTATGATGCCGTGGCCTCCATCGAGATGATCGAGGCCGTGGGCGAGAAATACTGGCCGCTGTATTTCGGCCAGCTGCGCGATCGCCTCCAGCCGCAGGGCCGCGGCGGCGTGCAGGCCATCGTGATCGCCGACAAGTATTTCGAGGATTACCGCGGCACGATGGATTTCATCCAGGCCTATATCTTCCCGGGCGGCATGCTGCTGTCGCCGCAGACCGTGACGCAGCAGGCCGGGGCCGCCGGGCTGCAGATCGCCGATGCCTTCAGCTTCGGCCGCGATTACGCCCGCACGCTGAATCTGTGGCATCACGCCTTCGAAGCAGCCTGGCCGCAGATCCGCGCGATGGACAGCCGGCTGCAGGCCTTCGACGAGCGCTTCCGCCGGATGTGGCGTTATTACCTGGCCTATTGCGAAGGCGGCTTCAACGCCGGCACCATCGACGTGGTGCAGTATGGCTTCAGCCGCAACTAGCGCAGGCGATATTCGATCCTCGAACCGTCCTTGCCGGGGAAGGCTGCCTTCACCCATTGGCCGGACCGGTCGTACCAGAGGGTGAGATCGATATCGCCCAACACCTGGTAGCGCCGCGCCGGCACTTCGCTGCGCAGAACCGAGGCCATTTCAAACCGTTCAGGCTGCACGCGCAGGGCCAGCACGCGACCGTTCTGGCTGTCCATGATGGTGGCGCGGCTGACAAAGTCGCTGCGCCAGTAGCTGGTGGGCATGGCATCGGCCGGCAGCCGGCCGCTAAAACGCGAGCCTGTCACCTTCAGGTCATTGGCTGCGGGATCGGCCTCCACCTGCAGGGTTTCGGCCGTGCCATCATTGTCTGTGGTGGATTTCAGGGCCTGCAGGCGATCGCCATGCCAGACTTCCTCGGACTCATGCAGATAGCGGAATAGCGTTAGCGGCCCGAAAGTGACCCTGAGCCCGATATCGATCTTCACATGGGCGATATCGCCGTCGCGGTCGATCACCACGCGATGATGGCCGATGGGTTCGCCATTGCGAAACACCTCGAAATCGCGCGTTTCCAGCTCGCCGGCATGCCCTGCACCAGCAGCCAGCACAATGACCAGGGCTGCTATGCCGAGACTTTTGCCCATTGATTGAAGAACCAGCCAAGGCGACCGCTGAAATTCAGCGGCGCGTCGGTGACGGCCAAGCAGAGACAGGGCTGGTCCAGCATGGCCAACGGCCGATGCTGCAGACTGCCATCGGCAACCTCCAGATCGCCGCGCTGGAAAGTGCCATGCTCGTCGGTATAGCCGCCGCTCAGCACCAGTGTCATTTCGTTGCCGCGATGGGTATGCAGCGGCAGGCCTGCGCCGGGTGCGATCTTCAACAGGCTGACCATGCCACCCTGCGACTTGTTTGCCGGCAGCGCATGTGACTGCAGGCCGGCGCCGCTCCAGCGCCATGAGATGTCATCCACACCGCGACCACCCAGATAGTCGAGCAGCGGCTTGGGCAGTCCGCCGGCAGGCCGCGAGGCCGCCCTAGGTGCTGCCGGTTCCTGTGCGCCCAGACGCGCCGCCACGGCGGCAAAACCCGCCGCCGCGACCGGTGGGGTCTGGTTCTCCAGCAGGGCACCGGCCGCCTGCTCGATGGCGGACAGTTCGCGGCGGCAATGGGGGCAAAGGGTCAGGTGGCAGGCCACGACCAGCGACCACGGTTCCGCCAGATTGCCGCCGGCGTAATCGAGCAGCAACTCGGCGGGGATATGGTGCTCCGGTACCCGCGAAGCGGGCTGGGTGCTGGCCAAATCGGTCACAGACATGATCTTTGCTAAACCCTGACGCTTGGATTACATCGTAATGTACGCAAGTTTTCACAATGTGGATCAATCCCCCGGCAGGTCAAGCCAGCTGTCCATGCGGTATTTTTTCTACGGCACGCTGTGCGACTCCGATATCCAGACCCTGATTCTCGGCTACCGCCCCAGCCCGCGGCAGCTTGAGCCGGCACTGCTGCACGGCTTCCGCCGCAAGCAGGCCCAGGGCCGCAGCTATCCCGTGCTGATTCGCGCCCCCGGCGGCGTGGTCGATGGCCTGCTGTTCCGTGCGGCACGCCCCACAGACGCCGGGCGCCTCGCCCGCTACGAAGGGCCGGAATATGTCAGCCGCGCCCTGCCGGTGAGACCAGCCAGTGCCGCCGGCAGCCAGCGCGCCCTGGTGTTCCTGCCCGCCGGCCCTGTTCTCCCCGCCGCCAAGACCGACTGGCATCTGGCGGGCTGGCAGCGTCGCCATAAGGATGCCTTCCTTCATTTGCTTCACAGTCAGGGTCCGATGCCATGCGCAAGCAGATAAGCACCAGCCACCAACCCTATCCCGTCGAGGTCACGCGGCAGGAGCAGGTCTTCCGGGGGCACCTGAAAGTCGACAAGCTCTGGCTGCGGCATGGTCGCTTTGAAGGCGGTGCACTCGAGATCGACCGCGAGGTGGTGTATCGCGGCGATGCCGTCTGCGTCATGCCCTACGATCCGAAGCGCGACGAGGTGGTGCTGATCGAGCAGTTCCGCGCCTCCGCCCTGTTCAATGGCGACCGCGCCTGGATGGTGGAAACCGTGGCTGGCCTGATCGAGGACGGAGAGTCGACCGAGGAGGTCGGCATCCGCGAGCTGAAGGAGGAAGCCGGGTTGGACGCCATCGGGCCGCTGCTGCCGGTCGGCATGGTCTATTCCACGCCGGGCTTCTGCTGCGAGCGCTTCCACATGTTCTGCGCCCAGGTGGATGCCGGCCGGGCCGGCGGCTTCCACGGACTGGCCGCCGAGCATGAGGATATCCGGGTCTTCGCCATGCCCTTCCCCGAGGCCTTTGCCCAGTGGGAAGCCGGGAAAATGCCCAATTCGCCGGCGACCATCGGCCTGCTCTGGCTCGGTTTGTACCGCGAAAAGCTGCGGCAGAGATGGGCCGATCCCCGCGGGTTGCGACCCTAACCCCCCCTCGGTATAGGATGGGTTTCGGGGGACGCTATATCAGCCCGAGACCCAGGATATCGAGCCCGGCATGGACATTCGCAAAGACTTCGTCGACAGCATCGGCAACACCCCCCTGATCCGCCTGAAAGCCGCCTCCGATCTCACCGGCTGCGAGATCTATGGCAAGGCTGAATTCATGAATCCAGGCGGTTCGGTAAAGGACCGGGCAGCGCTGTATATCGTGCAGGATGCGCTGAAGCGCGGCACCCTGAAACCCGGCGGCACCATTGTCGAGGGTACGGCGGGCAATACCGGCATCGGCCTGGCCCTGGTGGGCAATGCGCTCGGCTTCAAGACCGTGATCGTGATGCCGGATACCCAGAGCCAGGAGAAGAAGGATTTCCTGCGCCTGTGCGGCGCCGACCTGCGCCTGGTGCCGGCTGTCCCCTACAAGGACCCGAACAACTACGTGAAATATTCTGGCCGGCTGGCCGAGGAGATCGCGAAGACCGAACCCAAGGGCGCGATCTGGGCCAACCAGTTCGACAACATCGCCAACCGCGCGGCGCATTACCACACCACCGGCCCCGAGATCTGGACACAGACGGGCGGCAAGGTGGATGGCTTCACCTGCGCGGTCGGCTCGGGCGGGACGTTTGCCGGCATCCTGATGGCGCTGAAGGAACGCAATCCGAAGGTGCAGGTGGCGCTGGCCGATCCGATGGGCGCGGCGCTCTATCACTATTACAAGCATGGCGAACTGAAGGCCGAAGGCAGCTCGATCACCGAAGGCATCGGCCAGGGCCGCATCACCGCCAACCTGGAGGGCATCACGCCGGACGACGCCTTCCAGATTCCCGACGAGGAAGCGCTGCCGGTGGTGTTCGACCTGGTGCAGCATGAAGGCCTGGTGCTGGGCGGCTCGTCGGGGATCAACGTGGCCGCCGCGATCCGCCTCGCAAAGAAAATGGGGCCTGGACACACGATCGTCACCATCCTGTGCGATGGCGGCGCGCGCTACCAGAGCAAGATGTTCAACCCGGACTTCCTGCGCAGCAAGAACCTGCCGGTTCCGGCCTGGATGGTGTGAGCGCCATGACCGAGTTCCTGTTCCGCGACGATGCCTATCTCACCCACTGCGATGCAGTGATCACCGCCATCGACGAGCGTGGATTCCAGACCGACAAGACCGTGTTCTATCCGACCGGCGGCGGCCAGCCCGGCGATAGCGGCCGCTTCGTGCTGGAGAGCGGCGACGCCATCGCGATTGCCGACACCCGCAAGGGCGATGGCCCCGAGGGCATTGTCCATGTGCCGGCCGGCGGCTCGGCCCTGCTGAAGGTTGGCGCCCGCGGCCGGCTGGAGATCGACTGGGCGCGCCGGCATCGCCTGATGCGCATGCATACCTGCCTGCATCTGCTGTCGGTGCTGGTGCCCTTCCCGGTCACCGGCGGCCAGGTCAGCGATGGCAAGGGCCGGCTGGATTTCGACATGGCCGACAGCATCCCCGACAAGGACACGCTGACGGCGAAGCTGAACGAACTGGTTGCCGCCGATCATGCGGTGACCGCGCGCTGGATCACCGACGAGGAATTGCTCAACAGCCCCGACCTGGTCAAGACCATGGCAGTGAAACCGCCGATGGGCCTGGGCAAGGTGCGCCTGATCGAAGTGGCAGGCCTCGACAAGCCACTCGACCTGCAGGCCTGCGGCGGCACCCATGTGAAGCAGACCGGCGAGATCGGCGCGGTCGCCGTGCGCAAGATCGAAAACAAGGGCCGGCAGAACCGCCGCGTCAGCATCGAATTCGCGGCATAAAGACCGCAAGCAGGGAGCAGTCGCATGAACTATGTCAACCCGGATGCGCTGGTATCGACCGAGTGGCTGGCCGAGCATCTGAAGGCGCCCGATCTGCGCATCGTCGATGCCTCCTGGTATCTGCCGACCATGAGCCGCAACGGCAAGGCCGAATATGCCGATGCGCATATCCCCGGCGCGGTGTTCTTCGATATCGACGAGATCGCCGATACCGATGTGCCGCTGCCGCATATGCTGCCCAGCCCGGAGAAATTCTCCGCCCGCATGCGGCGCCTTGGCATCGGCGACGGCAACCGCATCGTGGTCTACGACGGTTCGGACGTGCATCTCTCGGCACCGCGCGCCTGGTGGATGTTCCGCGTCTTCGGCCATACCGACGTGGCCGTGCTGAACGGCGGCTTCAAGAAGTGGAAGGCGGAAGGCCGGCCGGTGGAAGACCTGCCGCCGCTGCCGCGCGAACGGCATTTCACCGCGCGGCGCAACGACATGCTGGTGCGCGACGTGGAACAGGTGCGCACCAACATGGCGAGCCCGCGCGAACAGGTGGTGGATGCCCGCAGCAAGGGCCGCTTCGATGGCACCGAGCCGGAGCCGCGCATCGGCCTGCGCGGCGGTCATATTCCGGGTTCGCTTAACGTGCCTTCCTCAATGATGACCGATCCGCAGACCGGCCTGTTCCAGTCGGCCGATGTTTTGCACGACATCTTCGGCAAAGCCGGCGTCGACCTGAGCAAACCGGTGATCAACAGCTGCGGCTCGGGCGTTTCGGCCTGCATCCTCACGCTGGGCATGCATCTGCTCGGGCATCGCCAGGTTTCGGTCTATGACGGCTCATGGACCGAATGGGGCGGCCGCGCCGACCTGCCGGCCGAACTGACCAAGTAACGATCCCCTGCATGGCCGCAGCCCGCGATACCGAGAACACGGTTGCGCCGGCGATCTTCCGGCTGCGCCCGGCCGAACTGCTGGAGGACGGCCGCTACAATGTCACGGTCGTCTATCTGGATATGCTGAAAGCCCTTCCCGAGGGCAGCGAACGGCCGCCGCTGGTGCCCAAGCTGGCGCTGCTGCGGCTGGAAAAGCCCACCGTCGGCTTCTATCGCTACCTCTACGACACGGTCGGCCGCGCCTGGCACTGGGTCGATCGCCACCGTATGAGCGATGTCGCGCTGGGCCAAGTGATCTGCGATCCGCTGGTGGAAATCTGGGTACCCTATGTCGGCGGCGTGCCGGCCGGGTATATCGAACTCGACCGCCGCGACGAGGACAGCGATCCGCGCAAGCCGATCAACATCGCCTATTTCGGCCTGGCGCCGGAATTCTTCGGCCGCGGCCTGGGGCCATGGCTGCTGCGCACCGGCGTACGGCAGGCTTTCTCCTACGGCACGCAACGGCTGATGGTGAACACCTGCAACCTCGACCATCCGGCCGCACTGCCGCTGTACCAGAAGACTGGCTTCCGGCCCTACCAGACCCGCGACGCGCTGTTCGATCCGCGCCGCTAATCAGCCGGGACTGCGCAGCTTGGGCTCGCGGGCCCAGATGCGATGCTGTTGCGCCGCCTTGATAAAGGCCGCCACGCCACCCTCGAGCGCCACGATGCCGTCATCCTTCTCGACGCCAGCCTTGTCCATCAGAGGTTTGGCTGCGGCCACATTGCCGATCACCTTCAGATGGCTGAAGGCATCATGCACCCAGGCCACGGCGCCGGCCTCACGCACCAGTTTCTTCACGCCATCCGTGGAGGGCAGCAGCACCACCGCATCGAACAGCACGGACGGACCGCCTGAGATTGTGTGATTGGCAGGCGTGACCTTGCCGTCGCTGAGTTTCACGCCGCCGATCTTGGGGGCGATGATCTCGACCACGGCGCCTTCGGCCTGCGCCGCCTTCTGAACGGCCGCCAGCAGCTTGGCATCGCCGCCATCGGTGACCAGAACGCCGATCTTGCGACCCTTGATGGTGGGCAAGGCCTTGGCGATCAGGCTGAGCGCCTTCGACGGCTTCATGGTCTTGGCCGCAACGGCGGGCGTCAGCTTTTCGGCCTGCCCCTCCATGCCGAGCGCGGCTTCCACCTGGCTGCAGAGATCGTCATGCACCAGCTTCAGGCGGCCCAGCATGCGCTTGCGGATGGCGATGGTTTCCACCTTGGCCAGTTCGAAGGCAAAGGCGCTGACGATATGGGTCTTCTCCGGTTCGGTCATCGAGAGCCAGAACAGCCGCGCATGGCTGTAGTGATCGGCGAAGCTCTCCGACCGGATGCGCTGCTTCTCGCCGGTCAGCGGCTCGGGGAAACTGGTGAAGCCGGCCGTGGGGTGTTCGCGCGGGCTGTCCGGATCGAGACTGTTGGGCTCATAAGCAACGCGGCCCTTGGGTACCGCCATGCGATGGATGCCGTCGCGCTGGAAGTTGCGCATCGGGCAGACCGGGCGGTTGATCTCAAGCTCATGGAAATTCGGGCCGCCAAGGCGGCTCAACTGCGTATCGGTATAGGAGAACAGCCGGCCCTGCAGCAGGGGGTCGTTGGTGAAGTCGATGCCGGGCACGACATGGCCGGGATGGAAGGCGACCTGCTCGGTCTCGGCAAAGAAGTTGTCCGGATTACGATCCAGCACCAGCTTGCCGATCATCTGCACCGGAATCATTTCCTCCGGGATCACCTTGGTCGGATCCAGCACGTCGAAGCCAAGCGCATCGGCGGTCTTTTCATCGAACGCCTGGATGCCGAGTTCGAATTCCGGATAATCGCCAGCCTCGATGGCGTTCCACAGATCGCGGCGATGGAAGTCATAGTCGGCGCCGGCCAGCTTCACGGCTTCATCCCAGATCAGCGAGACTGACCCGATGGTCGGCCGCCAGTGGAATTTCACGAAGGTGGATTTGCCCTTGGCATTGACGAAACGGAAGGTGTGCACCCCGAAGCCTTCCATCATGCGGTAGCTGCGCGGGATGCCACGATCCGACATCGCCCACATCAGCATGTGGGTGGTTTCCGGCATCAGCGAGGCGAAATCCCAGAAGGTGTCATGCGCCGAAGCCGCCTGCGGGAAGGCGCGATCAGGCTCCATCTTCACCGAATGCACCAGATCGGGAAATTTCATCGCATCCTGGATAAAGAAGACCGGGATGTTGTTGCCGACCAGATCGAAATTGCCTTCCGAGGTATAGAACTTCACGGCAAAGCCGCGCACGTCGCGCACGGTGTCGGCCGAACCGGCGCCACCAGCCACCGTGGAGAAGCGCACGAAGACCTTGGTCTTCTCGCGCGGATTTTGCAGAAAGGCGGCATTGGTCAGCGCGCTCTGGCTTTTATAGACCTGGAAATAGCCATGGGCGCCCGACCCGCGCGCATGCACGATACGCTCCGGGATGCGCTCATGATCGAAATGGGTGATCTTCTCGCGCAGCACGAAATCTTCCAGCAGCGTCGGGCCACGCGCACCCGCCTTCAGGGAATTCTGGTTATCGGCAATCGCCGTGCCCTGGTTGGTGGTGAGACGGTCGCGACCGTCGGCCGCCGTCGCCTGCTGGTGCGTTTCGCCACCCTTGCCCGCAACGGTCTTCAGGCCCGCCTTTTTGGACGGTGCTGCTGTCTTGGCCATGATCCACCTCTGCTGGTCTTTTCCTTGGAATGATTCCAATGAAAATTCGCCAACAAAGTTCCGTGCGGATCGTCAGGCCTGGGTTTTGACTCGCAGATAATGCCGCCGCGCCTTGGCGCGATTGCCGCAGCTTTCCATCGAACACCAACGGCGACGCTTGTTCGGGCTGGTGTCATGGAACAGCCAGCCGCAATCGGGACCGGCACAGCAGCGGATACTTTCCGGCTCGGCTGTTACCAGCAGTTCCGCGCCAAGCCGCGCAACGGCACCCAGCGGCGAACCGAGGGCGATGCCATCGCCGTGGGATTTCCAGACGAAGCGATGACCGGTCGGCGCCAGCGTGCGCCCTTCCGGATAGCGCAGTAAACAGCCATTGAGCATGTCAAGATCAGCCGGCCGCGCCACCTTGCCTGCGCGTGTCGCCCGCGCCAGACGATAGAGCGCCTCGCGGAGCGCCACTGCTTCGCTCAGCACGGCAGCGGCCTGTCGCGGATCGGCAGCGGCCTGATGCTCCAGCTCCGTCGCGGTGGCGACCCCGATGATGCCGCAGCGCCGACACCAGGCCAGCAGCGCATCATAGGAGACCAGGGTTTCGACCGGGCCACCCTCATCTACGGATCGGTCGCGCCAGTCCAGCGTATTGACGTAATCCAGCGCCGGATGCCCGCCGAGCAAGCCGAGTTCAAGGATGGGGAGCGCTTTCGCCATATAACCATCATACCGGTTGACTGCCCCGCCGCCAACCCCTAGTTTGCCGCCCCATGAACGCCCAAGCTCCCGATTCTGCCGCGCCCCAGCCGGCCGTGTTCACCGCCGATGGCGTCTGGCACGGCATGAAGCTGACCGCGCCCTACAGCCTCAGCGCGCTGCCCTTCGGCATCGCCTTCGGCGCCGCCGCGCTCGGCGTCACCATGTCTCCGGGCGAAGCCATCCTGATGAGCGCCGCCACCTTTGCTGGCAGTGCGCAGTTCGCCGTACTGAGCCTGTGGAGTGCCGTACCGCTGCCGGTGGCGGCCATCGTGCTGACCAGTTTCCTGGTCAATGCCCGCCATATCGTCATGGGCGCGGCGATGCATCCCTATATCGCCAACCTGCCGCGTCGCTGGGTGCTGCCGATCTCGGCCGGCATGACCGATGCCGGCTGGGCCATTACGCTGCAGGCGATGATGAACGGCCGGCGCGATCTCGGCATCCTGCTCGGCACCGTCATCATGCAATGGCCGGTCTGGGTCGGCGGCACAGCGCTTGGCGCGCTGGCCAGCAGCGGCGGGCTGGATGTCAAACGCTGGGGCCTCGATGTCCTGATCGCCGGCGTCTTCGCCACCTCGGTGGTCGGGCTCTATCGCGGCCGCAGCGACATCCTGCCCTGGATCGCCGCCATCGCCGGCACCGTGGCTGCCCTGCTCTGGCTGCCCGGCAACTGGTATATCCTGATCGGCGGCCTCTGCGCCGGCCTCGCCGGCCTGTGGAGCAGCCGCCATGACTAGCTTCACCGCCTTCGATCTCACAGCGGTGATTGCCATCTTCGGCATGGCCCTTGCCACGCTGCTGACCCGCGTCGGCGGCTTCTGGATGATGAGCTATGTCACCGTCTCGCCCCGGCTGGAGCGCTTCCTGCGCCACACTGCCGGCGGCGTGCTGATCGCCATCGTGGTGGCGGCCGCCATGAAGGGCGATCCCGCCATGTGGGCGGGTCTGGCCGCCGCCGTTGCGGTGATGCTGATCCTGCGCAAGTCGATGACCGCCATCCTGATCGGCATGGTTATCGCCATTGCCCTGCGCTATGCCGGCCTAAGCTGACCTCAGTTGCTGGCGATCAGGTTCACCGTCAGCGCGATCACCGTGGTATTGAAGAAGAACGACACGATGCTGTGTGCCAGCGTCAGCCGCCGCATGCCGCGCGACGAGATCGAAACGTCCGAGACCTGGCAGGTCATGCCGATCACGAAGGAATAGTAGAAGAAATCCCAGTAATCCGGGTCGCCCTTGCCGGGAAAATCCAGACCGCGACGATCTTCTTTTTTCCCGTCACCTTCGGTGTCGCCGTAATAGAGATGGGCGTAGTGCAATGCCAGCACCGTATGGATCAGCAGCCAGGCTGCGACCATGCTGGCGCCACCAAAGCCCAGCCGAAGGGCCAGCACGAGCCCCTGGGCACTGTCTTTGCCATAGACGATCAGGCCAAGCGCCAGCAGGCTGATGACCGCGGCAATCACCACCAGCACGGATATGACCCAGGCGCTGTCATCCAGTTCACGGGCGCGCTTGCGCAGCTGGGCAATCGAGATGCAGCTGACCGCATAGGCGGTCCAGCCCAGGAACAGCGCCACGCCAGCCACCCAGGCGGCCCCGGCATGCACCAGCGGATCGTCGGGCTCAAACGGCCAGAGGAAGATCGCACTGCCGACGATCAGACAGATCAGCAGCCGCCAACCAGCCGAGATATGGCGCAATGCGTCAAACAGCCGTGTCATCGTTGCCTCGATTCCATGGCCCTCGACTATACGCCCTGACCGTCGCATGCAGAACGGCGCGGATCGCCGCGCAGTTCCGCTCTCCTTCGCTTATCGCACCGGTGTGGGATCGCCCGCCTGCGACTGCCAGTCGACCACGGCCCACCGGCCATCGATCCGCTGCACCCGGTAACGGGTGGGCGGCGCGGGCGTGGTGGCACAGTCCGGCTCGGCCTGCAGCAGGCCGCAGTTGCGCCCGGCCACGGCAATCACCGCCTCGTCCGCCGAAGACTGTTCGGCCGCGGCAACGCGATAGCTCCACCAGTACCGGGAATTCGACATTGTCATCAGACTGCCGGCAGCCCCGTTGGCACCGGACCAGACGATGCGGCAGAGATCCGTATCGCGGCGGGCGAAACAGGCCAGCAGGGTTTCAACGGCACAGAGTGGGGTTTCAGGTCGGCCGATGCAGCGGCTGTCACTGCGGCCGGCAGGGCCAATCAGGCGGTATTGCCCGACCGGATCGATGGCCGGCAACTGGGCCCAGGCGGGGCCGCTGGCCGCCGGGACCGCCGTAAGCACAAGAAGAACTGCGACAAGACTGCGCATGATGCTCCTCCCCGTTTGTTATGGGGAGAAGCATAGCACGGTTTTAACCGATCAGTGCAGGATCTGGCTCAGGAACAGCTGGGTGCGTTCGTTCTGCGGATTGGAGAAGAACTCGTTCGGCGTGTTCTGCTCGATGATCTCGCCGCGATCCATGAAGATCACGCGATCCGCCACCTTGCGGGCAAAACCCATTTCATGGGTGACGCAGATCATGGTCATGCCGCCGTCCTCGGCCAGGCCGACCATGACGTCCAGCACTTCCTTGACCATTTCCGGATCGAGCGCCGAGGTCGGCTCATCGAACAGCATGATCTTCGGGTTCATGCATAGCGAGCGGGCGATGGCGACGCGCTGCTGCTGGCCACCCGAGAGCTGGCCGGGGAATTTACCGGCCTGCTCAGGAATACGCACCCGGTTCAGGTATTTCATCGCCGTCGCTTCGGCCTCAGCCTTGGGCTTCTTCAGCACCCAGATCGGGCCGAGCGTCAGATTTTCCAGCACGGTCAGGTGCGGGAACAGGTTGAAATGCTGGAACACCATGCCGACCTCACGACGGATCGCGTCGATATTCTTAAGGTCGTTGGTCAGTTCGGTGCCATCGACGATGATATGGCCCTTCTGGTGCTCTTCCAGCCGGTTGATGCAGCGGATCATGGTCGACTTGCCGGAGCCCGACGGGCCACAGACGACGATACGCTCGCCCTTCTTGACGTTGAGGTTGATGTTCCGCAACACGTGGAACTCGCCATACCACTTGTTGACGCTCTGCAGCTCGATAACGTTGTTCGCCATGGTCAATTGATCCTTCAGCGCTTGTGTCCGGTGGCCAGACGCTTTTCCAGGTTCTGGCTGTATTTGGACATCGAATAGCAAAAGACGAAGTAGATCGCCGAAACGAAGAAATAGGCTTCGATCGAGAAGCCACGCCAGGCGGGATCGGTGAGCGCCACCTTGGTCGACTGCATCAGGTCATAGATGCCGATGATGACCACCAGCGAGGTGTCCTTGAACACCGCAATGAACAAACTGACCAAGGGCGGAATCACGATCTTGAGTGCCTGCGGCAGGATGACGAAACTCATCTTCTGGCCGTAACTGAGGCCGAGCGAGTCAGCGCCCTCATACTGTCCCTTCGGGATCGCCTGCAAACCGCCACGCACCACCTCAGCCAGATAGGCCGCCGCGAACAGGATGATCGCGATCTGGGCGCGCAGCAGCTTGTCGATGCTGAAGCCTTCCGGCAGGAACAGCGGCAGCATCACCGACGACATGAACAGCATGCTGATCAGCGGCACGCCGCGGATCAGTTCGATGTAGAGCACACAAAGCGTCTTGATCGCCGGCATCTTCGAGCGTCGACCCAGCGCCAGCATGACGCCAAAGGGAAACGCGATGGCGATGCCGAAGGTGGCCAGGATCAGGGTCAGCGGCAGGCCGCCCCAGAGCGTGTCCTCGACATATTTCAGGCCGAGGATGCCGCCCCACATCAGCACGGCGACGGCGATCAGGCCGCCGACCCAGATGACCAGCAGGCTGGCATTCCAGAACCGCGGCACGCAGCTCATCACGATCATCGCGATCAGCAGGACAGTGGCGATCAGTGGACGCCACTGTTCGTCATAGGGATACAGACCGAACAGCATCAGGCGGTATTTCACGCCGATGAAGGCCCAGCAGGCGCCGCCGGTACCGCGGCATTCCTGCGATGTCGCCGCCACGAAATTCGCCTTGATCAGGGCCCATTCAATGAATGGCGGCAAGGACATCAGCACCAGCCAGACCGACAGGATGGTCAGGATGGCGTTCAGGGGTGAGGAGAACAGACGCTCGCGCACCCAGGCGATCGGCCCGGTGGTGGAGGTCGGCGGCGGCAGGGATTCGGTGGCTGTCGTCATCTTACCGCTCCACCAACGCAATATGTTTGTTGTACCAGTTCATGAACATCGAGATCGAAAGACTGATGGTCAGATACACGGCCATGATGATCAGGATGCCTTCGATGGCCTGACCGGTCTGGTTCAGCGTGGTGTTGGCGACCGAGACGATATCGGGATACCCGATCGCCACCGCCAGCGAGCTGTTCTTGGTCAGGTTCAGATACTGGCTGGTCATCGGCGGGATGATCACGCGCAGCGACTGCGGCAGCACGATCAGCCGCAGGGTCTGGCTGCGGCTTAATCCGATGGCACTCGCCGCCTCCCATTGGCCGTAACTCACCGCCTGGATGCCGGCGCGCACCACCTCGGCGATGAAGCCGGCGGTATAGAGCACAAGACCGAACAGCAGGGCGGCGAATTCCGGCGTCAGCGTGGCACCGCCGACGAAATTGAAGCCCTGCAGCTTCGGTACGTTCAGCTCCATCGGCGCACCGCCGATCAGCCAGCCGAGGAACGGCATGCCGATCAGCAATGCGATGGCCGTGCGATAGACCGGAAAGGCCAGGCCGGTCGCGTCCTGGCGTTTCTTGGCGAAGTGAACCACCACACCGATCAGCACCAGCGCCAGCAGGAAGCCGATGGCGGCGAGATCGAAGGCGAAATGGTCGGTCGGCGACGGCACCTTGATGCCGCGATTGGACATGAAGACGCCCGGCATGACGTTGATAGCCGAACGCGGGCCCGGCAGCGTCTCGGTGATGATCGCATACCAGAAGAACAGCTGCAGCAGCAGCGGCACGTTGCGGATGACCTCGACGTAGATCATCGCCAGCTTGGACACCAGCCAGTTCTTCGACAGCCGGGCGATGCCGACGATCGTGCCGATGATGGTGGCCAGGATGATGCCGATCACCGCCACGCGGATGGTGTTCAGCAGGCCGACCAGAATGGCGCGGGCATAGGTGTTTTCCGGCCCGAATTCGATGGGCGATTCGCCGATGGCGAAACCGGATTCCCGCTTGAGGAAATCAAAGCCGGTGGAAATATTGCGAATGGAAAGATTATGCAGTGTGTTGGAGATCAGGAACCAGGCGACGACAGCGACCAGTCCGACAGCAACAACCTGATACACGACGGATCTTACATCCGGATCATACCAGCTTAAACGACGCGGCGGCGCAGCTTGCGCCCCCCTTACCCGATCTTCGGCCATGTGCCCCCCATGGCTAAGAGAACTGAATATAGGCGTAGAGAATGGAGTGGCCGGCAGCGCCCTGTATTCGCTGCCGGCCTCCCCTACCTGATCTTACCGGATCGGCCAGGCGTACAGCGCGCCGCCCTTCGACCACATCTGGTTCACACCACGGGCCAGCTTGAGCGGGCTGCCCATGCCGACATTACGCTCGAAGCTTTCGCCGTAATTGCCGACCTGCTTGATGATGTTGTAGCCCCACTTCTCATCGACGCCGAGCGCCTTGCCTGCACCCGGGGTGACGCCCAGGATGCGCTTGATGTTGGGGTTGTCGCTCTTCAGCATTTCGTCGACATTCGCCGACGTGATGCCGTATTCCTCGGCCTCGATCATCGCATTGAGGGCCCAGCGAACCACGACCAGCCACTGGTCGTCACCCTGACGAACCATCGGGCCGAGCGGCTCCTTGGAGATGATTTCCGGCAGGATCAGATGATCGTCGCCGTTCGGCAGCTGCGTGGCGCGGGTGGCGGCGAGGCCAGACGCGTCCGTGGTGTAGACGTCGCAACGGCCCGAGGCATATGCGGCGACGACTTCGTCGAGCTTCTCGATGACCACCGGCTTGAAGGTCATCTTCTCCGAGCGGAAATAGTCGGCGAGATTCAGTTCGGTGGTGGTGCCCGGCTGCACGCAGACGGTGGCGCCATTCAACTCCTTGGCGCTCTTCACGCCCAGCTTCTTGGTCACCATGAAGCCCTGGCCGTCATAATAGTTGATACCGGCGCCGATCAGACCCAGCGACGCGTCGCGGGTCAGGGTCTGCGTGGTATTACGCGACAGGACGTCGACTTCGCCCGACTGCAGGGCGGTGAAGCGCTGCTGGGCGGTCAGACCGGTATACTTGACCTTGGTCGCGTCGCCGAACACTGCAGCAGCAACCGCGCGGCACACGTCGACGTCGAGGCCCTTCCAGACGCCCTGGCTGTCCGGCGCGGCAAAGCCGCCCAGACCGGTATTCGTTCCGCATTGCACGAAGCCCTTGGCCTTGACGGCATCAAAGGTGGCGCCCGCCTGCGCGCCCTGCGCAATAAACACGAGCGCAGCCGCGGCAGCGGCCGTTTGCAAAAGTTTCATGGATATAACCCTTCCCTGTTGTGACTGGGTACTGCGTTTCCACAGCTACCGTGGCTAAATTATCACGACGCCGCAAAAACCGGCAAGACAACGTCAGTTATCCACAGGACCATCGCATAACGGGCCGCCTTGCCGATGGTTACTGCTATCAAAAATCGGGCCAACGGATACCGCAGCGTGCCCGCTGCGAAGGTCAGCGGATCGCCAATGACCGGAATCCATGAAAAAAGCAGCGTAATACCGCCCCAGCGGCGGAATCGTTCTTCGGCTTTGTGCAACTGCACAACACTGATCGGAAACCAGCGCTTGTGCTTAAAGCGCAGGCACCAGCCTCCCAATAACCAGTTGATCAGTGCACCGCATACATTTCCGCTTGTCGCAACCGCAAAAAGAATGAGCGGCGGAGCCACCGCCGCGGCATGGGCGGCGGCCAGGGCCGCTTCCGAGGATAACGGCAGCAGGGTCGCCGCCAGCAGCGACCACAGGAACAGGCCGCCCAGGCTGGCCGTCGGATCGAAACTCACGTCCGCAGACGGTCAGGACGGCAGAACGGCGGCGTCGGCCTCGCCCAGATCCCAGAGCAGGCCAGCCATCATTGCCAGCCCTTCCCGCATCACCGGCAGCAGGATGTGCTCGTTCGGCGCATGCTGCGAACAGGCCGCGTAGGAATGCGGCATCCATACGGTCGGCAGGCCCATGGTTTCGGCGAACACCTCGTTGGGCAACGAACCGCCCAGATTGGGCAGCAGGGCCGGCTTGCGGCCCATAGTGCGTTCCACCGATGCCACCGCGAAATTCACATAGGGGTGGTCAGGATCGAGCCGCGTGGCGCGGAAGACCTCGGCCCGGGCCTGCGCGACCTGCACCTGCGGGAAGCCATGACGGTCGAGATGGCGTCGTAATGCCGGCAGGAACTGCGAGGAGTCCGGTCCGACCACGAAGCGGATCTGGCAATGCGCCGTGGCAATACCGGGAATGGCATTGACGGGGAATTCCGGATTGCCAGTCTTGAAGGCCAGCACATCGAAGCTGCACCAGCCATAGACGCGCTCGGCCGGCGTCAGGCCCGGCTCGCCCCACCAGGTGTCGATGGCCGGACCATCGCTGCCGCCGCTGACCTCGCAATCGGCCAGCGCACGCCGCACATTGGCCGGCAGCTCGCTCGGCACCCATTCCGGCACACGAATCTGGCCGGTCGGACCGGCAATGCTCGCAATGGCATGGGCGAGAATAATGCCAGGATCTGCCAGCAGGCCGCCCCAGTTGCCCGAGTGATGTGCGCCCTGACGCAGATCGACGGTGAGGTCGAAATTCATCGCACCACGCGCGCCGCAATACAGTGTCGGCCGTTCCGGCGACAGGCGCGGACCGTCGGAAGCCAGGAACAGATTGGCCTGCCATGCGTCTTTCTGGGATTTGCAAAACGCCTCCAGGCCGGGCGAGCCGACTTCCTCGCCAGTCTCGATCAGCAACACGACATTGAACCCCAGCTTACCACCGCGCGCCTTCAGCACGGCGCTCAGCGCGGCGATGTTGACCGTATGCTGGCCCTTGTTGTCGGCCGTGCCACGACCGTAAAGCCTGTCGCCTTCCTGCGTGACCACCCAGGGATTGAGGCCGCTGCGCCATTGCGCATCCTGGCCACGGATCACATCGCCATGGCCATAGGAAAACACCGTCTTGGTTGCGCCAGGCTCACGACGGATGCCGACCAGGAACGGGCCGCCTTTCGGCGACGGATTGGGATGCACGCTGCACTGGAACCCCAAAGCCTCAAGGCTGCCGCGCATCTCCTGTTCCAGATAATTGCCGAGGGCCGCGCCGCGGTCTGGGTTCTGACTTTCGGTCGGGATCGCCACCCGGCGGGTCAGATCGGCGGCAAAACCGCCCTCGTCCAGGTAGGCAGTGGCAGCTTGAATGGCGGCGGCGCGGGTCACGGGACAACCTCATCAGAAAGGACCGGACTGTTTTAGGCCGCCAGACAGGCCTCCGCCAAGACCCATGGCAGAATGAAAATGTTCCGCGCAGGAAAACCGGCACTCTGCCGTGGAGGCAACCATCGCGTCGCCAATCTCGGGGGGAACCATGCTGCGACCGTTTCGCCTGTCCGTCACCGGCCTCGCCGCACTCACCGCGGCCTTGATGGCCGGTTTCTTCTATGCTTATCACTGTTCCGTTATGGTCGGCTTTACCGCCGCCGATCCGTCAGTGGCCATCGCCGCCATGCAGGCGATAAACGCCTCGGTACGCAATACGACTTTCGCTGCCGGTTTTTTCGGGACACTGCTCTTCGGTCTTCTGGCCAGCCTTGCAGCCATGGCCCGGCCACGCGATCCCGCCAGCTGGCTGATCTGGACAGGAACCGCATTCTACGCTCTGGGCGCGTTCGGCGTGACCATGACCTACAATGTCCCGCTGAATGAGATGCTGGCATCCATTGGCACAGCGTCTTCCGCGGCTGCGACGGTCTGGCAGGATTATGCCGACCACTGGATGGCGTGGAATGTGTTGCGCATGGCTGCCAGCGTTTTGACGCTGATTTCATTCGGGGCGGCTTTATGGCTGGAAGCCCAGGCGGATACCCCCGCCAAGCCTTCTCACTGAGCGAGGTCTTTGCGATAGTCGGACATCACATTGGAGTCCGCCATGAAAGACGAAACCAAGCTCGCCACCCTGGGCCGCGATCCCGAAGGCCATCACGGCGCCGTCAATATCCCGGTCTACCGGGCCTCGACGATCCTGCAGCCCAGCCTGAAGGCGCTGGCCGACGTCTATTCGGCGAAAATGAAGGACGAGCAGGTCACCACCTATGGCCGCGCCGGCACGCCGCTGACCTATGCCTTCGAGAACACGCTGGCCGAACTGGAAGGCGGCTATCGCGCCATCGCTTATCCGTCAGGCGCCGGCGCCTGTTCGGGCGCAATCCTGAGCGTGGTGAAATCGGGTGACCATATCCTGGTCATCGACAACATCTACGGCCCGACCCGGCATTTCTGCGACACCGTGCTCAAGCGCATGGGTGTCGAGACCGAATATTTTCCGACCGCTATCGACATGGCCGGCTTCAAGGCGCGCTTCCGCGCCAATACCTCGCTGGTCTTCATTGAATCGCCGGGCTCGCTCACCTTCGAAATGATCGATGTACCGGCGATTGCCGAGGTCACGCACAAGCATGGCGCCAAGCTGGCGATGGACAACACCTGGGGCACGTCGCTCTATTTCAAGAGCTTCAGCCATGGCGTCGATCTCTCGGTGCATGCTGCAACCAAATACATCGTCGGTCATTCCGACGCGATGCTGGGCATCGTGATCGCCAACAAGGAAAGCTGGCCGGACCTGCGCGAGACCGCGCGCGCCATCGGCGCCAATGCCGGGCCGGATGAAGTCTATCTCGGCCTGCGCGGCCTGCGCACCATGGCCGTGCGTCTTCCCCGCCATATGGAGAGCGGCATTGCCATCGCCGACTGGCTGCGCGGCCGTGAGGAAGTCACCAGCGTGCGCCACCCTGCCCTGTCGCAGGACCCGGGCCATGCCTTATGGAAGCGCGACTTCCTCGGTGCCTGCGGGCTGTTCGCCTTCGAGCTGCAGAAGAAATATTCCGAGGCCGCCGTCGCCGAATTCGTCGACCATCTCGAACTCTTCGGCATCGGCTACTCCTGGGGCGGTTACGAGAGCCTGATCTCTGTGCCGGCGATCAAGGGCGTGCGCACGGCCGAGCCCTGGCAGAATCACGGCTCGCTGATCCGCGTGCATATCGGCCTGGAAGACCCCGGCGATCTGATCGCCGACCTCAAGGCCGGGTTCGATCGGCTGAACAGAGCGCAAGGCTGACGATGGCTGACCTGCGCCTGCTGGAGCCGGCCGATCAACCGGCACTGGATGCCTTCCTGGCCCGGCATACCGTCGAAACCATGGTCCTGCGGTCCAGCCTGCACCACAGCGGCATCCGGGATGGCAATACGCCCTACCACGGCCGCTACGCCGCCGCTTTCGAGGCCGGCGATATTATCGGCACCGTAGCCCGCTACTGGAATGACATCCTGGCAGTGTATGCGCCGCAGCACGTGGCGGCACTTACCGCCCTGCTTGCAGGCGATCGCCGACCGGTGGGCATTCTTGGCCCCTGGAAACAGGCTCTGGATGCGCAGGATGCCCTACAACCGGCTGTCACGCATTACAGGCTGCGCGTGAAAGAGATTTTGATGGCTTTGCAGCTCGACCGGCTGCAAATGCCGAACCCGATGCTGGAAAACCAGAATCTGCAGTGCCGGCTGGCGACGACGGAAGATATCTCGCTGCTGCAGCAATGGCGCATCGACTACTGTTGCGAGAGCCTTGGCGCAACGCCATCGCAGGATCTGACCCGGAGCTGTCACGAAGAGACGAAACTCTGGGTAACCGAGCAGGCACAGTTCATCCTGATGGATGGCGACCTGCCGGTCTCGGGCTGTTGCTTCAATGCGCGCGTGCCCGATACCGTGCAGGTCGGCAACGCCTGGACGCCGCCACATCTCCGCAGTCGCGGCTATGCCCGCGCCGTGATTGCCGGCGCGCTGGAGCAGGCCCGTCGCAATGGCGTGACCCAGGCAACCCTGTTCACGGCTGAAGACAATCGTGCCGGGCAGACGGCTTACGCTGCGTTAGGCTTCACCCCTGTCGGCGACTATGCCATCCTGCTGTTCGCCGACTAGGGAGCGAACCATGACCGAGATCCTGACCAGCCAGGCCGATGGCATCCTGACCATCACCTTCAACCGGCCTGACAAGAAGAATGCCCTGATCTCGGCCATGTATGCGACACTGGCCGATGCACTGGAGGCCGCCGAGACGGACAGCGCCGTGCGGGTGATCCTGTTCGCCGGCAATGGCGGCGCCTTCACGGCCGGCAATGACCTGCAGGATTTCCTCAACAATCCGCCGCAGGGCGAGAACAGCCCGGTCTTCCGCTTCCTGCGGGCCATCAGCACGGCATCGAAGCCGCTGGTCGCCGCCGTCGCAGGCGTGGCCGTGGGCGTCGGCTCGACCATGCTGCTGCATTGCGATCTGGTCTACGCCGGTGAAAGCGCGAAATTCTCCTTCCCCTTCGTCAATCTCGCGCTGGTGCCGGAAGCTGCCTCGTCTCTGCTGCTGCCTAGACTGATCGGCCATCAGCGTGCGGCTGAACTAATCCTGCTGGGCGAGCCCTTCACACCGGCCACGGCGAAGGAGTTTGGCATCGTCAATGCGATTTTCCCTGACGACCGGCTGCTGGCTGAAGCCACCACCATTGCCGGAAAGCTGGCCGCTAAGCCGCCAACGGCGATCAAGCTGACCAAGCAATTGCTGCGTGATGCCAAGGGCGATGTCGCCAGCCAGATGGCGGCCGAGGGTGCGCATTTCCGGGCCCAGTTACAATCCGCGGAAGCGCGCGAGGCCATGACGGCGTTTTTCGAGAAACGGCCGCCGAAATTCGGCTGATTCCAGGGCATTAAAAATCCTGGAACATCTCTGCTGCCGGCGGGTTTTCCCTGTTCAACAACAAGGGAGAAAATCATGCCCAATAAACAGCAGCAGCCCCGCCAGAAGACCGCGCCGCAAGGCACCCCGCACAGCGATGTGGGCCGCGACACCGATAATGACGGTCGCGTGGTGCAGCCGGGCCATGTGGCCGGCGATGTTGATGGCGCCCAGCAGCGGCGCATGCAGAGCGACTATATCGGCAAGGACACCGATGGTGACGGTCGTGTCGTAAAACCGGGTCGCAAGCCTGGCGAAATCGACGGCGACCGTCAGAAGCAGAAACACTGACCGGTTGTCATACTGGAAAGGCCCGCAGTTCTGCGGGCCTTTCTGATTCTTCAGTGCGAGACACTGATCCGTGCATGCCGGGCTTCCGGCATCAGCCGCCGGAAATCCTTGCCACTGACATGAACCAGTGTGCAATGGTCACCGCCCTCGAAATACAGGTCATCCATCGAGTCGAGGCTGCGGTCGATCACCACTTCCACGCCATAGGCGCTGCCTAAAGGCGGCAGCGCGCCCGGTGCGCAATCGCGAAACAGGGACTGAATATCGCTTTCGGTGGCGAGTTCTACCGGCCGCTTCACGGCCCGCGACAGCTTGTGCAGCGCCACATCGCAGCAGGCCGGCACGGCAGCCAGCATGAAGCCGTCATCATCCTCCATCAGAACCGCTTTGACCACGCAGGACTCCGGCACACCTGCCGAATGGGCGGCCTGCTGCATAGTCGCAGCATGCGGATGGGCGATGGTATCGTAGGGAATATCATGACGGTCGAGAAACTGACGCAGACTGCTTGCAAGTGCCATGGAACCCTCCTCTGGCAAGGGTAGCGGCTGCCGGTGCGTTATTCCCCCCGGCATCCGCCGGTGCCATCAGGTTATGCCGGTTTTATGCCTGGGCATAATGACAAAGCTGGGACTGGCGGTCGGCCCGGTAAACCGCGGATCAGACGGCCCGGCAGTCGCGGCAGATGCCGACGACTTCGATCGTCTGGCGTTCGACCTGGAAGCCCAGGGACCGGGCGTCCTGCTGAATGCGGTGCCCCAGTTCGGGGTCGTTGATCTCGATGGCGGTGCCGCAGGTGCGGCAGATGAATATTTCCTGCTGCACGGCATGGCCGGGTTCGGCACAGCCGATGAAAGCGTTCAGACTTTCCACCCGGTGCACCAGCCCCTGTTCGACCAGGAAATCCAGTGCCCGGTAAACCGTGGGCGGTGCCGCCTTCTGACCGTCGCTGCCCAGCTGGGCCAGCAGATCGTAGGCGCCCGCCGGTTTGTGACTCTGCCAGATCAGCTCCAGCACCCGGCGGCGCACGGGTGTGAGCTTGGCGCCCTTGGCGGCACAATGGACCTCGGCCCGGGTCAGGGCATCGGTGATGCAGACGTCGTGATCGTGGCCATGACCATGGTCATGAATATGGGGCGCGCTGGACATGCCACCAGTATAGGGCGGCGACCGTTCCCGGCCAACTGCCGCCCTATTCGGCCAGGAATGCCGCAATCAGGGCGATTTGCTCGGGCGTATCCAGGGCGGGAGCATGGCCGATGCCCGGGATGTCGATCCGGCGGGCCTTTGGTCCGCGCTCCATCATGGCGGTGGCGGTTTCATCGCTCAGCAGATCGGATACGGCCCCGCGGATCAGCAGTGTGCGCGCCGAAATCAGGTCATAGACCGGCCAGGCATCCCCCGAAGCGCCCGCGCTCTGCCGCCCCAGCACGGCCGCGATCTGCGGATCGTAATGGGGGGTCAGGCGGCCATCGGGCAGCCGCCGCGCCGAGGTCTCGGCCAGCTTGCGCCAGCCGGCCTCGCTGGTAATACCGAAGGGGGTATAGATCTGGCGGAAATACTGTTCCAGCTCCGGCAGCGTGGCAAAGGCAGGCGGCGTGCCGGCATAAGAGAGAATGCGCTGCACGGCACCGGGTGCGATTTCCGGCCCCACATCGTTGAGCACCAGATGGCTGATGCGACCTTTCAGCGCCG
Organism: Ferrovibrio sp. GW821-FHT12F09; assembly: GCF_058806775.1. Taxonomy (NCBI): domain Bacteria; kingdom Pseudomonadati; phylum Pseudomonadota; class Alphaproteobacteria; order Rhodospirillales; family Rhodospirillaceae; genus Ferrovibrio; species Ferrovibrio sp. GW821-FHT12F09. The sequence goes on from NZ_JBXAPZ010000002.1 coordinate 111,172, forward strand.
TGGCCGCAGCGACCATGCCGATCAGGCCGCCCATCGAAGTGCCAACCCAGCGCACGGCTTCAAGCTTCAGCTGCTCCAGCAGCTCAATAGCCTGGCGGGCATAGAAGGGTACGGTGTATTCGGCATCGGGATGCGGGCTCCATTCGCTGAAGCCACGCCCGATGGTATCGACGGCGATCAGCCGGTAATGCGCGGCCAGTGCCGCGGCCAGATCGTCAAAGTCATGGGCGTTGCGGGCAAAACCATGCCAGAGGATCACCGGCGGCGCGTCCTCCCGGCCCCAGTCCAGCAGATGGACGCTGCGGCCAGCCAGGGTGATGTAGTGAGAACGTGGGATCATTTGCGCATCTGCCGCAGTTTGCCGACGATGCCGACCGGGAAAAAATAGACGCTGAGTACAAACAGGATACCGAGCCAGAGCAGCCAGCGGTCGGCATGGAACAGGTTGGGCAGCAGCGGGATACCAGCCGCAGCCAGCGCCGCGCTGAACTGGCCCATCAGAACTTGCAGGTAATTCTGCGCCAGGATGAAAATCGTGGCACCGAGTACGGCGCCATACAGCGTACCCATGCCGCCGATCACCACCATGAGCAGGATGTCGATCATGATGGCGAAGCTGAGTGTGGTGTCCGGACCGGTATACCGCAGCCACAGTGCCATCAGCACGCCGGCCAGCGTGGCCATGCCGGCCGACAGACAGTTGGCAATCGAACGGTAGACGACAACGCGGTAGCCCAGCGCTTCGGCACGGAAATCGTTTTCCCGGATCGCCTGCAGCACGCGGCCGAAGGGCGAGTTGACGACGCGCAGCGCCAGCAGGAACAGCAGAAGCGCCGAGAGGAAAATCAGGTAATAGGCCAGGATGCGACCATTGATCATCACGCCCATGACCGGCTCATCGAACAGACGGAAGGCCGGCCGCAGCAATTCCGGAATCCGGTAGCTGCGGCCGTCCTCTCCCCCCGTAATCTCGTTGAGCTGGGATGCCAGGATGGCGAAGGCGGAGGCGACCGCCAGCGTTATCATGGCGAAGAAGATCGCCCGTACGCGCAGGCTGAAGAGGCCGATCAGCAGCGCCAGCAGCATGGACAGCACCAGCGCAACCACCACGCCGATGCCGAGCGCGCCCCAGCCGGCATCGAAATTGTACATGGCGATGGCCACACCATACCCGCCGATGCCGTAGAACATCGTATGGGCGAAAGAGACGATGCCGGTATAGCCGAGCAGCAGGTCGTAGCTCGCCACCAGGATGACAAAGACGCAGATCTTGGCCGCCACATTCAGCGGCTGGCTGCCGGGGAACAGGAAGGGCGCGAAGGCCAGGCAGATCAGGATGACGAACAGCACGCCGCCCAGCACCCTGGAACGCGGGTAATCGCCGGACAGCAGGCTGTGGATCGGATTGCTGGGCAGCATGGTCGCCTCCCCTTACCGCTTCGCCACAGGGTAAAGCCCCTGAGGCCGCCACAGCAGGATCAGCACCATCAGCAGGATGCTGGAGCCAAGCGCCAGTTTGGGCGCCAGAAAGCCGGTGTAATTGGCCACCAGCGCCACCAGCAGGGAGCCGATGAAACAGCCGCCGACCGAGCCGAGGCCGCCGATGATGATGACGATGAAGATCAACACGTTGACTTCCATGCCCATGCCGGCGGTCAGGGTCTGGCGATAGAAGGCCCAGAGCACGCCGCCGAGGCCGGCGAGCGCCGAACCGGCGATGAAGACGCCGACGAACAGGCGCCGGATTTTATAGCCCAACGCTTCGACCATCTCGGGGTTTTCCACACCAGCGCGAATCAGCAGGCCGATCTTGGTGCGGTTGAGCACCGCATACATGGCGCCAAAAACCGTCAGCCCCAGCACCACGGCGATGACGCGGTATTTCTCCATGGCAGCGTCGCCAATGACAATGGCGCCGCGCAGGCCCTCGGGCAGGCGCAGCGGGATCGGGCTCGCGCCCCAGAGCACATGGATCATCTGCTCGGCGACAATCATGCCGCCCATGGTGATCAGGATCTGCTTCAGATGCTGACCATAGACCGGGCGGATCACCACGCGTTCGAAGGCCCAGCCGAGCGCGCCTGTCACCACCATGGCCACCAGCATGCAGGCCAGCAGCACACCGATATTGAGCCAGATACTGGTGGATTCGACCCAGCCGGCCAGCGGGCCGAGCGCCACGAGACTCATATAGGCGCCAAACGAGATGAACACACCATGACCGAAATTCAGCACGTCCATCAGGCCGAAGATCAGCGTGAGACCCGAAGCCATCAGGAAGATCATCATCCCCATGGCCAGCGCCGCCACCGTGAGCGTCACCCAGCTGGAAAAGCTGCCGACCAGCGGCAGGGCGGCCAGCATCAGGATCGGCACCAGCAGTGCCGGCAGGATATCGAGGCGCACCTTCGGCAGAGTGGTTGTTTCTGTCGCGACAGCAGCGGTCATTGATGCGCATCCATGCTCAGGCCCAGCAGCTTCTGCTGCAGGCTCTTGTCCTCGGACAGTTCCGCCATTGCGCCGGTATGGACGATACGGCCATCATCCATCACCGCGACATGGTCGCCGAGCAGTTTGGCGGCAAGGAAGTTCTGCTCGACCAGCAGGATGGTGGCGCCGGTCGATTTCAATTCCCTGAAGGCCTGGATCATGTTCATGATGATTGCCGGCGCCAGCCCCTTCGTCGGCTCGTCGATCAGCAAAAGCGCGCGCGGCTCGATAATGGCGCGCGCAATCGCCAGCATCTGCTTCTGGCCGCCCGACAACGATCCGGCCGCCAGCAGCCAGAAGCGCTCCAATGCCGGAAACAGCCCGAAAATCCACTTCAGCCGCGCCAGGTCGATCTCGCCTTCGCGGGCAGCGAGGATCATGTTCTCGCGCACCGTCAGGTCGGCGAAGATGCCCATATTCTCCGGCACGTAGGCAATGCCGGATTGCGCGATATCCGGCGTCGGCTTCGCCGTGATGTCCTGGCCATCGAAGGTGACGCGGCCCTGACTCGCCTGCCACAGGCCCATGATGGTGCGGAGCGTGGTGGTCTTGCCGGCGCCATTGCGGCCGAGCAGCATGGTAAGCTGTCCCCGCGGTACGGCGAAATCGACGCCATGAAGGATGTGATATTGGGCAATATGGGTGTGGACACCCTCAAGGCGGAGCAGATCACTCATGCCGCCGCCTCCGGACTGATGCCGAGATAGGCTTCCTGCACGATCGGCGAGGCAATCACGGCCGCCGGTTCGCCATCGGCAACCAGATTGCCGTTGTGCAGTACGATGATGCGGTCGGCCAGGCTGCGCACCACATCCATCTTGTGTTCGACCAGCAGCACGGTCTTGTCGCCACGCGCCTTGATCCCGTGGATCAGTTCCAGCACCGTCGGCACCTCATCCACCGACATACCGGCCGTGGGCTCATCGAACATGAAAATATCGGGGTCCAGCGCCAGCAGCAGCGCGACCTCCAGCTTTCTTTGATCGCCATGCGGCAGTGCGCCAGCCGTGGCATTGCGCTTGTCATCCAGGCGCACGGATTCAAGCAGACTGTCGGCCTTCTCGATCAGATCGCGGCGATGACTCCAGAGCTGCAGGAGCTGCAATCCCGCACCGGCGCGGGATTGTACCGCAAGGCGCACATTTTCCATCACGGTCAGGTTTGGAAACAGATTGGTGAGTTGGAAGGCGCGTCCCATGCCGCGCTTGGTGCGGGCCGAGGCGCTCATGGACGTGACATCATCGCCGCGCAGCAGCACCTGGCCGGCCGTGGATTTTAGCTGACCGGATATCAGGTTGAAATAGGTGGTCTTGCCGGCGCCATTCGGCCCGACGATGGCGGTGAGCGTGCCGGGCTGGAACGCGCAGCTAACCGCGTTGACGGCGACATGACCGCCGAAGCGGATCGTCAGGTCGCGGGTTTCCAAGGTGGGAATGACAGACATGGCATCCAGACAGAAAATGCGGCCGGAGCAGTCGCCTGCCCCGGCCGTTTCGCAAGGTTAGCGCTTGTTGCGGATCGGCAGCGGCATCGCCGATTCCTGGATGGTCTGCACCAGGTCGAGCAGGTCGTTGTCGTCCTTGCCGTCCTTCTTGACCTTGAAGTGATACATCTGCTGCAACGCCTGATGATCTTCCTTGCGGAACAGCATCGTGCCCTTCGGGGTGTCGAAGACCATGCCTTCCATGGCAGCGATCAACTTTTCGGTATTGGTGCCGCCCGCCTTCTGCACGGCGGTCAGTGCCGCCGAAGCGGCCGCGAAACCGCCTGCAGTAAAGAAGTCCGGCGGTGCGCCGTTGTTACGCTTCTTGTGCTCGGCCACGAACCAGTCGTTCACCGGATTCTTCGGGAAGTCATGGTAATAATAAACGGCGCCTTCCATGCCCGGATAGGGCTTATAGCCCTTCATCACCGGCAGGATGTTCCCGCCCGGCGCGATCTCGATGTTGAAGCGCTCGGGCTTCAGATCGGCGATCTTGGGCAGCGGATGCGGGCCGGCCCAGATGATCGCAATGACGCGCTTGCCCGGCTTGTCCTTCAGTGCGTCGAACAGGCGCTGCGCCGAAGCGGTAAAGTCGGTGGTCTGCTGCGGAGCGTATTCCTCGAACACGACCTTAACGTTCGGGCGCAGCTGGCCCAGCGCGTCCTTCATCGCCTTCACGCCGTCACGTCCGAAGGCATAGTCCTGTGCCAGTGTGGCGACGCTGACTTCACCGGAGATCGGAAAAGCGGCAGCGCCGGCATAGGCATCCTGGGTGGAATTACGGCCGGTCCGGAAGATATACCTGTTCCACTTCTCGCCGGTGATCGCATCGGCCACGGCGGGCTCGACGATCAGGATTTTCTTGTGTTCTTCGGCAACCGGCAGCATGGCCAGCGCGCCGCCCGAACCCGTGGTGCCGACCGCGAGATCGACATTGTCGTCGGCATAGGCCTGTTCCAGCAGCGACTTGGCCAGATCGGGCTTGAGCTGGTCGTCCTTGAGCAGGACCTGGATCTTGCGACCCTGCCAGGTCATCGTGCCCTTGGTCATATATTCCAGGCCCATCATGAAGCCGGTCTCGGTCTGCTTGGCATAGGCTTCAAGCGGACCGGTCTTGCTGGTAATCAGGGCAATCTTCAGATCTGCGGCCTGCGCTGACAGCGCCAGCCCGGCAGTCAGTGCGACGGCCAGACCCGCCGTCTTGATCACGCGCTGCATGTATTCTCTCCCTTGCGACGATGCGGACATGACGATGGAGACGCGAGTACAGACATGCGTACGGATATGCAGCTTGTGCGACATCGGCTCCTCCCTCTTCATGGCCCGGGTGATCCCCGGTGCCGGTGGCAGACCGCGCCCGCTGGACGATCCGCAAACATGACAGTTGATTCATGTTTCATAGATTCGTACTCTTAGTGCCGGAAGCCGTCAAGCCGGATTCCCGCCCGTGGAGCGGAAAACCCGTTGCGACGCCTCCGGAGGATAACCACACAAAAGATTCATGCCGCACATGAACCCGAGGAAACGTGCATTGCCGCTGCCGAAAACCGGCCGCGGCGAACAGACCCGCCGCAAGATTCTCGACGCCGCCAAGCGCGAAATCGGACGGCGTGGCTTTGCCGAAGCCTCGATTGCCACAATTACCTCCGAGGCCGGCGTCGCCCAGGGCACCTTCTATATCTACTTCCGCAGCAAGGAAGACGTGATGCGTGAGCTGGTCCTCGATATGGGCCGCATGCTGCGCCATCATCTGACCGAGGCCACGGAAAAAGCCGTGAGCCGCATTGAAGCCGAGCGGCAGGGTCTGCATGCCTTTCTGGGCTTCGTGCGCCGCAACCCCGATCTCTACAAGGTGGTGGAAGAGTCGCAGTTCGTCGACGAAAAGGTTTATCGGCAGTATTACACCGACTTCGCCAAATCTTATCGCATCGCACTCTCGGCGGCCGAGAAACGCGGTGAAATCGCACCGGGCAAAAACAGCCATGCGACCGAAGTCCGCGCCTGGATGCTGATGGGGATAGCGGTTTTTCTCGGCCAGCGTTACGGCCTTTGGGACCCGAAAGCGCCGCTGGATCCTATCGTCGATGTCGCAACCGCCATGGTTGCCCATGGCATCGTTGCCGAGCCGCCACGCCGACCATGACACTCACCCTGCTGCAGATCGACGGGCCGGTGGCCCGACTGACGCTCAACCGGCCGGAGCGGCATAACAGCCTGATCCCGGCGCTGCTCGACAGCCTGAATGCCGACCTCGCCCGCATCGCCGCCCTGCCCCAGCTTCGTGCTGTGGTGCTGCAGGCTGCTGGCCCCAGCTTTTCGACCGGCGGCGATGTCGCCGGGTTCCATGCGCAGCCGCGCGGTCAGCGTCGCGCTTATGCCGAAGCTATTGTCGGTGCGCTCAACGGCGCCATACAGGCGCTGTTTGATCTGCCAATTCCGGTAATCGGCCGCGTACAGGGGCCGGTGACCGGTGGATCGCTGGGCTTTGTCCTGGCCTGCGATCTGGTCGCGATGACGCCTGAAACTTTCATCCAGCCGTATTACACACAGGTGGGCTTCAGCCCCGATGGTGGCTGGACCGCCCTGCTGCCCGCTCGTATCGGCCAGGCTCGTGCCCGCGAGATTCAATTGCTGAACCGCCGCGTTACAGCCGCCGAGGCCGTACAACTGGGGCTGTCGACCGCATTGGCCGAGGCGGATTCCCTGGATGCCATGATCGACGCCTGGCTGGACAGGCTGCTGACAAAGCAATCGGGCAGTATCCGGCGCACCAAGACGCTGTTACGACCGGATTACGCCGCCGGCCTGGAGGCCGAGTTGCATCAGTTCGCAGAGCAGATCGACAGCGACGAGGCCGAAGCCGGCATGGCCCGTTTTCTGGCCAAGACAGCGTAACAGCCATGCAGTTCGTTTTCGATATTGCCGCCCGCCGCACCGAACTCACACCGGACCGGATCGCCTTTACCGACAGCGATGATGGGCGCCGGCTGAGCTATGCCGATCTGGACGATCGCGCCAGCCGCTTCGCCGCATGGCTGCAGCAATCCGGCATTGTCAGTGGCGACCGCATTGCCATTCTGTGCCTGAACAACGCGCGCTTTTTCGAAATCCTGTTTGCCTGCGGCAAGCTGGGCGCCGTGCTCGTGCCGCTCAACTGGCGGCAACCGGCACCTGAGCTGCGACCGGTGCTGCAGGATTCCACCCCGAAGCTGCTGATCCACGATGCCGAGCATGCGGCGCTGGCCGCCGGTCTCGATCTGCGGCTGCTGTCCTTTGCCGATTACGATATGGCGGTGGCCGCCACGGCACCGGTGCGTTTCGATACGGCCTGGCCGAGCGATCGCGTCTGGTACATGCTCTATACCTCCGGCACCACCGGCAAGCCCAAGGCCGTGATCCAGACGCCGGGCATGGCATACGCCAATGCCATCAATATCGGCCAGGCCATCGACCTGACCTCACAGGACACCACCCTCAACTTCCTGCCGCTGTTCCATACCGCCGGCATAAACCTGCACACCCTGCCCGTCCTGATGCAGGGTGGCCATGTAAAGGTGCTGCGCAAGTTCGAAATCGATCCGGTGATGGCTGCACTGAAGGCCGGCGACTGCACGGCCTTTTTCGGCGTACCGGCCATCTACCAGGCCCTCAGCCTGCATCCGGACTTCGCCCGCGCCGATTTTTCGAAGGTCCGGTCCTGGGGTTGCGGCGGGGCACCGTTGCCCGCCCCACTGATCAGCCTGTTTGCTGCCCGCGGCGTCAGGGTCTGCAACGGCATGGGCATGACAGAAACCGGGCCGACAGTATTCCTGATGGATACCGCGCATGCGGAAAGCAAGATCGGCTCGGTCGGCAAACCCCAGATCCTGGCCGAGGTGCGTCTGGTGGATGATCGTGATGCACCACTGCCGGACGAGGCGACCGGTGAGCTGCAGATACGCGGTCCTGGCGTGACGCCGGGCTACTGGAACAACGAAGCCGCAACGAAAGCCGCTTTCACCCGCGATGGCTGGCTGCGCACCGGCGATGTGGCGCGGCGCGACGGCGATGGCTACTACTACATCGTCGACCGGATCAAGGACATGTTCATTTCCGGCGGCGAGAATGTTTATCCGGCCGAAGTCGAGATCGTGCTGTACAAGGCTACCGGTGTCTTGGAATGCGCGGTGATCGGTGTGCCGGACGAGAAATGGGGTGAAGTCGGCTGTGCCTATGTATTGCCGCAACCTGACGCCAACCTGGATGCAGAATCCCTGCGCAGCTTCTGTCGCCAGAATCTTGCGGCCTACAAGGTGCCCAAGCACTTTCGCATTATCACCGATTTTCCACGCACGGCGGCCGGCAAAGTGCAGAAGCACATCCTGCGTCAGTCGTTTTCCCAGTCGTGAACAGTATGACCATCAGTATCGAGCGCAGCCTGAGTCAGAACGAATTCGATGTCTTCGCCGCCGTCAGCGGCGACAACAATCCGATCCATGTCGATGCGGTATTTTCGGCCCGTACGCGGTTTGGCCGCACGGTCAGCCATGGCATGCTGTTGTACACCGTGCTCTGGGGACTGGTGCAAAAGCACTATCCCGGTGCCCGCCAGACCAGCCAGAGTCTGATGTTCCCCAACCCCGCCTATGCCGGCGAAGCACATCGCTTCTCCCTGACCGAGGTCGAGCGGCTTGGAGAATGCTGCGTGTTGGCGACAATCGTCACCCGGGTTTCGGATAATGCCGTAGTCCTAGACGGTCAGACGGAGATCGCCCTGTCATGACGACTGAAATACATAAGGGTATGCAGGTGGGGCAGAAGGCTGAAACCCGCCGCCGCTTTACCACCGAAGACGCCGCCCGCTTCCAGAATCTTGCCGGGGATAACAGTGCCCAACTGCAGGCCGTGCCGGAGCCGTTGATCGGCGCCCTGTTTTCCTACCTGTTGGGCGTTGAGCTGCCGGGGTTCGGCACCAACTACCTCAAGCAGGATATGCAATTCGAACGACCGGCCGCGCTTGATACGGAACTGACGGCCACCGTCGAGATCACCCGCCTGCGTCCGGACAAGAATCTGGTCGATCTGGCAACCACCTGCGTGGATGCAACCGGCCGGGTGATCTGCCGGGGACGCGCGCTGGTGCTGGCACTGGATGTCGGGGCCTGACCGTCATGCATGTCGATGAAGCCGGCCAGGGCCAGCCGCTGATTTTTCTGCACGGCTGGTCCAGTCACGGCGGCTATTTCTCGCCCCAGACCGACCATCTGGCCAACAGCTATCACCTGTTGCTGCCTGACCTGCCAGGCCATCGTCACAGTCCGGCCGCGCCGGAAGCCCTGACGATTCCACGCATCGCGGATGAACTGCATCAGCTTCTCGCCGCCCGCAATCTGCAGAATGTCGTCCTGATCGGCTGGTCGATGGGCGCCATGGTGGCGCTGGACTATATCGGCCGGCATGGCACAGACAGACTGGCCGGACTGGTGATCGAGGATATGACCGTACGGATAACCGGTGCGCCCGACTGGCGCTTTGGGATTCGCAACGGCTTCGACCTGACGCAAAGCAATGTTGCCACGCAGGCGATGCGCGCCGACTGGGCGACCTACGCGCAGCAGGCCATGCCCAGGCTGTTTGCCCGCCACCATCATCTACCGCCGGATCTGATAGACTGGATCGGCGGTGAAATCGCGCACAACGATGGCCACGCCATGGCTGCTCTTTGGGATTCGATGGCCAGACAGGATTATCGGGGGCTTCTGCCCCGCCTGTCTCTGCCTGTCCTGATCCTGCACGGGGGCGAGAGCCAGCTTTATGAACCCGCCGTCAGCCAGTGGATCGCGGCCAACATCAAAAACTCCAGGCGCGTCTGCATCGACCAGGCTGGTCATAGCCCGCATCTGGAAACACCCGACGTCTTCAATCGTGCCTTGACGGATTTCATCACGTCCCTGTGACCCGCCGCCGGCTGTAATGGCCGTCACTTGCCAGACCGGCCATTGCGGCAGAAGGATCGTGCCGGCTCAACAGGGAGGCCCGGCGGCATGACGCACTACCTCAATGGCTGGAAACTGACCGGCACCATCTCGATCCTGCTGGTTGCCATGGCCCTTGGTCTATTTGCCGGTGAGAATTTCTCAGTTGACGGCATCCGACTGGTGATCCGCGCCACGGCACGCAGTTCACTGGCCTTGTTCCTGCCGGTCTTTGCGGCCTCGGCGCTTGTCGCTCTGTGGCCAAGCAACCTTACACGCTGGCTACGCCGCAACCGACGCTATCTCGGCGTCAGCTTTGCCGTATCTCACGGCATTCATGCCATTGCGATCATCGCCTTTGCCCGCCTGGATCCGGAACAGTTCAGCCAGATGACCACGACGGGCACGCTGATCAGCGGCGGCTCGGCCTATCTGTTCATCATCCTGATGGCAGCCACGTCGTTCGACCGCGCCGCACGCTGGCTGGGTACCCGCAACTGGCGCATCCTGCATTGGTGCGGCGCCTGGTATATCGCGCTGTCGTTCATCATCACCTTCGGCAAGCGCGCGCCGGACATGCCGCTTTACTGGCTGCCTGTGGCATTGGTGATCGCGGCGATCATTCTCCGGCTTACGGTCTGGTGGCGCGGCCGGCGCGTCCCCGTACTCAGAGCGCCGGCCTAGCCCGCAAACGCCGCACCAGCCAGCTGCCGACCGGCCAGAACAGGATGACGAATGTCGCAACGCCCAGGCCAGCCGAGATCGGCCGCTCCAGGAAGACCATCAGGTTGCCATCGGCCTTGATCATCGACGTAACGAAGGTTTCCTCCAGCATGGTGCCCAGCACCACACCCAGAATCGCCGGTGCAACCGCGAATCCGTTTTCCTCCATCACATAGGCGAGTACACCGAAGACCAAGACAATCAGAACACCGAACACGGTGTTGTTGATCGCAAAAGCGCCGACCATGCAGAACAGCAGGATCACCGGCATCAGGATGTTCCCTGGAACGCGCAGGATGTTGGTGGCCAGCCGGATCGTCGCCCAGCCCAGCGGCACCATGATGATATTGGCCAGGATGAACACCAGGAAAATCGCGTAAACGTTTTCCGGATTGTGCAGGAACAATGTCGGACCAGGATTCAGTCCCTTCAGATACAGCACACCGATGGCAATCGCCGTAATGGAGTCGCCCGGAATGCCAAACACCAGCGCCGGGATCCAGGCGCCGGCCAGAGAGCTGTTATTCGCGGCGCCGGACTCCACAATCCCTTCGACATGGCCGGTGCCGAACTTCTCTGGTTCCTTGGAAAACTTCTTGCTCATGGCATAGGACATCCATGACGCCATATCGGCGCCGGAACCGGGCTGGATGCCGATGATCGTTCCCAGCACGCTGCCGCGCAGCAACGCGCCGGGATACTTCACCAGCAATCCCCACATGCCGGCAAAGACATTGCCCAGTCGTTTGGTCGGCGGACGGGCTGGCGGATCCATGTTCACGACAAAGCGCAGGATTTCCGAAACGGCGAACATGCCAACCATCATCGGGATCAGGCTCACGCCCCCCATCAATTCGGTATTGCCAAAGGCAAAGCGGGGATAGCCGCCCGGATTGTCGAGGCCGACACAGGAGACCAGCAGGCCGATCAGCAGCGAGATACAGGCCTTCAGGACGCTGCTGCTGCCAATGAAGACAGCGCCGGCAAGTCCAAGCACGACTAGCCAGAAATATTCGAAGGACGAAAACTTCAGGGCAATTTCCGCCAGGGCCGGCGCGGCCGTGATCAGAACTGCGGTTCCGAACAGTCCGCCAATGGCCGAAAACACCAGACCGGCGCCAAGCGCCACCTCGGCCTGGCCTTTCAGCGTCATCTGATAGGCTTCATCGGTATAGGCGGCGGATGCCGGTGTGCCCGGAATGCGCAGCAGTGCACCGGGAATATCCCCGGAGAAAATCGCCATGGCTGTTGCGGTCACGATCGCCGCAATCGCCGGCACCGGCGGCATGAAGAAGGTGATCGGCACCAGCAGCGCCGTCGCCATGGTCGCGGTCAGGCCCGGAATGGCCCCCACCACCAGGCCGAATATGGCCGAGCAGAGAATGACCATCAGGACGTAAGGATCGAACACCAGCTGGAAGGCCATCATCGTATGCTGCAGCATGCGGGCCTCCTACCAGCTAATACCCTGCAGCCAGCCCCATGGCAGAGGCACGCGCAGGAATTTGTAGAAGATGGTGTGGATGACCAGCGTTACGCCGATTGCAATCGGCAGAATCAACAGCGGCCGGACCCGCAGGCTGTAGAACAGGGTGCTCAGGATTCCGATGCCACAGAGAATAAACCCCAGTGTATCCGCACAAAAAATATAGAAGAGCAGCGCGGCCACGATCAGCAGGAAGTTCACGGCATGATGGGGCGAACGCATCCAGGCGCCGAGCAGCACCAGCGGCTGGCGTTCGGCACGAAATCCGCGCCAAATTAATGCCAGTGAACAGCCCAGCAGCAGAACGGCCAGCAGGCCGGGAAAGGCCGAGGGGCCGATATTCTGACCGGGGATTGGTGGATACTGACTGACCGTGAGCAGAATGGCGATGGCGAGAACAGCCAGCAGAGCGCCGCTGAGAGCATCATGAATACGCATGCGGGATTACCTGTTTGACGGAAAGAAACGCCGGCGCGAATCTTTGTCGCGCCGGCGCACCATCTGTTCGATCGCGTTTACTTGGCGATGCCAACCGCTTTCATCACGGCGCCGAGATCGGCATCCGATTTGGCCATGAACTTGGCATAGTCCTCCGGGCCAGCCCAGATGATGCCGAAGCCGCGCTGCGCCATGAAGTCTTGATACTCTTTACTGTCGTAGACCTTCTTCACGACGGTCGTCAGCTTGTCGGCCACATCTTTTGGCAGCCCCTTCGGCGCCGCGATGCCACGCCAGGCGGCCATGGTCCAGTCACTGCCGGTTTCCGCTTTCAGTGTCGGCACATTGGGGAACAGGGCCGATGGCTTCGGATCCATGATGGCCAGGCTTTTCACCTTGCCCGCTTCGATCAGCGCACGGGCTTCGGGGAGCGAAACCGGCGCGATCTGCACGCCACCGGCGATCATGTCCTGCAGGCCCGGCGCCGCACCGTTGCTCGGCACCCAGCCGACGGTGGACGGGTCGATGCCCTGATCCTTGAGCAGTCCGGCGATGGCGAGATGCCAGATGCCGCCCTGCCCGGTGCCCGAAGCCTTGAACTTGCCCGGATTCGCCTTCACGGCGGCCAGCAGCTCCTTCACGGTTTTATACGGCGCATCGGCGGCGACCTGCACACCGGCCGGATCGGCATTGACCAGTGCGATCGGGGTATAGGATGTCGGGTTCAGCTCGGTGAGACCCTGCCAGTGCATCATCGCGATCTCGACGGTGATCAGACCGATGGTGTAGCCATCGGCCGGCGCCTGGGCGATGGCGGCATGCCCCACCACACCGCTGCCGCCGGTCCGGTTCACCACATTGACCGGCTGGCCGATCTCTTTTTCCATCAGGCTGGCGATGATGCGCGCCGTCGCATCGGTGCCGCCACCGGCGCCCCAGGGCACGATCAGGGTGATCGGACGATCCGGATAGGCGGCCTGCGCGCCGACTGCTGCCAGCAATGCCGCGCCGGCGACGAGACTCGTGACGAATGCCTTGAACCCACGCATGGGTTACCCTCCTGCTGATTGGCGTTTCCTGTGCCACGTCGACGCGTCGTTTGTTCGCGCGCCTGTCCACGGCACTGTCACTATCTCCTATCTCATATGTCAGGGCAACGCAGAAACGGAGGCCCCGCGAGCCCCCGCAATGCAGCAACTTGTATTTTGAAGGAACAGGTGCCCGGCGTTACGCCAGGCCATGCCCGCCCTGGCGCACATCCAGCCGCTGGATTGCCTGTTCCAAGGCTGCGCGGTCGGTCAGGTAATAGGTCTTGTCCTTGCGGGTGACCTGACCGCCATGCAGCAGGTTGGCGAGCACACGCGCCACTGTTTCACGCGTGGTGGCGGCACGACGGGCAACTTCATGCTGCTTGGGCATCGGATAGATCATCCAGCCGTCGTTGTTCAACGGGTCCTTGCGCGCCAGCTTCAGCAATTCGCGATACACGCGCTGAATGGCGCCCAGTGTCGCCAGATCCATGATGCGTTCGTTATTGGCACGGATGATGCTGGTGAGACGGCGCATCACTTTCAGACCCACCGCCGGCTCGCGTGCCAGCAGCGCTTCAAAAGCCTTCGGCGGCAAGGCGGCAAGGCGGCAGGTGGTCTGCGCCACCACGCTGGCTGAGCGGCGCTCGCCATCAATGGCGGCGATCTCGCCGAAATAACTGCCGGCCGAAACCAGGGCGTAGGAAATCTCGCGGCCATTGCCGGAAAAGTTCACCACCTCAACCGTGCCGTCGACGACGAAATAGACATCGCGACTGTCGCTGTTGCGGTCGAGAATCTGTTCGTGGGCGGCGAAGCGACGCCACTGGCAGGCACGCTCCACATCCGCGCGCGCAGCCGGGCTGAGATCGGCAAGCAGGTCGATCTTTTCCAGACTGTCGGGCGTATTGGCGCCTGCGGCGGCCTTGGCCATAAAATCCCCCTGCCCAAAAAACTTCGTATCAACGCACGGCTGCAGACCGCGCCAGTGCTGCGAACAGGTTCAGCAGCATCTGCTTGCGGTCGAGATTGACCGATTCCCCGCGGTCGAGCAAGCGACCGATGGTTTCCCAGTCCTCGGCCCAGCGGTCCGGACCCTGCCATTGCGCCAGCCGTTGCGCCAGGGCGGTTTCGCCCGGGAAAATCTCGGTCCAGCCACTGCCACCGATCCGGCCGGCTGCAGCCGCGCGAATCAGGCGGGCCAGCCACCAGCGAAACAGGTCGGTCATCAATTGGAAGCCCGCCCCGCTGCGGTCGCGATTCAGCGCATCGCCGAAGGCGTGCAGCTTGGCGATATCGGGTTTGGGCAACTGCCCGACCATGTCCAGCAGGCCATGCAACAGCTTCAACCCGCCCTGCCCGGCCAGCATCATGCCGCGGCCCGGCGCGCCTTCGGCCAGCACCGCCAAACCACGGCGTTCGCCCGCATCCAGATCGGGCAGCAGCCGGTCCAGCGCCGGCATCAGATCGGCCTCGTCCAGGGCTTTCAATGGCAGCCGGCGACAGCGCGAGCGGATGGTCGGCAGCAGACCGCCGGGCGCATGGCTGACCAGCAGCAGCACGGCGTTTGGTGGCGGTTCTTCCAGAATTTTCAGCAGCGCATTCGCCGCATTGGTGTTCATGTCATCGGCAGCATCGACAATACAGACGCGATAACCGCCCTCCGCTGCCGTCATGGCGAAACGGTCGATCACGGCGCGGATATCCTGCACGACAATATCGCCGCGCCAACGGTCGGCCTTGTCGTCGTAACTGCGCTCCACCGTGATCAGGTCGGCATGGCCGGCATTGGCCACACGGCTGAACACCGGATTCTCCTCTGGCACGGCAATGCTCTCGGGCAGTACCGGCCCGTCGCCGAACAGGCTCGGGCCGCTGTCGATTGCGGATACCGGACCGGTGGCAAGCAGGAAACGGGCGAAACGAAACGCCAGCGTCGCCTTGCCCACACCGCGCGGACCGGTAATCATCCAGGCATGCGGCAGCCGGCCGGATGCCCAGGCATCCAGCAGCGTTTTCTCCGCCGCGGCATGGCCGAACAGCGCAGCATTGTGGCGCGGCCCCCAGGAGGCCGCCTGTTGCGGATCGAAGCCACTCATGGCGTCAGGGTAAACTGTGCAGCAACCGCCTGCCAGAGCGCAGCGGCCACCTGATCCGCATCGCCGCTGGCATCCACCACACGGCAGCGCTGCGGTTCGCGGGTGGCGATATAGCGGAAAGCCCGGCGCAGGGTTTCGTGGAATTCATGGCCCATGCGCTCATAGCGGTCTTCCGCCACAGCCTGTCCCTGCATGCGTGCTTTCGCGCGAGAGAGACCAATATCGACCGGCAGGTCCAGCACCAAGGTCAAATCCGGGGCGAAGTCGCCAAGCACCAGTTTGTACAGGGCGGCGATCGTATCGCGCCCCACGGCACCGCCATAGCCCTGATAGGCCATGGTTGAATCGGCGAAGCGGTCGGAAATCACCCAGGCGCCGCGCGCCAGCGCCGGCTTCACCGTCTTCTCCACATGGGCGCGACGGGCCGCATAATGCAGCAGGGTTTCGGTCATAGCATCCCAGCGGTCGGGATCGCCGGTGACCAGCAGCGTGCGGATCGCCTCGGCGCCGGGCGTACCGCCCGGCTCGCGGGTCAGCACTGTTTCGATGCCATGCTCCGCCAGCTTTGCCGACAGGCGCTTTGCCTGGGTCGACTTGCCGGCGCCCTCGCCACCTTCCAGCGTGATGAAGCGCCCCGGAAAGCGACTGGGACCTGCGGTCACTGCTTCTTCGCGCCCCAGAGCAGATAGCTGACCGCGGCGCTGATACGGCCGGTGAAGCCGAGCTGCTGCACATCGGCGCCGGCAACCAGCGGCACTTCCATCAGCGTAGCGTCCTTGTTGGCCACCACCAGCTTGGCAACCGGCGTGCCCTTGACGACCGGTGCCGGAATCGGATTGTCGTAAGAGATCGTGACCTTGACGCCGGCCTTGCTCTGGCGCGGCAGCGTCAGCGCCAGGCTCTTTTCGATCACCAGCGGCACGCGCGGGGCCTCGCCGAGCCAGACGTCGGCCTCGTCGACCGTCGCACCGGCAGTGAACAGCCTGTAATTGTCGAACTGGCTGAAACCGAGCTCAAGCAGACGCTCGGACTCGCGCGAACGCTCGTTCATGCTCTTCAGACCGTTCACCACCAGGATCAGCCGGCGCTCGCCGCGCTTGGCGGACACGGTGAGGCCATAACCGGCCGCATCGGTATGGCCTGTCTTCAGGCCATCGGCGCCGACATCCTTGTAGAGCAGCGGATTACGGTTGCCCTGGGTGATCGGCTTCTTGGTCACCTGGTCGATACCGTAGGTGAACTCCTTCTCGGAGTAGAAATGGTAATACTGGGGGAAACGCGAGATCAGCTGTTTGGCCAGGATGGCCAGGTCGCGCGTCGTCATCATATGCTGCGGATCGGGCCAGCCCGAGGCATTACGGAAGGTGCTGTTCTTCATGCCCAGCTGGCGCGCACGCTCGGTCGCCAGTTCAGAGAAGCGCTCTTCCGTGCCGGCAACACCTTCGGCCAGCACGACGCAGGCATCGTTGCCAGACTGGATGATCATGCCGCGCAGCAGGTCTTCCACCTTCACGCGGCCGCCGATCGGCACAAACATCTTGGAACCCTGGATACGCCAGGCCTTCTCGCTGACCGGCAGCATGTCGTCCATACGCAGCTTGCCGGCCTGCAGCTGTTCGAACACCATGAAGGCGGTCATCAGCTTCGACATCGACGACGGTGGCATCAGCTCGTCGGCATTCTTCTCGAAGATCACCGTATCAGTGTCGTAGTCGATCAGCAGCATCTGGCGCGCGACCGTCTCGACCTGGCCGAGCTGTGCCCTGGCCGGAGCCGCGTCAAGGCCCAGCACCAGCACTACGGCAACCGCCGCGACAAAAGGCTTAATCGACAACGATACGCGCATTGCTCTGTCCGTTATTAATCGCTTGCTGCAAAGCCTGGTCAGCAGCGGAGACCTGGTTGAAGGGTCCGAGGCGGACGCGGAAAAATTCCTGCTTGTTCACGAATGTCGAACTGACGCCGGTCGGGCCGATCAGCGACAGCTGCGCCGCCAGCTTATGGGCATTCTCATGCAGGGTGAAAGCGCCGACCTGAACGTAAATCTGGCCGCCACGGGCCGGGCCGACCTCGACCTTCTGTTGCGACAGGTCGTTCACCGCAACCACATCGCCAACCTTGGTCTGCGCGCCCTGGGGAGCCTGGCTGGCATTCTGCGCCGACAGAATCTGCATGGGCGACGGCTGTGCCGGCGCAGTCTGCACCACGTCGCCACTGCGGCCTTTGGCGCCCGGCGGCGGCGGCAGGGCCTCGGCCTGGACACCGCCACGTGGCGCAGCGCTCGGGCGCTCGTCGCCGCCAACACTGCGCGACGCCACCATGGTGCTGCCGGAATCGCCCGGCAACGGCGCGGGGCCGACATACTGCACCCGCACCTTGGCGGTGCCCTGGCGGTCATAGCCCAGCAGTTGCGCGCTGCGGCGCGACAGATCGATCACGCGACCGTTCACATAGGGACCGCGGTCGTTGACGCGCACAACGATGGTGCGGCCGTTTTCCATATTGGTGACACGCACCAGCGAGGGCATCGGCAATGTCGGATGCGCCGCCGTCACGTCATTCATGTCGAAGGTTTCGCCATTGGCGGTGGTCTTGGCGTGGAACTGCTCGCCATACCAGGACCCGATGCCCGTTTCGTCGTAATTCGGGTCTTCCTTCGGGTAATACCAAACGCCATTGATCTGGTAAGGATTCCCCACCTTGTAGATGCCGCCTTTGCCCGCTGTGGATGGGCCACCGCCAGGCTGGTCGGTCCGCATGATCGACTTGGCGGTATGATTGAACAGCTTGGTCTCGGCGCAGGCCGTCAGACCCAGCCCCATCAGGGCAACGGCCACGAGGCGGGCATACCTCTGCCAGGCGGTCCGGGAGTCCCCCTTGACCCCCCCGGTAGAGCAAGGGATGGCGTGCCGACGGCGCTTCATGGTCTAGATGTTGCGTATATTAACTGTCGCCGAGGCGATCGGCAAGCAGGCTGACAGTCAAAGCGTAGTGATGGGCGCAGTTGTAACGCAGCACCGAGCGGTAATTGCCATAGACCAGGAAGGTCGGTCCCCCGGCCCCATCCGGCTGAACCAGAGCACCTGACTGCTGGGCTTTGGGCAGTTCCCCGCCATCAGCCCGCCGCACTCCCAGTCGACTCCAGTCGTCCAGGGGCATGTCGCGGGTCATCTGGTCGATGGCCCGACAGCCGGAACGGCCCTCGCGGGCGAATTCTCCCAGCCGCTTCTGCAGGTCGGGGGAAATCCGCACCTCGCGCCCCCAGGTCTGATTCGTGCTCCAGCCATGCTTGGCCAGATAGTTGCCGATGGAGGCAAAGACATCTCCGGTATTGTTCCAGATGTCGCGCTTGCCATCGCCGTCGAAATCCTCGGCATAGGACAGATAGCTGGTCGGCATGAACTGCGGCTGCCCCATGGCACCGGCCCACGACCCCTTCATGGTGGGGAAATCGATATAGCCGCGATCCAGCATGGTCAGCGCCGCGAACAGCTCGCCGCGGAAATAGGTGGACCGGCGGCGGTCGAAAGCCAGCGTCGCCAGCGAGTGCACAAGCGGCACATCCGCCTTTACCGCACCGTAGCGCGTTTCGATGCCCCAGATCGCCAGAATGAAACGCGGCTGTACGCCATAACGCTGGGCCACTTGGCGCAGCAATACCTGGTGGTCATCCCGCAGCTTCTGGCCACGTGCCACATTCGTCGGCGTGATGACACGGTCGCGATAGGTGGCGAAGCTGAGTTTGAATTCGGCCTGGTTACGGTCACGCTCAATGATACGCATGATCGGCTCGACGCCGGTCAGCGCCTGTTTCACCACGTCGCTCTTGATGCCCTTCTGCAGGGCTTCGGTCCGCACCTCGGCCAGGAACGCTTCGAAATCGGCGCGATTGAACGGCGCAATCGGTTCTGCATTGGCGGTCGGTGTCGCAGGGGGCGCCGCCGGAGCAGGCACATTGCTGGCCGTCACCGGTGCAGCGACAGGTGCTGCAGCCGGCGGCGTCTGCGCCGCCGCGCCTTCCCGTGGCTGACCGGACGGCCGGATGCCACAGGCCGCGACCAGGCAGAAACCAAGCAAAACTGCGCCAAGCCGCAACCGCCGCATCGCTAACCCTCCGAATCCGTAATCTGCAAGACGTTCAAGGCATTAACCTGCCAGGACCGCCACCGCCAGTGCCAAACTGTGATAATTCACGGTTTCTGTGCATCCGTCCTGCGCGGGGGCAGGAAATCATTGGTATACCCCATAATCCGGTAACTGATCAGGCCCAGCCATTCTTTGCTCAGGCCATTCAGGGCGGCGAGATTGCGAAACGGCGCGAAATCGCGGTCTTGTGCCCGGCCGGTCGCGAAATCCACCGGATAGGGCAGAACCGGCCAGCCAACCGCCGCGAAACAGTTCACGGCACGCGGCATATGCGAGGCGGAGGTGACAAGCAGCCAGGTCTCGCGCGGCTGCACCTGGACCAGCCCGACCGAGTTCCGGGCGTTTTCCATGGTGTTGCGCGATGTCCGCTCAAAGACCACCCGCGAAGCATCGAATCCGAGCAGATCGAATACACGGGCCGCAACATCGGCTTCGGTGACCCCGTCGTCGGGAGCAGGTGCCGCACCGCCGCCGGTGAAGACCAGTTTCGCCTCCGGATAGCGGCGGCCCAGGGCAACAAACGCCACCAGCCGATCCGCATTGCCGTTCAGTTCCGGCCAGCCACGCGCGGCCATGATCCGCGGTCGCTCCGAGCCGCCCAGCACGATGATCCCATCGACATGCGGCGGCAGGTCCGGTACCGGGAAATAATCCTCCAGCGGTCGCAGCAGCCAGTCCTGCAATGGCACCGCGCCAAGGACCAGAATACCGGCCAACAACAGGCCACCCAGTCCGATCCCGAACCGCCGGCTGCGGCTCCACCACGATAACGGCAGCGCCAGCAGCAAGAGGCCGAACAGCAGACTGCCCAGATTGGCGAATACGGAAAGAACCTGCATCATGGAGGCATTCGATGGGGAGCGGAAACGAGGGTGGGATTCTGCCTGCCCAGTGATAAATTTGGGTTAAACCCTTTCCGCACAGCCCGCCACAGTCCCGGACATGACCGCCATTCCACCGCTTTCCCTCACCGGCCACCTTGCCGCCCTGATCGCCGCCAAGCCGATCGCGGTCGAGGATTATCGCAGCGCTGCGCTGTTCACGCTGGACGCCCTGGCCAATGCCCTGGCCGGACGCAACACCGAGCCGGGCCGTATCCTGCTGGAATGGGCGGCCGCCGAAGCGCTCACTTCGGGGCGCGAGGCCCTGCTGCTCGGTGGCCTGACGCATATTCTGGAAGTCGACGACCTGCATCGGGCATCGGTTGTGCACCCCGGCTGCGTTGTGGTGCCTGCCGCCTATGCCCTGGCGCATCGCCGCGGCATCGGCGGCCGCGCCTTTCTTGCTGCCGTTCTACGCGGCTTCGAAGCCTGCTGTCGTATCGGCATGGCGGTCGGCCCCGCGCATTACCGGATCTGGCACAACACCGCCACCTGCGGCCCCTTTGGCTCCGCCTATGCCGCCGGTGATCTGCTCGGTCTCGATCACGCCGCCATGACGGATGCGCTGGGCAATGCCGGCACGCAGTCATCGGGCTTGTGGCAGTTCCTCGATACCGGCGCGATGAGCAAGCATCTCCATGCCGGACGTGCCGCCGAAGCCGGATTGCTGGCTGCCGATCTGGCGGCGCGCGGTTTTTCCGGCCCGCCGCGCATCCTGGAAGGCGAAAAGGGGTTTTTCAAAGCCACCTGCACCGATGCACAGCCCGAACGCGTTCTGGCCGAAGCCGGCGCGCCATGGCAACTGCGCCAGACCTCGATCAAGCCATGGCCCTGCTGCCGCCACACCCACCCGACCATCGACGCCGCCATCGAACTGGCCGGCCAGATCGGCAACCGGCAGGTCGAGCATATCCATGTCGCCACCTATCAGGCGGCGCTGGATGTCTGCGACCGCCCGGCACCAGACAGCGAGTATGCGGCCAAGTTTTCGCTGCAGCATACGGCAGCCGCAGCCGTGCAGGATGGCAAGGTGGATTTCAGCAGCTTCGACCCCACGGCCCGGGCACGCCTGGCGCCATATACGGCCGCAGTCACCATTGAGGCGACGGCGCCGTTCGTCGACCGCTACCCGCGCGCCTGGGGCGCCCGGGTCAGCATCCGTCTTGACGATGGCAGCCTATTGGCCGCCGAGCGGGTCGATGCCTTCGGGGATCCGGAAAATCCGCTGGATGATGCCGCCATGCAGGATAAAGCCACAATGCTGCTGCAATTCGGCGGCATCGAGAACCCTGGCGCCTTTATCGCCGCTGTCCTGGCCATGGCCGATGATGGTCCACTGCCTGTCCTGCCCGAACGGATGGTATGAGTATTGTCATGATGACGCGCTTTCTGTTGCTGTTCGCCCTGCTGATCGTTGCCATGCCGGCCTGGTCGCAAGGCCAGAACAACACCCGCGCCGGCGCCAGCAATGCCGCCTGCTTCACCAAGAAAGAAGCCGAGGCGGAAGCCGAAGTCCGCACCGGCATTCAGCTGCGCGAAATCCTGCGCCGCTGCGCCCAGGTCGACCCCGCGGGACAGGCCTATCTTGATGACTGGTACACCTTCGACCGCGACAATACTGACCGCCTGAAAGCCGCCGTCGACCTGCGGCGCCAGGCCCTGTCCCGCATCTATCCGAATCGCGTCCAGTCCCAGCAATGGGAGACCGACGCCGCCGTTGCGACCATGAAGCCGCTGCAGACCAATGAAGGCGTCTGCAAAAGCACCTATGACATCATCGATCGCATCAAGAAGGAAAAGTGGCCGGGCTTTAAATATTACTCCAAGCTCCAGGGCAACCTGCTGACGAACGAGCTGCCGCTCTGCCGCCGCTGATGGCAGTCCTAAATTGGGCTATACGCCTTGCCACGGCCTGTTTAAAATCACCCAGTAATTTGGGGTCAGGGGCTGCAGGGTGTCGTTAAGTTACGAGAAGCTGAAAATCCTGCTGGTCGAAGATCATGACGCCCATGCTCTGGCGTTGATCGCCATGCTGCAAGCCATCGGCGTCCGCCATATCGACCGTGCCGATGACGTTGCCGCGGCCGTGCGCCATCTCAAGACCGGCATTTTGTATGATGTTATGCTGTGTGATTTCAATCTCGGCGAAATCAACGGGCTGTCCCTGGTCAAGATCGTACGCAACAACAACCAGCTGACCAACCGCTACATGCCGATTATCATGATCACCGGCGACACCAAACCCGAGCGCATCATTGCCGCGCGCGAAGCCGGCGTGAACAATTTCCTCGGCAAGCCGATCGATCCGCCAACCCTGCTGCGCGCCATCGAGACCATCCTCAAGAACCCGCGGGCCTTTATCGAAACCAGGGCCTATTTCGGACCTGACCGGCGGCGGCGCAATGAGCCGGGACTGCAGGGGCGCCGCGAGGGCGATCGTGGCAAAAGCGATACCGATCCGTCGGATCAGTGGGAGTGATGCCGGCCCCGATTCCGGGTCGGCATGCGGATTGCAGCTTCCGGCACCGCCGCCGCATGGCTAATATCAGGGTCGACATGACCTGATCTCAAGGCAACCCGTGGCCCTCGACTTTTGCAGACTTAAGATTCTGATCGTGGAAAGCGATCCGGCCCAGACCGAGATCCTGAGCGGAATCCTGCACGGCTTTGGAGTCTTGCGGATCGACCACGTGTCCGACGCGCCCGGCGCAGTCAAACTGCTCAAGACCGGTCGGCTTTACGATCTGATGCTCTGCGCCTTCACTCTCGGCACCATCAACGGTCTGTCCCTGGTGAAAGCCGTGCGACGCGATAACCGCCTGACCAACCGCTACACCCCGATCGTCATGATCGCCGGCAGAATGCCGCCCGAGCGCTATGCCATGATCCGGGCGGCCGGCATCAATGAGCTTCTGTCCAGACCGGTCAGCGCCCATATGCTGTACGGCACCATTCAGTCTGTCCTCGGGCGCGCCCGCCCCTTCGTCGATACCAAAAGCTATTTCGGGCCTGACCGCAGGCAGCAGCAACGCGAGGGCATCCTGGCGCGCCGGCGCGGCGATTCGAGACTTGCGCCCTCGCCACCGGAAGAGCCGTGGTTCCTGTAATGCGAACGGAATCATGAAAACAGAATACCTGCGCGCCCGCATCCTGCTGATCGAGGATCATCCGCCCGCTGCGGCAACGCTCAATGCCATCCTGCAGGCGCTTGGCTTCAGCAAGATCACGCTTGCCCCGAACATGTCGCTCGCAATCGAAGCCCTGAAACAGAGCGCCTTCGACCTGATCCTGTGCGATTTCCAGCTTGGCATCGTCAATGGCCTGATGCTGGTGCGGATGATCCGGCAGCCCGACGGACTGGGCAATCCGAATGTTCCCATCGTGATGATCACGGCCCATGCCGAACCCGACCGGGTGGCCGAAGCGCATAATGCCGGTGTCGATGACTTTCTGGTGAAGCCGGTCCAGCCCGAAGTCATGTTACGCTGTCTGGCTTCGTTGCTGGAGCGCCCCCGGCGCTTCATCAAATCGAAGGATTATGCCGGACCAGACCGACGCCGCAGGAACAATCCCGATCACCCTGGCCGGCGCCAGGACGATCGTGAAGACCGCCGCAACAACGTGCCAAAAAACAAATGGATCGTGCCCCCCAGATCATGAGGTAAGCGTCATGCTCAGCCGCCCCGCCCTGCTCCTTGCCCTCGCAAGCCTGGCAACCACCCTGCTGCCCGCCCTGTCCTGGGCGGCCTGCCTGGGAGCAGTGTCGGAACGGCGGCCACAAATCATGCCGGCCAGCATGCGGCTGGCAGCGGCTCCCGCCAGCAGCACGCGCATCACTTTTGTCGGCCACGCCACCTTCCTGATCGAGACGCCCATGGGTGTGACGGCCGCGACCGACTACAACGACTATATCCGCCCTGCCGTACGGCCCGACATCGTGACGATGAATTATGCTCATACCACGCATTTCACCGATCACCCGGAACCGGGCATAACCCATGTCCTGCGCGGCTGGACTTACCAGGATAAGCCGGCACGTCACAATATCCAGTACAAGGATATGCGCGTGCGCAACGTGCCGACCAACATCCGCAATTTCAACGGCACCGAATACGATGGGAATTCTATTTTCGTGTTCGACGTCGCCGATCTTTGCATCGCGCATCTTGGCCATCTGCATCACAAGCTGACCCCGGGCCATCTGGCCGATCTGGGCCGTATCGATGTGGTTTTCGTGCCCGTCGATGGCGGCCTGACGCTCAACATTTTCGATATGCAGGAAGTCATCACCCAGCTCGCCGCACCGCTGGTGATCCCGATGCATTACTTCAGCGAGAGCACCCTTGAGCGCTTCCTGACCCGGCTGCGCGCCACCCATGAGATCAAGCTCAATGCCGGTCCGAGCACGGTGGTGTCTCGCACCACTCTGCCGCAGAAACCACTTGCCCTGGTGCTGCCCGGCCCGCACTGAAGCCATGGCGCGGTCCGGCTTTATACTATTTACGGTTGCTATTTTTCGCGCCAAATCCAATCAAAATTTCCGATTTGCAGCGAAGTCCCGGCCTTCGACCGATGCAGTATTGCCAAAACCTGCATCCGCCGCCTATTGATGAGACCCGCGTTCAGCACAGGGCCGGAGCCGCGTCATGATGACCTTTATCCTGATTGTTTCTTTCTGCCTGATCGGCATTCCCGGCATTGCTTTCGTGCTGCTGCAGGTTCTGGCCGCGCATAAACGCCACAATCTCGCCTATGGCTGGAATGCCGCAGAATTGCAGCGTCGTGGCCGCAGAATCACTGACCTTGAGCAGCAATCCATTGCCGAGCGCAAAACCATCGCGGAACTAACGCTCAAGATTTCGGCCCAGCGCATGGCTGTCGAACGCCTGGAAAAGCTGATCGGCCAAAACGACAGTGCCGTCGCAACGAAGGGCTGATCGCGATCAGCTACGCATTCTGGCGCACATTGCACCCATACAATCCATCTGGAATCGCCATAATCCTTTGAACGATTCCAGATTATGCAGCGGGATCGCGCCGCTGAAATAACTGTTACATGTGCAGGGCGTGAAAAGCCTTGGTCGCGTAACCCAATCCGACTATACAGCCGCCAGCATGCGCCGATGGGGAATAAAGCCGCATGCACAATGCGGCCTGCGTCGGGACCAGGCAGCGTCATCAATCGCGAACATGCAGATCGATCAGGACTCTGTTCGCTGAGCGTTGGACGGAGTTCTGGTTATGGGGCATATCTCAACGGATGAGCAGTCGCGCCTGCTGGCTCACCTATATTCAGGCGCGATCGAATACGGGCACTGGGCCGATTTCCTGCGCATTCTGAACGCCACCTTCGACGGCGTGAACTGCTCGCTGGCCACGGTCAACGCCAAGACGGGCAAACCGGTTGTGCAACACACCAGTCGCGCCTTTGATCGCAGTTGGTACGACCGCTATACCTCACATTTCAGCCGGGTCAGCCCGCTGCGGCCGATCCTGTTCAGGCGCGAAAATATCGGGCGGGCCCTGAGCTGCAATCGCATGATTGCTGCCAGCGAATTCGAGAAGAGCGAATTCTGTAACGACTATCTCGCCGACTACGACATCCGCTATCTGCTTGGCTCAGTGTTCAAGGTCAGCGCGGGAACCGCAGCCTATATCGCCGTGCATCGGTCCCGACGCGTCGGCGCCTTCGAAACGGCAGAGATCAATGCGATGCAGGGACTCCTGCCGCATCTGGCACTGGCCTATCGTATCCGCGAGCATCTGATCGGCATGGGACGCCACGAAGATGTCAGCCAGCAATACCTCGACGCCAAAGGCAAAGGCCTGATCTGTGTCGATCAGCATGGCCGCATCGTATCCATGAACCGCGAAGCCGAGCGCATCCTCGCCCTCAACGACGGCCTGAGCAGTGCACATAACCGCCTTCTGGTGCCCGATCACGCGGACGATCAACGCCTGAGGCAACTGATTGCCCGCAGTTGCCAGAGCGAGACCACGATGGCCAGCGATCCGCGCGCCCTACCCGCCAGTAGCACCATGACCATACGGCGCCAAAACGGTAACCTGCCATACAGCCTCTGGATTTTTCCGGTGACCGGCCGCGATGCGCATTTCGAGGGCAACCAGATCGCCGCCGCAATCGAAATCACCGACCCCATGGTGCGACCGGTGGCCTCCGCCCAGGCCGCACTCGCCGGCTACAATCTGACCAGGGCAGAATTGCGTCTGGCCGAGGCCCTGATTATTGGCGGACAGCTGAAAGACATCGCCACGCGCTTTGACGTCAGCGTCAACACGCTGAAGGTTCAGCGCCGCTCGCTGTATCGCAAGATCGGTGCGGCGAGACATTTCGACCTGCTGCGGCTGGTTCGTCAGGACGCCTGAAACCGCCGGGATCGGCTGGCCCGGACCGGGCCGGCTATCTCCACCCACCCCGTCGCTCCGGGTTGACGAGCCCGCCGCCCAGCCGTATGACCGGCCCGCCGGACAGGTGGCCGAGTGGTTTAAGGCAGCGGTCTTGAAAACCGCCGTACCTTCACGGGTACCGTGAGTTCGAATCTCACCCTGTCCGCCAACCTGCCGGCAGGCAGCGCTCAGCCCGCGGCCTGGACCGCGTCTTCAACCTTTACCTTGTTGCGGCCGGCCTGCTTGGCCAGATAGAGAGCCGCGTCGGCCCGGGCGACAAAAGCGGTCGCATCATCGTCATGCTGCAATGGCGCGACACCGATGCTCACCGTCGCCTGGATGCTGTGGCCATCCAGTGTAAAGCTGGCGCCCTCCACCGTCTGGCGAATAGCCTCAGCCAGTCTTTCGGCATTGAAGAGATCGCAGTTGCGCAACGCCACCAGGAACTCGTCGCCGCCCCAGCGGCAAATGATGTCCGAAGAACGCAGGGCAGCACGGATGGCATTCGCCACGCCGCTGAGCACACGGTCACCGGCCGTGTGGCCGAGATCGTCATTGATCGATTTAAAGCGATCCACATCGATCATGATCGCTGACAGCGGTTGCGAGAACCGCCGGGCATCGCGGATCGCCTGATCGATCAGGATGTCATAAGCATGACGGCTGGCCACACCGGTCAGGCGGTCGGTGGTGGCCATCGCTTCCAGCCGTTTCTGGAAATGCGTTACGGTCAGCCAGGTCCCGGCCAGTACCAGCGCGGTGATGACGATGCAGATGAGGATGTTGATATAAAGCGCGCGCCGGATCTGGGCGAGATCGCGGTCGGCTTCCTTTTCGACCAGCAGATACCAGCCCAGTTCCGGAATGAACCGGACATTGAGAAAGCGGGTTTGGCCGCCATACTCATATTCAAAAGTCTTTACGTCGCGCCGCGACCATTGCGGCATCAGTTGCCCTAGCGGGCCGCGCATACGGACATCGTTCTCGGGAACGGCATTATCCTCGCCCACCAGAACGATCTGTCCATGCTCATCGGCAAAATACACCGTGCGGCCGTACCGGCGCTCGTATTCGGTGATCAGGTTGCGCACGGCATTCACCGTCAGGCCGATCCCGGTGGCGCCAATGAAGTTGCCCTGATAGTCGAGGACACGGTAATTGATGAAGATGGTCATCGTATCCTGATTGGCAAGATCGGGATCGACATTGATCTCGTAGGGCAGAATCATGTCGCGGACACGGAAATACCAGGCGTCGCGCGGCTCGGCTTCGTCCACCCGCTTCAGCAGGCTGTCGGCGTGATAATAATTCCGCGTCTTCTCCGAAACGAAGAAACTGGTGAAAGCGCTGTAGCGCCCCTTGATGTCATGCAGATACTGGATCAGGCGGTCGGGCTGCTGCTCGCCGGTCAATACCCAGTCACGCACGAAGGTGTCGGTTGCCATCACCGAAGAGATCAGGATCGGCTGCAGCAGATCCTTCTGGATTTCCGAATAGATATTGTCCGAGGTGAGCGGCAGTTCGGTCTGCACCACCGCATCGCGCAGCGACTGGCGCGATACGAAGTAGCTCGCCAGCGATGTGGCAAGAAACCCGGTCACCAGCAATGCCGTGACCAACCCCACCAGGGCCCGCCTGTCGTTCAGGACCTGTTGCATCATCCCCTTACCCCAGCAGAATAGTCAAAAAGGAATACCCGCAATCCGGGCGTTCCGATAGAGCCGGCCGGTCAGAAGAAGCTGATCACGAAGCGCAGGCAGACCGCCACCAGGAACAGGCCGAACAGCACTTCCAGTTTCCGCTTGGGAAGGGCATGGGCGAGCCGGGCACCAAGCGGCGCAGTCCAGATGCTGGTCGGCACGAACAGCACGAAACCCAGCAGCGAAACGTAGCCCAGTGCGAGCGGCGGCTGCAGAGCGGTGATGTCGGGAAACTCCGCAGCTTTCGGCCAGCCGGCATAGATGTAGCTGAGCGCGCCGGGGATGGAGATGATGACCCCGAGGCCCGAGGAGGTGGCGATGGCCTGGTGGATGGGCCGGCCGTAGAAGGTCATGAACAGGCTGGACAGCTGCCCGCCGCCGATCCCCATCAGCGCCGACAGGATACCGATCAGTACGCCATAGGCCCGCATGATCGGATTGGACGGAATGTCGTCGGCGATTTTCCAGCTTTCCTTGCCGAACAGCAGACGCAGCGCCGAAGCGCCGGCCACCACCACGAACACCGCCTTGAAGAGATCGGCCGGTGCATAACGGGCGATCACGCCGCCGATCACCACACCCAGAACAACCGGAACAGCCCAGATTTTCACGATCGACATATCGACCATGCCCTTGCGCCGATGCGCATTGAAGGAGCGGATCGAGGTTGGGATGATCACCGCCAGCGAGGTGCCGACGCAGAGCGGCATGCGCACGTCTTCCGGTATCCCGATGACAATGAACAGCTCGTAGAGCACCGGGACGATGACAGCGCCGCCGCCGACACCGAATACGCCGGCCAGCACGCCGGTCACCGCGCCAGCCGCCAGCAGCGCCACAGCAAGCCAGGCGAGTTCGCTCAGGGGAATACCAAGGATCATGGAAAAACTCAGGGCCAGAAAATGAACGGTCAGCCGCCCCCGGAGTCGGTTGCGTATACAGATTGTCGGTCGATGTTTCTGCCACGGCAACCATCGGCCCGGAACTGGCGCATAAAAGATGCATACAATTCTCAATTATTGGCTATTTTTTATACAATCACTCCAGACATGTATACGAATGGGCCGGGCGTTCTATGCCAAGCTCTTGGATACAAAGAATTTTCTACAACGCACAAGAAGCGGCACAACTCTTGCTGCCCGTATAAAGCGAAGATGACTTCTGCCACGGGACAAGGGGGAATTTGCCATGACATCAGAATTCAAGCTCAGCCGCCGCTCCATGCTGCAGGGAAGCGCCGCGCTCGGCGCCGCCACCCTCACCGCTGGTCTGCCGCTCGGATCGGCCCACGCCAAGGATGTCGCGATCGGCTTCATCTATGTCGGGCCCCGTGACGACTTCGGCTACAATCAGGCCCATGCCCAGGGCGCGGCCGCACTGAAGAAGCTCGGCGGCTTCAAGGTGCTGGAAGAAGAGAACGTGCCCGAGACCGTCGCGGTCGAGAAGACCATGGAGTCGATGATCAACCTCGACGGCGCCGCCTTGGTCTTCCCGACTTCGTTCGGTTACTACAACCCGCATATGATCAAGCTGGCCAAAAAGTACGACAAGGTCCGCTTCCTGCATTGCGGCGGCATGTGGTCGGACAAGGACCCGGTCAATGCGGGCAGCTATTTCGGTTATATCGACGAAGCGCAATATCTCAACGGCATCGTCGCCGGCTACACCAGCAAGACCGGCAAGCTCGGCTTCATCGCCGCCAAGCCGATCCCGCAGGTGCTGCGCAACATCAACGCCTTCACGCTGGGAGCCAAGCTCGCCAATCCGAATGTCACCACCCAGGTGATCTTCACCGGCGACTGGTCGCTGCCGGTCAAGGAAGCCGAAGCCACCAACGGCCTGATCAACCAGGGCGTCGATGTCGTCACCTGCCATGTCGACAGCCCGAAGGTGATTGTCGAGACCGCCGAGAAGCGCGGCATCATGGTCTGCGGCTACCACGTCGACCAGTCCAAGCTCGCGCCCAAGGGCTATCTCACCGGCGCCGAATGGAACTGGGAAGCGCTGTATCCCAAGCTCGCCAAGTCGGTTCAGGGCGGCGAGAAGCTGCCGAACCTGGTGCGCGGCGGCCTCAAGGAAGGCATCGTCAAGACCTCGGCCTATGGTCCGCTGGTCGAGGAAAAGGCCCGCAAGCATGCCGACGACATCAAGGCCAAGCTGACCACCGGCTCCTATGTGATCTTCAAGGGTCCGATCAAGGACAACAAGGGCGCCACGGTGATCGCCGCCGGTACCGAGCGCGGCCAGACCGATATCGAACTGGAGAAGATGAACTATCTGGTCGAAGGCGTGCTCGGCGCCCTCGCGTGAACCGCCGTGGAGGCCAGTCCGCTTAAACTCGACGATGGCACGGCCCGCTGGCAGGACATCCTGCGCAGCGGTGCCGAGGCCGTTGCCGTACCATTGCTGGCGGTGCTGGCCGCCCTCGTCCTGTTCGGCATCTTCGTCGCGCTGGCCGGCGTCAATCCCTTCGACACTTACAGCCTCATGTATGCCGGTGCCTTCGGCTCCTGGTTCTCCTGGCAGAACACCCTGACCCGTGCCGCGCCGCTCATCCTCACGGCCTTATGCTGCGCCCTGCCCGCTCAGCTTGGCATGGTGGTGATCGGCGGCGAAGGCGCACTGGTGATCGGTGGTCTTGCGGCCGCCGCGATCAGCCAGGCCCTGCCCAACGCGGCGCCGCTGGTCGTCCAGCTTGCCATGGCGATGGCCGCGATGGCGGGCGGTGCGGTATGGATCGCGCTTGCCGGCGGTTTGCGGCACTGGCGCGGCGTCAACGAGACGATCTCCAGCCTGCTGCTGGTCTATATCGCCATTGCCATCTTCAACCAGTTGGTCGAGGGCCTGCTGCGCGATCCGGCCAGCCTGAACAAGCCATCCACGCCGCATATCGGCGACGCCAATATGCTGAGCACCATACCCGGCACCGATATCCACTGGGGCCTGGCTTATGGCGTCATCGCCTGCGTGCTCGCCTATATCCTGATCTATCGCACCACGTTCGGCTTCGCCATGCGCGTGGCCGGCGGCAATGTGAAGGCTGCCCGCATGGTCGGATTGCCGGTCGGCAAGCTGGTGCTGGTCGCCTGCGGCCTCGCCGGCGCGGCTGCCGGTCTGGCCGGCATGGTGGAAGTGGCTGCCGTGCATGGCAAGGCCAATGCCTCGCTGATCGTCGGCTATGGCTATACCGGCATTCTCGTCGCCTTCCTCGCCCGCCATAATCCGCTGGCCATCATCCCGGTCGCCATCCTGCTCGGCGGTATCGGCGCCAGCGGCGGCCTGTTGCAGCGTCGCCTGGGCCTGCCTGACGCCACCGTTCTGGTGCTGCAGGGCCTGATCTTCATCTCGATTCTGACCAGCGAAGTGCTGTACGGCCGGCTGCCGTGGCTGTCGCGAAAGATGAAGCCATGAGCGCCGATCTGCTTGGCTGGTGGGGCGTACCGCTGGCGGTGCTGGCCGGCGCCATTCGCGTCAGCACGCCATTCCTGTTCGTCAGCCTTGGCGAATGCATCACCGAGAAAAGCGGCCGCATCAACCTCGGCCTGGAAGGTACCCTGGTGATGGGCGCCATGAGCGGCTACGCGGTGTCCTACCTCACCGGCTCGCCCTGGCTCGGTGTACTGGCGGCCGGTTGTGCCGGCGCCGTGTTCGGCATCGTGCATGCCCTGATCTGCAGCCTGCCGCGCGTCAACGACATTGCCGTGGGCATCGCGCTGATGTTGTTCGGTATCGGCCTCGCCTTCTTCCTCGGTAAGCCTTTCATCCAGCCACAGGCCCCGAACCTGCCCTCGATCCCGTTCGGCAACTGGAGCGACAATGCCCAGGTCCGCGACTCCCTGCGCATCAACGCGCTGTTCCTGATCGGCGTGGTGCTCGCACCCGTGTTGCTCTGGGCTTTCCGCAACACCCGCTGGGGCCTGATCGTGCGCACTGTCGGCGACAGCGCCGATGCCGCCCGTGCGCTGGGCTATGCCGTCAACCAGGTGCGGATGTTTGCCACCGCCAGCGGCGGCTTTCTGGCCGGCATCGGCGGTTCGTTCCTCTCGCTGTCCTATCCCGGCAGCTGGAGCGAGGGCCTGTCCAGCGGACAGGGCATTACGGCCGTCGCCCTGGTGATCTTCGCGCGCTGGAATCCGATGCTGTGCTTCTGGGCGTCGCTGCTGTTCGGCGGGGCTGCGGCTCTCGGGCCCGCCTTACAATCCGTCGGCATCACACAGGGTTATTACCTGTTCAATGCCATGCCGTATTTCCTCACCCTTGTGATCATGATCCTGACCTGCTCGCGCGACCGCACGATTGCCGGCGCGCCAGGCGAACTGGGAGTGACCCGATGACCTACCAGACCGCCACAGCCAATGCCGGCCGTCATGTCGCCGCCGATCCCTATCCCTGGCCGTGGAATGGCGACCTGCGGCCGGAGAATACGGCGCTTATCATCATCGATATGCAGACCGATTTCTGCGGCAAGGGCGGCTATGTCGACGCCATGGGCTACGATCTCTCCCTGACCCGCGCGCCGATCGAACCGATCCAGCGTCTGCTCTCCGCCATGCGCACCAAGGGCTATCACATCATCCATACCCGCGAAGGCCATCGCCCCGATCTGGCCGACCTGCCGGCCAACAAGCGCTGGCGTTCGCAGCGTATCGGTGCCGGCATCGGCGACCCGGGCCCCTGCGGCCGCATTCTGGTGCGCGGCGAACCGGGCTGGGACATCATCCCGGAACTGGCGCCGAAAGCCGGCGAAGTCATCATCGACAAACCCGGCAAAGGCTCCTTCTGCGCCACCGATCTGGAACTGATCCTGAACCTGCGTGGCATCCGCAATATCGTGCTGACCGGCATCACCACCGATGTCTGCGTCCATACCACGATGCGCGAAGGGAACGATCGCGGCTTTGAATGCATCCTGCTGGAGGACTGCTGCGGTGCCACCGACAAGGGCAACCACGACGCCGCGCTGAAGATGATCAAGATGCAGGGCGGCGTATTCGGTGCGGTCGCCACCTCGGCTGCCTTCCTGGAGGGCATCGCCTGATGGTGATGTTCGTCCCTGATCCGGCCGCTCCGCCCGCCACCGGCGCCGTGTCGCTGGAAGCGCTGGGGATGAGCAAGCAGTTCGGGGCCCTTAAGGCACTGGACGATGTGACGCTGAAGGTGGAAGCCGGCAGCTTCCATGCTCTGCTGGGCGAGAACGGCGCCGGCAAGAGCACATTGGTCAAATGTGTGATGGGCTATTACACGCCCGATACCGGCCAGGTGATGGTCGGCAATCATGAACAGCCGATTTCCAGTCCGCGCATGGCGCATACGCTCGGCCTTGGCATGGTCTACCA
Source organism: Ferrovibrio sp. GW821-FHT12F09 (assembly GCF_058806775.1). Classification (NCBI taxonomy): domain Bacteria; kingdom Pseudomonadati; phylum Pseudomonadota; class Alphaproteobacteria; order Rhodospirillales; family Rhodospirillaceae; genus Ferrovibrio; species Ferrovibrio sp. GW821-FHT12F09. The sequence continues at coordinate 145,344 of NZ_JBXAPZ010000002.1, forward strand.
GCATTTCACGCTGGTCCCCGATATGACAGTTGCCGAGAATCTGGTGCTGGCGCGTACCGACCTGCCACGCGTGATCGACTGGAAGGCGGAGCAGGCCGATCTGGAGTCTTTCTTCGCCACCATGCCCTTCCGCGTGCCGCTGGATCGCAAGGTCGCGGCACTGGCGGCCGGCGAGAAGCAGAAGACCGAAATCCTCAAGCAGCTGTATCTCAAGCGCCGCTTCCTTATTCTCGATGAACCGACCTCGGTGCTGACACCGGGAGAGGCCGACGAGGTGCTGGGTCTGCTGCGCGATATGACGAAGTCGCAGCAGCTCACCGTACTCACCATCACGCATAAATTCCGTGAGGTGTTTGCCTTTGCCGACAGCGTCACCGTTTTACGCCGCGGCAAATTCGCCGGCAGCGGCAAGGTGACCGATCTGACCGCCGACGATATGGCGAAGATGATGATGGGCGAACAGAAGCTGCCCGATCCCGCCCCTCGCAGTGGCGAAGCCGGCAGCGAAACCCGCCTTGCCATCAAGACCCTCAACGTGGCCGACGATGCCGGCCAGCCCGCGGTGAAAGGCGTCAGCCTGCGCGTGCGCGCCGGCGAGATTCTTGGCATCGCCGGCGTCTCCGGCAACGGCCAGCGCGAACTGGTCGAAGCCATCGCCGGCCAGCGCAAGATCGTGGATGGCAGCATTGCCTTGCATGGCGAGACATTTGACTGCAGCCGTGCGGCGATGAAGCGACACAAGCTGTCCTGCCTGCCGGAAGAGCCCCTGCGCAATGCCTGTGTCGCCGGCATGAGTGTGGCGGAGAACCTGGCCTTCCGCCGCTTTGACGAGGCGCCGTTCGCGGCTGGTGGCTGGTGGCTGAAGCCCGGCGCCTTCCGCGAGGCCGCAAAGCAGATTATCGCCCGCTATCGCGTCAAGACTCCCGGGCCGGATGCCGCCATCGGCCAGCTTTCGGGCGGCAATGTGCAGCGCGCCGTGCTGGGCCGCGAGATCGGTGGCGAGGTGAATGTGCTGGTTGCCGCCAACCCCTGCTTCGGCCTCGATTTCGCCGCCGTCGCCGATATCCACGGCCAGATCATGGCAGCCCGCAACCGTGGCGCTGCCGTACTCCTGGTCAGCGAGGATCTCGACGAGCTGTTCGAACTGTCGGATCGCATCGCCGTGATGTTCTCCGGCCGCATTGTCTATGAGGACGCCATCGCCGCCGCCGACCTGACCGTCATCGGCCGCCATATGGCAGGGCACTGACCATGCCCAGCATCGCCGCCGCCAAACCTTATCCTTACGAATTTCCCTTGCAGAAGACCGCACTGGTCATGATCGACATGCAGCGCGATTTCATCGAACCCGGTGGCTTTGGCGATGCACTTGGCAATGATGTCAGCCGGCTCGGCGTGATCGTGCCCACTGTGGCCCGGCTGCTGTCTGTCTGGCGCAAGGCCGGGCTGCCATTGATCCACACGCGTGAAAGCCACAAAGCCGATCTGTCGGATTGCCCGCCGGCCAAGCTGACGCGCGGCAATGCCAGCCTGCGCATCGGCGATGCCGGCCCGATGGGCCGCATTCTGGTGCGCGGCGAACCGGGAAACGATCTGGTCCCGGAGCTGGCCGCCCTGCCCGGCGAACTGGTGATCGACAAGCCCGGCAAAGGCGCTTTCTATGCCACCAGCCTGCAGGATGACCTGAAGCAGCGCGGCATCACGCATCTTCTCTTTGGCGGCGTCACCACCGAAGTCTGCGTGCAGACCTCGATGCGCGAAGCCAATGATCGCGGTTACGAATGCCTGCTGGTGGAAGACGCCACCGAAAGCTATTTCCCGGAATTCAAGGCCGCTGCAATCGAGATGATCCGTGCCCAGGGCGCCATCGTCGGCTGGACCGCAACCACCGACCAGGTGGCCGCGGCACTGGCTTAAGGGCGCGGCGGCTGGATTTCACCATAGGCCATGCAGACCATGAACTGGTCGATATGGTCCGGCCTGCTGGCCGCCAGCGGCACCACGGCAGCTTCCAGCGCGATATAGCTGCGGTCAACAAATCCCAGCGTGCCGAAAACCCGCACCGGCCTGCCGGTAGCGATGATGCCCTGATGGACGGTGTGATGCGCCGCCATATCGGCGGGCGAATAAAGTTCGTCCAGCCATTTGCCGGTACCGTCGCGGCCATTCATGGCCACCACCTCGGTGCCGACGAGACGGAAACGATAGCGCTGACGGGTCTCATCCATACCGATGATGACAAGATAAGGCAGATAGTCGCGTAGCAGCTCCGGCGTGAAAGCATCCCGCGAGGGCACTTTGCGGCCGGGCTCGATCGCGCTGGACCACAGGGCGACAAAACCAAGCAGGCGTTCATGATGGAATTTGGCGGTGAGATCGGCCGCCAGGGCCTGACCATCGCGTGCGAGCAGGCGCCGCGTGGTCGATGTCGTATTATACACCATAGGCGTCCCCTCGCCCGGGCAGTCGAATTGCCCAACTGTTGCGATCCTGCCATACGGCGATGCGAACGCACCAATACAATCCGCAGCGGATGCCAGGATTGCAGAGCGTTCAGATTGTCAGGGAAGGGGAAGGTAAGGTGATGATACGCCGGCGGGTCACTGCATCCCACTTTACGGTCGGCGATCATCGTTGGTCTTGACGACCAGGACTGAAGATAAGCACATCCGGCGTTAATTCAAGGTTACTTTCCGCATATGGGCAAAAAAGCCAAAGAATTCACAATATTGCCTCAATTGGCCCCCAGCCTGCCCAGACAACCGGCCGATGCGTTGACAAGCAGGCACCTTGCCTTCTTTATGAACACCGCAATCGGTATTTTGGCCTGCTGATGCAGGTCGTCGCGATGGATTTCATCCCCGCGACAGCCGCCAGGCTCTCCAGAATTCAGGTTGTCCGGCCCTGCCCGCAAGGCATGGTCGTCTGCAGACCCGGGCATGCCGACGGCATGCCTTCCTTGACTATGCCTATCAGGAGTTTCCTATGGCGAACGGTACCGTGAAGTGGTTCAACAACACCAAGGGCTTCGGCTTTATCCAGCCGGCTGCCGGCGGCGCAGATGTCTTCGTGCATATCAGTGCCGTTGAACGCGCTGGCCTGTCGACCCTGAACGAGGGCCAGAACCTCGAATACGAACTGGCCACCCAGAAGGGCAAGACCTCGGCGGTGAACCTCAAGGTTCTCTGATCGCCCGCGATCATCCGCGAATGGAAACGGCGCCGAAAGGCGCCGTTTTTTTGTCTGCCATGCCTTCGCCTGTTCAGGGCAGGCCAAAGACTTCCCGGGGTTCCGCCACGCCGCGCAGCACATGGCGGCCCAGCGAGACCAGCCCCGTCCCCGGTCCGGCCGACTGCACAAAAGATTCCGACGCCAGCAGGTTGCGGTCCAGCGCCGTGCAGAGATTCTCCAGCCGCGACGCCTCGTTCACCGTCGGACCGATCAGGGTGAAATCGAGCCGCGCCCCGGTACCGACATTGCCATACATCACCAGTCCTTCATGCAGGGCGATGTCGAGCGCCAGCACCGGCAATCCGGCGGCAGCGCGCGCCGCGTTCAGCTCATCCACGGCATCGAGCGCCGCCCGCGCCGCCTGCAGGGCCGCGGCACAGACTTTTGCCGTAGTATTCTGATGGTCGGGCTGGAAGCTCGCCAGCAACCCGTCACCGAGGAATTTCAGCACCTGGCCACCACCGGCCTCGATGGCAGGTCCCAGACAATCGAAATACGCATTCAGCGTCTCGACCAGCGGTTCGATGGCCAGACGGTCGGCCAGGGCGGTAAAGCCGCGCAGATCGGCGTAGAGGATGACCGCCTCCACCTTCTCCGCCTGGCCGCGACGGATCGCACCATTCAGCACACGCTGGGCCGCGTCGCCGCCGATATAGGCCGCCGTGACGTCGCGGCTGAGCTGGGTCAGGATCGCTGCCTTGACCGCCAGTGCCAGCAGCGGAATCAGGCGGCGCATGCGGGTCAGATGATCCTCGTCGAAACCGCCCGGCTCTGCGGTGGCGAAGGAGCAGATCATGCCGATGCCGGCATAGCGGTCGGTAATGTGGTGCGAATTCTTGAAGGCCCATCCGAAACTGTGGGCCTGGGCGAACCAGTCGGTCAGGCCCTGCTCGGCGAATTCGGACAGGACGGGAAAATCGAAGGTGGCTTCAGGCCCGGTCAGCGCGCGCCGCATCTCGCCCACTTCGTTGGCCAGCATGTGACGGAGCGGGCTCGCCGTCCAGGCCGCCGGCTCGTCGTCGGGATCGCGATGCGGCATGGCATCGTTGCCGATCAGGCCGCCGCTTTCCGTCCAGGTATACCCGCGCGCGCGCACCAGCGGATGCAATGTGGCCATACCGATGAAAACCCGCTGCAGCGGAATCCCCACGCCGACAAGCCGGTCGCAGAATTCAGTGATCAGGTCTGCCGGCACGCCATCGTCGAGCCCGGCTTTGACCAGCCACATCGCCACGGGGATATCGCTGGCAGGCATATGTTCTGTATTCGGAATCGTCATGGCTGCAGCCTACACGACGGGCGGGCAGATTTCCTGCCGCCGGCGCGGTTTTTTGTGACCGTTGCCAGACCTAAACCGCCTTCGCGGCCTGGTTGGCCACCTCATCGGCGCGCGGATCCAGATCCGCCCGTACCGGCGCGGTGGAGGGCATCGGCACGAAATCGGCTTTCTGGTCCTGTGGCGGAGCCGCACGCTGGCCCATGCGGTGCACGGCGAAGGCCGCCATCGCCGTATGAACCACCGCGGTGAAGCCAAAAAGCCCCACGGGACCGAGGCGGTCCATCGCCACACCGGCCACCAAGGGACCGATCACCGAGCCCGCTCCGTTGATCAGCAGCAACCCGCCAGCCACAGCGACGAAATCGACATCCTTGGCCATGTCGTTGGTATGGGCGACGCTGATCGCATAGAGGGGGAACGAGAAAACCCCGAACAGGAAACCGGCGCCGATCATCAGGGCCGGCAGCGTCAGATACGTGACAATCATCAGGGCGCCGGCCCCGGCCGCCAACCCGCAGGCCAGCAGGATGGTCTTGCGGCGATCCATGCGGTCGGACAGCCGGCCGAACGGCCATTGGGCCAGCGCACCGCCGATCACGGTCGCGCTCATGAACCAGGCAACCTGGGGAATGCTGAGACCGGCCTGGGATGCAAAGGCCGGCGCCATCCCCCAGAAGGCACCATTGGCAAGACCGACGGTCAGCACGCCGGCCACGCCGACAGGCGAAACGCGATACAGGCCGCGCAGGCTGAGACGGGCCGAGGAAATCGGCGCAGGTTGCGGTGAACGGGTCAGCGCCACCGGCACGGCCGCCAGCGACACCAGGATCGAAGCCAGGCTGAACAGATGGAAGCGGATCGGGTCATCGGCCAGCAACAGCAGCTGGCCCAGGGTAATCACCGAGAAATTCACGGTGGTATAGGTGGTGAAGATCGTGCCGCGGTTTTCCGGCGTCGCACGTTCGTTCAGCCAGCTTTCGATAATCAGATACAGGCCGGCCAGACACATGCCGGTCATGGCACGCAGCAGCCACCATGGCAGTGGCCCCACCAGCATGGCATGAGCCAGCGGAATCACCGAAGCAACCGAAACCATCGCCGTGAACAGCCTGATATGCCCCACGCGTCGGATCAGCTTCGGCGTGGCGATGCAGCCGGCGACAAAGCCGATGTAATAGGCCGACCCGAGAATGCCGATCGAAAGCGCGCCGAAACTTTCCAGGCTGGCGCGGATCGGCAACAACGTGCCCTGCAACCCGTTTCCGGTCAGCAGCAAGGCAACGCTCAACAACAGGGCGCCAACCGGGGCAATGGTAGCAAGCATGTCGTTTCCCGCTTCCGTCCGGCGGCCACGACCGCCATCGAACACAATTACAATATTTCAACCTGCAACAATCAGAGCCGCACAAGGGTCCGGCAGGGCCGTGACCCTCGCCTGTTTTACCCGCGCGAGTAGATATATCGAAAGTCGGCCGCCAGGACACCGCTTTCAGATTGCAATGCGGTAAGTCATTCATTCCCGATGTAAATCTTCCACTAACCATAAGGTTTTCGAGACAGAAAACTACTTACGGTATTTTAATGCCGGAAGTTGAGAAGCCTCACGCTATGACTCCGTCCAGTTCGCTGGAAACCCGCAAACCGCCATGTATATGTCCAAAATCAAAACCAAGCCTGCCATTCCCGGCCGCATCCTTCGCATCGGCCTTGGACTGCTCCTGCTGGCCGTCTTCGGTTACGCAATCGTGCCGGGCGTGTTCTATGCCCAGGTCCCGGTCGGGCGGGTGAATGCCGATCTCATCACACTGCGTGCGCCCATCGATGGCCAGATCAGCTATGGCGAGACGCAGATCGGCGAGCGGGTGAAGCGCGGCCAGACCCTGGCCATATTGCGCGACTCTCCGGATCGCGACGTGCGTCTGGCCAATCTGCAGGCCCACAATGATGCACTGGTGGAACGCATTACCGGCATCGACCAGCAGATCGCCGCGCTGGAACCCTTTCTGCAGCGGCTTGGGGGCGACAGCCAGAACTTCCGCACTGCCGTTGTATCGAACCTGAATGCCCAGCTCGCCGAAGCCGAAGCGCGTATCCGCCGGGCCGAAGCCAGCACTCGCCTGCTCGATGCCCAGTTCAAGCGGATCGAACCGCTGGCCGCAAAGGGCTATGCCAGCACTGCCGATCTCGACAAGCGCCGTTCGGAGGCCGAAGTGGCGCAGGCCGAACTGGCGACGCTGCGCCGCAGCTTCGACCGGCTGCGCCAGGAACGTAATGCCGCCGACCAGGGCATTTATCTGTCCGACTCTTACAATAACGCCCCCTATTCCCAGCAGCGCCGCGACGAGATCGAACTCCAGCGCGTGGGCCTGACCAGCCGCAAGGCCGACCTGGTCGCCGAACAGACCCAGGTCGAACGCCAACTCCAGGCCGAACAGCGCCGGCGCCAGCAGATGGGCGAAGCCGCCATCGTTGCCCCAGCCGATGGTGTGCTCTGGCGCATGCTGGAAAGCGATGGCGCCACCATCGGGACCAGTGTGCCGCTGTTGCAGGTCGCCGATTGCTCGCGCATCTTCTTCGAAGTGGCCCGCGACCGCCGTACCGACGAGACCCTGTCGATCGGCGACAGCGCTATGGTGGAATTCGAACGCAACGGCCGCATGGTCAGTCACAAGGCCCGCCTCGTCGGTCTGCGTGGCGATCAGGATGCCGACCGCCGCGAATTCGCCATCACCACGACGCCGGGCGTCGACCAGTTGCGCTGGATCTTCGCCGTCGACTTCGCCACGGGCACCAGTGCGGAAAATCCGCAGGTTCTGGTCAGTCAGCCTGAAGCCTGCCCGGTCGGCCGCGTCGGTCGTCTGCATATCAAGAATACCGTGCTCGACAATATCACCCGCCGCCTCAGCAGCCTCCTCACCCTCGGCTGATCCGTGAACAACCTGCTCGCCGCCGTTCCCGGCATCGCCCTGCTGGCCGGCGCGATCCTGCTGCTGCCGCTGGTCAGGCCCAGCAACCTGCTGGTGCGGCGCGGCTTCATTGTAGCGGTCCTTCTGCTCAGCCTGCGCTACATGTACTGGCGCATCACCGAGACCATCCCGCCGATGGCGCAGCCGGCCGACTTTATCTTCGGTATGCTGTTCCTGACCCTGGAACTGATGCTGGCCTTCAGCACCTATGTCTGCCTGCTGACATTCTGGCGTCACCGCGACAACACGCCGGCTGCCGAACTGAACGAACAGAACAGCCGTAGCCGGATCGACATGCCGGCGGTCGATGTCTTCATCCCCACCTATAACGAATCCTGGGAGGTGCTGGAGCGCAGCATCCTCGGCGCCCGGGCCCTCGACTATCCGAACTTTAACGTCTGGGTACTCGACGATACCCGGCGCGACTGGCTGCGCGATAAATGTGCTGCCATGGGCGTGCGCTATCTGCGGCGTGACGATAACAAGGGCGCCAAGGCTGGCAATATGAACCACGCCTTGAACATCTCGAAAACCGAAACCAATGCGCCGTTCATCATGGTGCTGGATGCCGATTTCGTGCCGAAGCGGAAATTCCTGCGCCGCGTGGTTGGATTTTTCGAAGACCCCCGCGTCGCCCTGGTGCAGACGCCGCAGTTCTTCTTCAATCCGAACATGCTGCAGCATAACTTCATGCTGTCGGAATCCTGGGTCGACGAGCAGCGCTTTTTCTTCGACACCCTGCAGCCGGCCAAGGATGGCTGGGACGTGTCATACTGCTGCGGCACATCCTTTGTCGCCCGCCGCGCCGCCATCGAGGATATCGGCGGTTATCCGATGGAAACCATCACCGAGGATATTCTGCTCAGCTTCAAGCTGATCGATGCCGGCTACGTCACCCGCTACCTGAACGAAAAGCTGTCCAACGGCCTGGCGCCGGAAACCATCGGTGAATATATCAAGCAGCGCAGCCGGTGGGGCATCGGCGCCATCCAGTCGCTGTTCGTCAAGGTCGGCCCCTTCGGCCGCAACAACCTCGACCTCATGCACCGTTTCCTGTTCCTGGAAACAGCGAATTACTGGCTCAGCCTGCCGGCCTTCTGCCTGTTCGGCCTGCTTGCGCCCCTGCTCTACTGGTATGGCGGCATCTCGATCCTGCGCGCTGACGTGGGCGACTACGCCTATCATTTCATGCCGGCCTTCTTCTCCTCCACCGCGCTGTTCGTCTGGGTATCCAGCGGCCGTATCATGCCGATCCTGACCGACCTGACGGAGTTCGTCTGCGCCTCGCGCGTTGCCCCGGCGGTCTGGACCGCGCTGATCTTCCGCAAGGCCCAGGTGTTCCGCGTCACCAGCAAGGGGGTGATGACCGACCGCATCCAGATCAACTGGCCGGTCTTCCTTGAGGCCGGCACGGTCTTCGCGCTCACGGTCTTCGCCATCCTCGCCTTCCGCAGCAGCCTGGTCGAAGGCCGGCTGGCCGACGGCGGCGACCCGACGCTCTATACCTTCTGGAGCTGCTGGAACCTGCTGATCCTCGCACTGGTCATGCTGCTGGCTGTCGAGCGGCCGCGCATGCGCCGCGAGGAGCGCTTCGGTATCGAAGAGGCCGTCACTCTCTCCTGCCGCGGGCAGACCTATCCGGTCTGGCTGCTCGACATGTCAGTCTCGGGCGCCCGGCTTGAAGTGCCGCCGGCACTGGCGCCGCAGTTGCGCGATGCCGAGATCGTCGTCGATATCCCTGAAATCGGGCCGACCACCGCTCATGTCACCGATGCAGGGCGCAGTCACGTACATTTGCGCTTCGGGGAAACCTCGCCGCGCGAGGCGATCATCACCAAGCTGTATACCGGCAATTACGAGAGCGTGGCGCAGAACGCCAATATCGGCACGGCTATCGGCGACATTTTCAAACGCGCCTTCGGCATCAAATAAACCGGCCTATCCCGGTTTCTTCGGTGTCACCAGATCGGTTGCCGTGAATATGCCCAGATCGTAGCCCGTCTTCCCGGCGATCTTTTCGCAATCCTCGTATTTCTTCTCTTCATGGCCCTGACACAGGAAAACCGACATCCCGTCCTTCCGTTTCAGGCGATTGGAATCGAAAAAATAGATATAGCCCTTGGTCTGCGCGATGGTGGTCCAGCGCTCGATCAGGGCCATGTCGGCTTTGCCATCGCTGTGCCTGACGATGTACTGGCGCAGCTCATTGACATTGGCGAGGTTGAGCCGGCCGCTGTCGTCATAATTGCCATGAAAGGCGACATAGGTCTGCCCGACCGGCGTATCATCGGCAAAGCGGCGTTCGACGCCGCCCAGGAAAATGCGCGAACAGGCCGACCGGCAGTAGCCCGAAACCACGGTGTTCAGTCCGCGGCTGCGGATCAGCGATCCGATGCTGTAACCGCTCGGCGCGTGACCGCCCGGTGAATCGCGCACCACCACCGTATCGACCTGCGGATTGCGGATCAGCAGTGTGTTGAATTTATAGTAATCGCCGCTGGCAACCGAGCCCGACAGGATGACATGCGTGTCAGCCACCTCCATCACAAGTGCTGTCGCCGGTCTCCCCGCAAGCAGCAGCACCGCCGCCGCGGCATAAATCCAAATCTTCACCCCCGCCCCCGCTTTTCCCGTCAGCCCAGTGTAAACGCCTCATGCACGGCCGACTGCACCATGCCGCCGGTGACCGCGCCGCCGCCGGCCACATAGATCGCATCGTTCAACACGGTAGCGCCCACCGCATGACGTGGCGTCGGCATCGCGGCGTGACTCTGCCAGCGGTCGGTTGCCGGATCGTAGCTTTCCATCTGGCCGAAGACTTTTGCCTGCGTGATCTGGCCGCCGGCGATCACGCCGGACTCGCCGCCCATGGCGAACAGGCGGTCGCGATAGATCACGAGGCCATGGCCCGAACGCGACACCGGCAGCGGCGCGCGGGTCTCCCAGGTATCTTGCTGCGGCAGATACACATGATGCAGATCGGTGTTGTACTCGAACGTGTTGAAACGCCCGGCGATGATATGGATGTTGCCGTTGAAGGCCACGGCGCCGACATGGTCGCGTGCACCGGGAAGCGGTTTGCGCGCCTGCCAGCTGTCGGACTGCGGATCGTAGACTTCATGCCATCCGACTGATGCCCGCTCGCGCGCCGGCTCGGAAGCGCCGCCGATCAGATGGATGCGTCCATGCAGCACCACGGCTGCCGCGGCGCCACGCGGACGTGGCATCGGCGCGATGCTGCGCCAGCTGTTGACGGCAATGTCATAGACATAGGCATTGGCATCCGACAGGCGGTTCTGCTCGGTGAAACCGCCGAAGGCATAGACCTTGCCGGCATCGGCGCAGACCGCCACATGGTTGGCGCCGCGCGGCAGCGGTGCGCCGTCGAACCAGCGGTCCTGCGCCGGATCGTAGATATGGTTGTAGCTGCGGTTGACCTTGCCCTCGCCATAGCCGCCGACGATGTACATACGATTGTCCCAGGCGGTGGCCCAGGCCATTTCGCTGCGCGGGATCGGCAGGGCAGCGCGGGCGAACCAGCGGCCGGGCACGCCGGGCGGTGCCGGTGAAGCCGTGACGCGTTGCGCTTCCTGCTCGCCGGTCATGTGATGCGGCGCGCCGCCCTGGCCCAGATTGGCATAAGGCGCAACAGAAGGCTTCGCTTCCGGCAGATGCAGGTGATGCTGGGCCACAGCCGCGCCGGCACCGGCGACGACAGCGGCGGCAGACCCGAGAAACACACGACGATCCATGACCGGCCTCCCTGCGATTTATCCGGCACAGTCTAGCCGCGCCGTTATGCGTCGTCTTTCAGAAATGCTTTCAGCGCCGGCTGCGACACCGCCGCCAGTGCGGCCAATCGTCCGGCCAGCTGGGCCGCGGCGGGCCGCAGCTGCCCCTGCGGCCGGTCAAGCCAGTATGAAACGGAGTTCAGCGCCGTGCGATGATCCACCGCGGCAATGCGGCCCTGCTCGATATCGATATGAGCCAGCGGCGGCCGCGCCAGCGCGATCCCCAGTCCGCAAGCCGCCGCATCCAGCACAAGATTGTAATCTTCGAAGCGGCGGTCCTGGGCGCGCGGGCGATAGTCCAGCCCCTGGGCATTCAGCCAGGCGCGCCAACCGGTGGCGCTGGAATCATGGATCAGCGGATAATCCAGCAGGCGCTCGGGCCTGCCCTTGCCGATCTTTGCCGCCAGCGCGGGCGAAGCGACCGGGAAGCAATGTTCTTCGAACAGCTGCAGCGATATGCGGCCCGGCACCGAACCGCGACCGCAGCGGATGGCAAGGTCGACGCCCTCGTCTGCCAGATCGACATGGCGATGATCGATCAACAGCTGCACGCGCAGCTGCGGCGGCCCGGCTTCCAGCCCGGCCAGACGCGGCATCAGCCAGCGGCCGGTGACCGACGGAATGGAGTTGAGCCGCACCACGGCTGAGCCGCGCGGATCGGTCCAGCGGTCGCCATAATCGGCAATCAGGGAAAAGGCCTCGCGCGTGCGCTGGTAGAGGCGCTGGCCATCCGGCGTCAGGCCGACCCCGCGCGCCTGCCGGTCGAACAGCCGCACATTGAGCCAGCGCTCCAGCTTGGCGACCTGCCGGCTGATGGCGCCATGGGTCAGGTTCAGGGTCTCGGCCGCGGCCGAAAAGCTGCCCAGCCGGGCGGCGGCCTCGAAGGCGCGGAGCGTATCGAGCGGGGGGAGCTGGGCTGGCAAGCTGTGATCCATACGCACAGCTGACCCTCGATCTGTTCGATTGTCAATCAGCTGGTTCCGCCCGATGTCTAGGGGACTGGAACCACTGGAGTTTTGCCATGTCCGCCGCCTGCGACGCCCTGCCCGCCACCCCTGTCCGGCCCCGCCTGGATACCGTCACCATCGCCGCGGTCGCCATCACGGTGATCGCCTGGTCCTCGGCCTTCCCCGCCATCCGCGCCGGCCTGGCTGGTTTCGGCCCGCTGGAACTGGGCGCAGCCCGTTTCGTCATCGCGGCCCTGCCGGCGGCCCTGTTCCTGGCCATCACCCGGCCGGCGCTGCCACAGCTGGCCGAGGCCTGGCGCTTCGTCTCGGGCGGCCTGCTGTTCGTCGCGCTCTATACGGCCCTGCTCAACATGGGCGAGATGACCGTCACTGCCGGCGCTGCCAGCTTCATCATCAACGTCAATCCGATCATCACCGCGGCATTGGCCATGGCGCTGCTAGGCGAACGCTTCAACATCTATGGCTGGATCGGCACGGCGCTGTCCTTTGCCGGCATCGGGCTAATCGCGCTCGGTGATTTCGATACCCTGCAACTCGATACCGGCGCGCTGCTGATCCTCGGCGCAGCACTATGCACCGCCGTGAACATCATCGTGCAGAAGCCGCTATTCGCCCGCCACAAGCCGCTGACCGTCTCGGCCTGGAATATGGTGATCGGTGCGTTGTTCCTGCTGCCTTGGCTGCCCAGCGCCGCAGTCGAGGCGCAGGCAGCTTCCACCGGCATCCTGCTGTGGGTGCTGTATCTCGGCGTGGTGCCCAGCCTGATCGCCTATGGCAGCTGGACGGTGGCGCTGTCGCGTCTGCCGGCCGCACGCGCCGCCAACTTCATGTATTGCGTACCGCCGACGGCGACGCTGATGGGCTGGCTCTGGCTTGGCGAAGTGCCGACCATGCTCGGCCTGATCGGCGGTGCATTGGCGCTGGGCGGCGTGGTGATCGTGAATGTGAAGAAGTAGGCAACAAAAAAGCCGGACGCCTTCGCAAGGCGTCCGGCTTTCTCATGGTCGTATCTTAGCGATCGCTGTGATGCGCCTTGGCCTTCACGGCCGCTTCGCGGATCTGGGTGAGCGTCATGCGCGGGGTGAGCGCTTCCGGATCCAGCTTGATCTCGATGATCGATGGCTTGCCTGAGGCCTTGGCGCGTTCGAAGGCTGGTGCGAACTCTTCCGTCTTCAGCACCGTTTCGCCATGGCCGCCGAAGGCACGCGCATAAGCCGCGAAATCCGGGTTCTTCAGTTCCGTCCCGCTGACACGCGCCGGGTATTCGCGCTCCTGATGCATGCGGATGGTGCCGTACATGCCGTTGTTGACCACCACCACGATGATGGCGGCGTCATACTGCATGGCGGTGGCGAATTCCTGCCCGGTCATCAGGAAGCAGCCGTCGCCGGCAAAGGCCACCACCGTGCGCTGCGGATTGGCGATCTTGGCCGCCACTGCTGCTGGCACGCCATAGCCCATTGAACCCGAAGTCGGCGCCAGCTGGTTGGTATGACGGCGATAGCGGTGGAAGCGATGCAGCCAGGTGGCGTAATTGCCGGCGCCGTTGCACAGCACCAGGTCCGCGCCCTGCGTTTTGGTCAGCCACTTCACGATATCCATCATCTGCACATCGCCGGGCGACGGCGGCACGGTCTGCCAGGCTTCGTAATCAGCGCGCAGCTGTCGGGTATCGGCGGCCCAGGCCTTGCCATCCACCGGTCCCATCTTCAGCAGCGCACCGGCAAAGCCGGCCGCGGACGCATTGATCGGCAGCTCGGCGGTATAGACGCGGTTAAGCTCCTCGGCGCCGGCATGCACATGCACCAGCGTCTGACCCGGCAGCGGGATATCGATCATGGTGTAGCCGCCGGTGGTCATCTCGCCCAGCTTGGCGCCCATCACCAGCAGCAGATCGGCGTCCTTGATGCGTGCCTGCAGCTTTGGATTGATGCCGATGCCGACATCGCCGACATAGTTCGGCCAGTCGTTGTCCAGGTAATCCTGGCGCCGGAAGGATGCACCGACCGGAATACCGGAGGTACCGGCCCAGGTCTGCACCTGCTCGCGCACGCTCTCGCTCCAGCCCGAACCACCGACGATCATCATCGGCTTCTTCGCCGCCTGCAGCAGGCTTTTCAATTTCGCCATCTGCGCATCGGATGGATGTGCCTCCACCGGCTGCACAGCCTTGCCGTCCGGTGTTTCAACCACATCGGTCAGCATGTCTTCCGGCAGCGCCAGGACGACCGGGCCGCGGCGGCCCGACATCGCCACGCTGAAGGCGCGGCTGATGAATTCCGGGATGCGGGCGGCATCGTCGATCTGCGCCACCCACTTGGCCATCTGGCCGAACATGCGGCGATAGTCGATTTCCTGGAAGGCTTCGCGCTCGATCATGTCGCGGCCGACCTGACCGATGAGAAGGATCATCGGCGTCGAATCCTGATAGGCCACATGTACGCCGGCCGAGGCGTTCGTCGCACCGGGCCCGCGTGTCACCATGCAGATGCCGGGCTTGCCGGTGGTCTTGCCATAGGCATCGGCCATCATCGCCGCGCCGCCTTCCTGGCGGCAGATCACGAAACGCATGTGGTTGGTATGGTCATGCAGACCATCGAGCACGTTGAGGAAGCTCTCGCCCGGCACGCCGAAAATGGTATCGACGCCCTGGATGCGAAGCTGCTCGACGAGGATATGACCGCCACTGCGTTTCATCACGCGTACTCTCTGCTGGTATGGATTAGCGCTTGATCGGCGCGAAGGCCGCCGGGGTCATCAGCTGGTTCACCTGGTTGATCAGATACCCTGCCTCGCCGCTCGCCTTGATGAAGGCCTGCCACTCCGGATCAGCCTGCATGCCGGCGCGCTTGGTCTCGCGATCGCCGGCATTCTCATAGGCCCAGATATGGATATAGGTGTTGATCGGGCCGGTCTCGGTGACCATGAAGGCGACCGGCTGGCCCAGATGGCGGGTCTGCGGCTTGAAGCCAAGCTTTTCGTAGAGTTCGAGCTGCAGCTTGATGGTGCCGGGACGGCAGGTATAGGTGCGGACATCGAGCAGCATGGGGATTTCCTTGCAGGGTGTTATGAGGCTGAGAACACTAGGCAAGCCCGCCTGCCCTCGCAAGGCGCCGGCCTGCATTTGTGAGGTCGCCCTGCCTTGTTTGCCCGCCGGAATCCCGGCATAAGCAGACGGGTTACAGCGGGAGGAAAAGCATGCAGATTGCCGCGCGGATGTCGCGTCTGGGCTCGGAGAGCGCCTTCGAGGTTCTCGCACGTGCGAAAGCCCTGGAGGCCCAGGGTAAGAGCATCATCAACCTCGGCATCGGTCAGCCCGATTTTCCCACCCCGCCGCATGTGGTCGAAGCCGCCATCAAGGCGCTGCGCGACGGCCATCACGGCTATACACCGGCGAATGGCATCCTGCCTCTGCGCGAAGCCGTCTGCGCCGAGATCGCGGCACGCTACAAAGTCAGCGTCTCGCCCGACCGCATCGTCGTGGTGCCCGGCGGCAAGGTGACAATGGCCACCGCCATCGAGATGTTCGGCGAACCCGGCGCCGAGATCATGTATCCCGATCCCGGCTTCCCGATCTATGAATCGCTGGTCAACTACACCGGCGCCAAACTCGCCGGTTACCCGCTGCTGGAGAAAGACGGCTTCGCCTTCCGCGCCGACGATCTGCTCGCGCGCATCACGCCGGCCACGCGGCTGCTCATTGTCAACTCGCCGGCCAATCCGACCGGCGGCGTCGCGCCCGCATCGGAAGTGAAGAAACTGATCGAAGGCCTGCAGCGCTTCCCCCATGTCACCATCATGGCCGACGAGATCTACTCGCGCCTGGTGCTGGATGGCGACGGCGCTTACGCCAGCTTCATCCCGTATCTCGATCAGTTGCAGGATCGCCTCATCATTCTCGAAGGCTGGTCGAAGACCTATGCCATGACCGGCTGGCGTCTGGGCTGGGGCTTGTGGCCGGCGCGGCTGGCCGAACTGGCCACCAAGCTCGCCATCAACACCCATTCCTGCGTCAACGCGCCGACGCAGTTCGCCGGCATCGCCGCACTGACCGGACCGCAGGATGCCGTGGAGGAAATGCGGCTGGCCTTCCGCCGCCGCCGCGATCTCTGCGTCGCCGGGCTGAACAAAATCCCCGGCATCAGCTGCATCAAGCCCGAAGGGGCGTTCTACGCCTTCCCCAACATCACCGAAACGGGGTTGAACGCGCGCCAGATGCAGGATGGGCTGCTGGAACAGGCCGGTGTCGCCACCATCGCCGGCACCAGCTTCGGCAGCCATGGCGAAGGCTATATCCGGCTGTCGTTTGCTGCCTCGGATCAGGCCATCAGCGAGGCCCTCGGTCGCATCGCTGACTTCCTTAGCCAGAAAAAGCCGAAACATTAGGCTGTTTTCAGCCTATATATTAATCAAATAGGGTATTTTCTATGCAAAACAGCCCGAACACTTACCCACACCCCCCGCCATAGTGGGGAATCCCGCAGGTTAAACCCGGGTTAATGCTGGCATAGAGTGTGCATTGCAAACCCCGTCATTTCCATTCCGGCCAAAGTGTTGTCGCACCCATGAAAAAGATCGAAGCCATCATCAAGCCGTTCAAGCTCGACGAAGTGAAGGAAGCCCTCCACGAAATCGGTCTGCAGGGCCTCACGGTCACTGAAGCCAAGGGTTTCGGCCGCCAGAAAGGCCATACCGAGCTGTATCGCGGCGCCGAATACGTCGTCGATTTCCTGCCCAAGGTGAAGATCGAGGTCGTGCTGGACGAGAGCATGGTCGAGAAGGCCGTCGAGGCCATCACCCAGGCGGCCCGCACCGGCCGCATCGGCGACGGCAAGATTTTCATTTCCACTGTCGAAGAGGTCATTCGCATCCGCACCGGTGAAAAGGGCGCGGAAGCGGTCTGACGGCGGAGCAGGAACTCTCCGCCTCTACCACCAAATCTCATCGAGTATCGCCCGTCAGGGGCTGCCCTCCGTGAGTCATTTTAAACCAGGGAAGAACGAGCAGGAAAAACAGCCATGGCTGATGCAAAATCCATTGTGAAGCAGTTGAAGGAAAAGGAAGTCAAGTACGTTGACTTCCGGTTCACCGATCCGCGTGGCAAGTGGCAGCATGTCGCCTTCGACATCACCATGATCGACGAAGCCACCCTGAAGGAAGGCATCATGTTCGACGGTTCGTCGATCGCCGGCTGGAAGGCGATCAACGAGTCCGACATGCTGCTGAAGCCGGACTTCGACAGCCTCACCTACGATCCCTTCTCCGCCCAGACCACCGCCGTGCTGTTCTGCGACGTGCTGGAGCCGCATGAGGGCACCCCGTACAACCGTTGCCCGCGCTCGATCGCCAAGGCGGCCGAAGCCTACATCAAGACCAGCAAGACCGGCGACGTGGCCTATTTCGGCCCGGAAGCCGAGTTCTTCGTCTTCGATGACGTGCGCTTCAAGACCTCGATGAACGAAACCTTCGTCTACCTCGACGACATCGAAGGAGACTACAACTCGGGCAAGAGCTACGAAGGTGGCAACATGGCCCACCGCGCCCCGATCAAGGGCGGCTACTTCCCGGTCGCCCCGCTCGACCAGGGCGGCGATCTGCGCTCGGAAATGCTGTCGACCATCGCCGGCATGGGCGTGACCGTCGAAAAGCACCATCATGAAGTGGCGAACAGCCAGCACGAGCTGGGCATCAAGTTCGCCACCCTGCTGAAGTCCGCCGACAGCATGCAGATTTACAAGTACTGCGTGCACAACGTGGCCCATGCCTGGGGCAAGACCGCGACCTTCATGCCGAAGCCGATCAAGGGCGACAACGGCTCGGGCATGCACGTTCACCAGTCGATCTGGAAAGCTGGCAAGCCGCTCTTCGCCGGCAACAAGTATGCTGGCCTCAGCGAGATGGCGCTGTTCTACATCGGCGGCATCATCAAGCATGCCAAGGCGCTGAACGCCTTCACCAACCCGCTGACCAACAGCTACAAGCGCCTGATCCCCGGCTTCGAAGCCCCGGTGCTGCTCGCCTACTCGGCGCGCAACCGTTCGGCTTCCTGCCGCATCCCGTTCGGCGCCGGCGAGAAGGCGAAGCGCGTCGAGGTCCGCTTCCCCGATCCGGGCGCGAACCCCTACCTGGCATACTCGGCCATGCTGATGGCCGGTCTCGATGGCATCAAGAACAAGATCCATCCCGGCCCGGCCATGGACAAGAACCTGTACGACCTGCCGCCGGAGGAACTGAGCAAGGTTCCGCAGGTCTGCGGCTCGCTGCGTGAAGCCCTGGAAGCCCTGGACAAGGACCGCGCCTTCCTGAAGGCCGGTGGCGTGTTCAACGACGACTTCATCGACGCCTACATGGAACTGAAGTGGGAAGAGGTGTACGCCTTCGAGCACACCCCGCACCCGATCGAGTTCTCGATGTACTACTCGGTCTAAGAACGACCTTCCCTGGGCTCACGGCTTTCAGCAGCCGGGTGTCCAACGAGCCCCGCCGGTTCCTGCCGGCGGGGCTTTCTTTTTGCCCTTCCGTTCGCCCCGTTCAGCCCATAGACTCAGGTCGTCGCCATTTGCGATGGGGGAAGACAACAATGCGGGCATCGCTCGCCCTTCTGGTGCTGACCGTGCTGACCGCCGGCTGCGCCAGGGATTTCGGGACCACCAACATGGCGCGCTACCATGATGCCGGCATGCGCGCCGAGCAGAGCCGCGACTATTCTGCGGCCGAAGAGAATTACGAACGCGCGCTGGTCTGGGCCGGCACCGAAAAGGTGCCGCCGGCCCTGCTGTCGCTCAACCTCTACAATCTCGGCCGCATGAAGGGCCATGGCTGCAAGTTCGAGGAGGCGCGCGAACTGCTGCTCACCTCGCTGGCGCTGGAGGAAAAAACCAGCGGCCCGGCCAGCGTGCAGATCTCGCGCCGCCTGTTCGAGCTGGCACGCCTGTTCTACGACCGCCGGCACTATGCCCAGGCCTTGCCCTATTACGCCGAAGCCGTGCCGATGGTGCGCCGGCTCGGGCTGGAAGGCGACGATCCGGCCAACCTCGCCGATGCCATGCAGGAATATGCCGCTGCCCTGCGCCAGACCGGCGACCTGCGCACCGCAGCCGGCATGCAGGCGGATGCCGAGGCCCTGCGCACACGCTTCCCCGACCGCCCGCGCAGCTATCTCATCACGCGCTACACCCTGGCCTGCCGGGGCACCGCCGTGGCGCAGCAGGGGCGCGCCTGAGCCTTCATCCGGTGACCGCCGTCACTGTGCTCTGCATGTGGCATTGCCCTGCCGCGAGATCGGTCTAGCGTCAGGACGACCATGCACCGCCTTGCCGCCCTCCTCCTGACCGCGATGGTCGTCAGCAACTGCGCCCCGCGCACTGAGACCCAGATGCCCGACAAGCCTTATCACCATCTGAGCGATGGCCGCTTCCGCAACCCGCAGGACTCGATCCCCGTCGAGCCACCGGGCTTTGGCGATCTGGTGCCCTTCTGGTGGAGCATGGTGCTGGCCGGTTTCAGCACAGAAGCGATCCCCGACGGCCATGTGCTGCCGGCCGCCGAGGTGCAGGCCGGCATAGCCCGGCATCACAATGCCGACAGCCTCACCTGGCTCGGTCATGCCGCCTTCCTGATCCGCATCGGCGGCGCCACGCTGCTCACCGATCCCTATCTCTCCGACCATGCGGGACCGTTCAACCGCTTCGGCCCGAAACGCTATGTGCCGCCGGCGCTCAATCCGCAGACCCTGCCGCCGATCGACATCCTTACCGTCAGTCACAATCACTACGACCATCTCGATCTTGCCGCCCTCGATGCGATGCCGAACAAGACCAGGATCAGCATCGTCGTGCCGCTCGGCCTGGGCCGCTATTTCACCGACCTGGGCTATACCGACGTCACCGAACTCGACTGGTATCAGAGTGTCGAGCGCAAAGGCGTCACCGTCACGGCAACACCGGCGATCCATTTCTCGCGCCGCGGCCTGTTCGATGGCAACCGCACGCTCTGGGCCGGCTTCGTCTATCGCGCCGGCGACAAGCGCCTGTTCTTCTCGGGCGACACCACCATCGGTCCGGTCTTCCGCGAGATCGGCGAGAAACTCGGACCCTTCGATCTCGGCCTGGTCGGGATCGGTGCCTATGAACCGCAGAGCATCATGCGCGGCAGCCATACGACGCCGGAACAGGCGGTGGAAATCGCGCGCCGCGTTGGCGCACGGCGCATGATCGGCATGCACTGGGGCACGGTACGACTGAGCGAGGAACCGCAGTTCGAAGCACCGGATCGCCTGGCGAAGGAAGCCGCCATCATGGGCTATCACCCGGATGAGGCCGGGGTGATGAAGATCGGTGAGACCCGGGCCTTCTGACTCTTGGCCTTCTGAGGATTATTCTCAGAAGGAACTTTGCGGGATTCCGGCCATTTCTAAAGGGACCTTCAGCCTCAGGAGTCCCCATGTCCAGCGAAGACCTGCATGTCCCCCGCGAACGCCTCAGCAAGGAGGCGCTGCACCTGCATTACGCCATCACCTCGCTGATGGAGGAGATGGAGGCGGTCGACTGGTATCGCCAGCGTGCCGATGACTGCGACGACCAGGCCCTGAAAGCCATCCTGCTGCACAACATGCGCGAGGAAATGGAGCATGCCGCCATGGTGATCGAATGGCTGCGCCGCAACAGCAAGGACTTCGAAAAGCAGCTGAAGGACTACCTGTTCACCGACAAGGATATCACCAAGCAGGAAGCGGAAGCGACCGGCAAGGCCTAGGCCGCCGCCACGATCTCCAGTTCGACCAGCCATTCCGGCAGCAGGGTCTGCACCACGATGGCGGTGGTTGGCACGACACGTCCCTTCAGAGCGGCTAGGCGCGCATTCTGGTTCGCTTCCGCATAGGACACATCGCGCAGGTAGCTGGTGATGCGCACGATGCTGTCCACCGTCATGTCGGCGCTGGCCAGAATCGTGCGCAGGTTCGACCAGATCAGCACCAGCTGCTCGTCCAGCGTCTTGCCCGCCGCGCCACTCTCGTCCAGCCCCATGGTGCCGGCGACGTAAAGAAAGCGCGTCGGATTGCGCACCTCCAGGGCGTGGATGTAATCCGGCGTCGCGGCATAGACGCCCGTGGTCGGGTTGCGCTGAATCGTTTCCATGGTTTCTCCTCTCAAGGCTTGAGCCGCGCCAGCGCGCGGGCATCGGTCTCCGCCATCGCCGCGGCATAACCGCCCAGCCGTCCGCGCAAAGTGGCCACCGTTTCCGGTGCCGCGGTCTGCGGGCTGCCGCCATAGGGCGGCTGTGGCTCGTATTCAATCTGCAACTGAATCTCGCGCGCCGCCTGTTCGCCGGCCAGCACCGCCACCAGCGCCAGGCCGAAATCGATACCGGCCGTGACGCCGCCGCCGGTGACACGGTTGCGGTCGGTCACCACGCGCTCCGCCACCGGTATGGCGCCGAAAGCGCCCAGCCGTTGCAGCGACATCCAATGCGTGGTGGCGCGATAGCCCTGCAGCAGGCCGGCCGCGCCCAGCACCAGCGCACCGGTGCAGACCGCCGTGACATACCGGCAGGTCTTCTCCTGTATGCGCAGGAAATTCAGCAGCGCCGCATCTTCCATCGCCTGCAGATGCCCCGGCCCGCCCGGCACGCAGATCACGTCCAGCGGCGGACAATCGGCATAGCGGGTGGTTGGCAGGATGGTCAGTCCGGCGCTGGCGCTGCGCACCGGCTGCAGGTCATGGGCCAGCAGATGGCACTGCGCATCCGGCAGCTTGGAGAACACCTCCCACGGCCCGGTCAGGTCGAGCTGGGTCAGATTGGGAAACAGCGCGAAACCGATATGCAGCGCAGACATGAGCACCTCCATGGCAGAACGGATTGTCAGAGCGATGCCCAGGCGAGCGGCAGACCGGCATCCGCGTTCCCCGGTGGTGGTCCACCTTGTCTCGCCAGTCGCGCGGATGTTGCCAGTCTGGCGCAGCCGTCGCAGCCCGGCAACCGTGGAATTGTCAGCATTCATTCCGTCATCCCCCCGGAAGCGGGCATCCCGAGCAACGGTAGTCTGGGTTCCCGCTTTCGCGGGCACGACGAAAGTGAGAAACTGGATCTCATATCAGTTCAGAAGAACGGACCGCCCATGGCCCACGCCCTTTCCTCCGACGCCCGACCGCTCAGCGGCCATAACCGTCCCGACCTGCAGACCGATGCGATCCGCCAGGCCCGCGTCGATCTCGCCGCCTGCTTCCGCATGGCCGCGAAACTCGGCCTGCATGAAGGCATCTGCAACCACTTCTCGGCTGTGCTGCCCGGCCATGACGATCTGTTCCTGGTCAATCCCTATGGCCGGGCCTTCAGCGAAGTGACCGCCTCGAACCTGGTGATCTGCGATTTCCACGGCAATGTCGTCGAGGGCGACGGCGTGCCGGAAGCCACCGCCTTTTTCATCCATGCCCGCATGCATCTGAACGTGCCGCGCGCCCGCGTCGCCTTTCACACCCACATGCCCTATGCCACGGCGCTGTGCATGACCGAAGGCAAGCCGCTGCTGTTTGCCGGCCAGTCGTCGCTGAAATTCTATGGCCGCACCAAGGTCGACGGCCATTACAACGGCCTGGCGCTGGATACCTCGGAGGGCGACCGTATCGCCGCCGCCGTCGGCGATGCCGATATCGTCTTCATGAAGCAGCACGGCGTCATGGTGCTGGGCAAGACCATCGCCGAGGCTTGGGACGACCTCTACTACCTGGAACGCGCCTGCCAGGTGCAGGTGATCGCGCAGTCGACCGGCCGTCGCCTGGTGCCGGTCGATCCCGACATCGCCGAAGCCACCTACCGGCAGATGCGCGACGGCGATGGCGAATCCGCGCGCCTGCATCTGGAGAGCATCAAGCGCGAACTCGACCGCGAGCAGGCGGATTATCGCGCCTGATTCTACAGCCATTGCGAGCGGGAAGACCCGGCTTTGTCCAGATTTATCAATGGATGGAATGGCGGATTTTTACCCTTTATGAGTGCATATTCCCCTTGAAACGCGAGAATTGTTTTCGATAAATTGCAACTGAGGCTGGGTGGTCAGCCTCGAGGCAAATGAACGTTCTTTGGGGGAATAATGAAAAATTTGGCTGTTTTCACGGCCGTCATTGCGCTTGCCGCGGTGACGGGGTGCTCCACGATTGTGGAAGGCACTTCTCAGACCCTGTCATTCAACTCCGACCCGGCCGGCGCATCCTGCAACCTGATGCGGAATGGCTTGCCGATCGGCAAAGTTGTAACGCCGGGCGCCGTGCGGATCGACCGCACCAAGCATGGCATCGAGGTCACCTGTGAGCTCGATGGGTATGACAAAAGCACCACCTTCCTGAAATCGCATGCCTCGGCTGCAACCTTCGGCAACATCATTGCTGGCGGCGGCATTGGCTGGGCGATTGATTCCGCGGCCGGCGCCGACAACAAGTACGACGATGCGACCTTCATCACGATGAAGAAAAAGCTGGCGGGCCTCTAAGCCGTCACGGTCGGGCGCAACCGCCCGACCGACCCGTTGCGGGCAGCAGGAGCAGGTTATGATCTGCGTCTCTGCTGCCCGCTTTTTTTTGTGCCGCGCACGGCGAGCGCGGCCGACCTGAGCGTCAGCTCTTGCTCAGCAGTTCCTTCAGCTTCAGCCGTTCGATAATGACTTTCTCTTCCTCGTAATTCTGGGCAACGAATTTGCGGTAATCCTCGCCGTCCAGATACATCACCACCATGTCGAGACGGTTGCAGGTTTCAGTATGCTCTGCACTTAAAGCCGCATTGCGGAACACCTGCCGCAACTTCGCCGTGATCGCCGGATCGAGGCCTTTGGGCGCGCCGACGCCGTTCGGCGCCTGCATCACCACGTTGTAGCCGCTTTCCTTCAGGGTCGGCACATCGGGAAAGCCGGCCAGCCGCTGCTCGCTCCAGGTGGCCAGCAGGCGGAAGCGGCCGTCGCGCACCAGCGGCGCCCAGCTGCTGGAATCCGCCAGCACCTCCACATGGCCGCCCAGAACGCCCTGCAGGGCATCGGCGCCGCCCTTGAAGGGCACATGGCTCATCTTGATCCTGGCGGCATGGCAGAATTCCTCCATGCCGATATGGGTCTGCCCCGCCACGCCTGACGTGGCATAGGTCACGGTGTCGGGCTTGGCCTTCGCCGCCGCCACCACATCCTGGATGGTCTTGAAGCGCGAGTCCGCGCGCACGGCGATGCCAAAGGTCTGACCGGCGGTGCGGGCAATGAAGGTGAAGTCGCTGCGTGGATCGTGCTGGAAACTGCCCAGTTGCGAAAAGCGCGTCACGCTCAGAGGAATCTGCCCGATGGTGTAGCCATCGGGTTGCGCCGTGGCGATGCCGGCGGCACCGATCATGCCGGCTGCGCCCGCCCGGTTCTCCACCGTGATCGGTTGACCCAGTTCGGCCGCCGCCACGCGGCAGAGCGCGCGCATGGTGGCATCGGCGGTGCCGCCCGCCGGCCAGGGACAGATAAAGCGGATCGGGCGGTTGGGATAAGCGCCTTGTCCGAAAACTGGCCTGGCCAGACTGCCGGCTGCCAGCACGGCCCCGGACGCAAGCGTTCCCGTGAGGACCTGACGCCTGTCAGGTCCCTGCATGACTTTTTTCATTGTCGTTTCCTCCGGTTTTTAGTTTTTCAGTGGTTGGTCTTCGCTACCCCACGATACCGATCTGCCAGGGGACGAATTCGTGGTCGCCGACACCGAGTAGCTCGCTCTTGCTCTTCTCGCCGGATGCCGTGCGAAGGATATGCTCGAAAATCTCCTGCCCCATTTCCTGCATCGACTTGGTGCCGTCGAGGATCTGGCCACAGTTGATGTCCATGTCCTCTTCCAGGCGGCGGTACATCGGTGAATTGGTGGCGAGTTTCAGCGATGGCACCGGCTTGGCGCCGAAGGCCGAACCACGGCCGGTGGTGAAGGCAATGATATTGGCGCCGCCGGCAATCTGGCCGGTGGCGGAGCACGGGTCGTAGCCGGGCGTATCCATGATGACGAGGCCCTTTGTCTTCACCGGCTCGGCGTATTTGTAGACATCCATCAGCGGCCCGGTGCCGCCCTTCATGGAAGAGCCGAGCGACTTCTCGAAGATATTGGCGAGGCCGCCGGCCTGGTTGCCCGGGCTGACCACGCCGTTGATCTGCACGTCGCGGCCCACGGCATAGACGTCCTTCCACCAGCGGATACGCTCCACCAGCTTCTCGCCCACTTCCTTCGTCACGGCACGCCGGGTCAGCGTGTGCTCCACGCCATAGAGCTCTGGCGTTTCCGACAGGATCGCCGTACCGCCATGACGCACCAGGATATCCATGGCCGCGCCCAAAGCCGGATTGGCGGTGATCGACGAGAAGCCGTCCGAACCGCCGCACTGCAGCCCGACGCTGATATGGCTGGCCGACACGGTGGTACGCTTCACGTCATTCGCCGCAGGAAGAATCTTCTTCACGGCCTCGATGCCGGCCTCGATGGTCTTGCGGGTGCCGCCGGTCTCCTGCATCACGAAGGTGACCAGGTTGGCGCTGCGCTCCAGTCCCTGCTCTTCCATCATGCCGCCGAGCTGGTTGCGCTCGCAGCCGAGCCCGATCACCACGACGGCGGCGAGATTGGCATGGCGGATATAACCGCCCAGCGTCCGGCGCAGCAGCGCCATCGCCTCACCCGTCATCTCCATGCCGCAGCCCAGCGCATGGCTGAAGGCCACCACACCGTCCACATTAGGGAAATCGGCCAGCCGTTCTTCGGTGAAATGCCGGGCGACCGCATGCACCACGGTGGCCGAGCAGTTCACAGTGGAGACGATACCGATGAAGTTGCGGGTGCCGACGCGGCCATCGGGACGTACGATACCCTGGAAGGTGGCGCGTTCGGCCTCGGGGATCATCTCCACCGGCCTGTAGCCCTGGGCATGGGCATAGTCGCGGTCGAACTCACGGAATTCGGTGTTGTGGCCATGCAGCATGCTGCCGACGCGGATATCTTCCGCAGCGAAGCCGACGGTGACGTTGTATTTCAGGATCGGCTCGCCCTTGGCAATGTCACGGGCGGCGATCTTGTAACCCGCCAGGGTCTTGTCGCGGATCAGGAAGCCGGGATGGCGGTTGTCGCCCTCCACCGGAATACCGGGCACCACGTCGATGCGGGCGACAACCACGTTGTCGTCGGGATGCAGGCGGATCACAGGGCCGATCAGGCGTTTGGCATGCAGGTCGATCTGGTTCATGGGGCTTGGGCTGTTCTGCTGGCTGGAAAATGTTACCGGTAACATACTGGCCGAGCCTACCCCGGAATCATTCCGCTGGCTATACTGGAAATGTGAAGACCGCGCCCAAAAGCCGTACCGCAACTGCGAAAACGCCGACGCTTGCCGATATCGCGGCCGAGGTCGGTGTCACCAAAATCACGGTTTCCCGGGCTCTCAATACGCCAGACCAGGTCTCGCCCAAGACGCTGGAAAAAGTGCGTGCCGCCATCCGGCGCCAGGGCTATACCCCCAACCTGCTGGCCGGCTCGCTGTCGTCGAACCGCAGCAAGCTGATCGTTGCCCTGGTGCCCAGCATTGCCGGCGCCATGTTCACCGCCACGATGGAAAGCGTCGCCGCACATCTGCAGGCGCAGGGCTATCAGCTGCTGATCGGCCAGGCCGGCTATGATGATGCGCGCGAGGACGAATTGCTGGCTGCCGTGATCGGCCGCCGCCCCGATGGCATCATCCTCACCGGTATCGTTCATTCCGCCGATGTGCGGCGCAAGCTGCGCGCCGCCCGCATTCCGGTAGTGGAAACCTGGGACCTGACCGACAAGCCGATCGACATGCTGGTCGGCTTCTCGCATCCGGCCATTGGCAAGGCGGCAGCCGAATACCTGTACAAACGCGGCTGCCGCCGTCCGGCAATTGTTTCGCCCGATGATCGCCGCGCGCGCCTGCGTGCCGGCGCTTTCAGCGAAACCTTCCGCAAGCTCGGCAGCAAGAACCGTCCGATTCCGGTGATCGAGGCGCCCGCCCCCACGCCGATGGGCGACGGCCGCAGCGGCCTTGCCGCCCTGCTGCGCGATCACCCCGATATCGATGGCGTCTTTTGCGGCTCGGATAATCTGGCGCTCGGCGCATTGATCGAAGCCAGGGCGCGAGGCCTCAGGGTGCCGCAGCAGTTGAAGGTGATTGGCTATGGCGATCTCTCGTTTGCCAAGGACACCGATCCACCGCTGACCAGCGTGCGCACCGATGGCGCCGGCATCGGGCGCATCGCCGCGGAAATGCTGGTGGCCCGCGCGGCCGGGCACAACCCGAAGCACAAGCTGGTCGATATCGGCTTCACGATCGTGGAGCGCGACAGCGCCTGAGTCGCCGCGCCGGCAATATGGCCACGGCGACCCCGCCCACTCCCATGCAAATGAGTGGCGCTCATTACTGCAACCTCAACTCAAAGTAATGGGTTCAACCAATACTGTAAAACTCCGGCTTGTTCACTGCGTTTTACACCACCTTAGGTAATACTGCTAATAACAAAGTATTTATTTAGTAATTCTACCGATCCTTTCTTATAAATCGTCCGTATAAGCATGAGACCGGCGAAAAAGAGACCGGCATAACCCGGCGTAAATTCACAAAAAGGACTCCCCAAGATGTTCCAGTTTTCCGCAAGTTCCGCTGCGAGCGATTTGCGTGCGCAGTTTGACGCGATCAACAAGGCGCAGGCCATCATCGAATTCACCCTCGACGGCACCATCCTGCATGCCAACGAGAATTTCCTGAATGCCGTGGGCTATCGCCTCGATGAGGTGAAGGGCAAGCATCACCGCATCTTCGTTGATCCGGCTTATGCGCAAAGCGCCGAATACAAGGCCTTCTGGGACAAGCTGGGCCGCGGCGAATACGAAGCCGCGCAGTACAAGCGCATCGCCAACGGCTGCAAGGACATCTGGATTCAGGCCAGCTACAACCCGATCTTCGACAAGCGCGGGCGGCCATACAAGGTGGTGAAATTCGCCACCGACATCACGGCGCAGAAGGCTGTCATGGCCGATTACCAGGGCCAGATCGCCGCGATCGGCAAGTCGCAGGCGGTGATCGAGTTCACGCTGGATGGCGTGATCCTCAATGCCAACGAGAATTTTCTCGGCGCCATGGGCTACACGCTGGCCGAGGTGAAAGGCCAGCATCATCGCATTTTCGTCGAACCCGCTTATCGCGACAGCGCCGCGTACAAGGCCTTCTGGGACAAGCTCGGCCGCGGTGAATTCGAAGCCGCGCAGTACAAGCGTGTCGGCAAAGGTGGCCGTGAGGTCTGGATCCAGGCCAGCTACAATCCGATCATGGATGCCAATGGCCGCCCCTTCAAGGTGGTGAAATACGCTACCGACATCACGGCGCAGATCCTGGCCGCGCGCATGACCGAGATGGCTGTGCAGCAGGTCAAGGTCGTGGTCGATGCGACCCGCAACAATGACCTGACCCAGCGGATCGCCATGCAGGGCAAAAGCGGCGAGATCGCCACGCTGTGCAGTGGCGTCAATGATCTGGTCGATGCCATGAGCGGCATCATCGGCAATCTGCGCGATACCTCCGTCACCATCGCGGAAGCCTCGGGCGAGATTTCCACCGGCAGCCAGGACCTGGCCCAGCGCACCGAAAGCCAGGCCGCTTCCATC
Organism: Ferrovibrio sp. GW821-FHT12F09; assembly: GCF_058806775.1. NCBI lineage: Bacteria > Pseudomonadati > Pseudomonadota > Alphaproteobacteria > Rhodospirillales > Rhodospirillaceae > Ferrovibrio > Ferrovibrio sp. GW821-FHT12F09. Next base: position 174,237 of record NZ_JBXAPZ010000002.1, read on the forward strand.
GAGGAAACCGCGGCCTCCATGCACGAGATCACGGCGACCGTGAAGCAGAATGCGGATAACGCCCAGGCCGCCAGCCAGCTCGCCACCGTGGCGCGCGATACGGCCGAAAAGGGCGGCACCGTGGTGTCGGACGCCGTCACCGCCGTCACGCAGATCGAGCAGAGCGCGCAGAAGATTTCCGACATCATCGGCCTGATCGACGAAATCGCCTTCCAGACCAACCTGCTGGCGCTCAATGCCAGTGTGGAAGCCGCCCGTGCCGGCGAAGCCGGCAAGGGTTTTGCGGTGGTGGCGCAGGAAGTGCGTGCGCTCGCGCAGCGCTCGGCCAATGCGTCGAAGGACATCAAGGCGCTGATCTCGACCTCGAATGCCCAGGTCAAGACCGGCGCCGCCCTGGTCAACCAGGCTGGCGTCTCGCTCGCCGAGATCGTCGGTGCGATCAAGAAAGTCTCCGACATCGTGGCTGAGATCGCGGCGGCATCGAAGGAACAGGCCGCGGGCCTGGAACAGGTCAACACGGCCGTCGCCAGCATGGATGAAATGACCCAGCGCAATGGCGCCCTGGTCGAGGAAACCTCCGCTTCCGCCCAGGCGCTGTCGGGCCAGGCCCAGGAGCTGGCGCAGCTGGTGCAGCGCTACCGTCTCGACGAGGCCGCCGCGCCGCGTCCGGCCGCCAGGCCGGTCGTCACCCAGGTCATCGCGGTGAAGCCGCCGGCGGCGCCGGCCGCGAAACGCCCGGCCCTGAAAATCGTGCCGAAGCCGGCCGCGAAGGCGCCGGCCGATGACGACGGCGCCTGGGAAGAATTCTAAGCTGGCGGCGACGGGTCGTCGCCGGGACGGGCCACGGCGATCTGCCAGTTGCGGCGGATCGCCAGCACCCGCACGGCAAAGCAGAGCAGGCCGCCGGCGATGATGCCGACATGATGCGGCAGGCCGAGCGCTGACACCGCCACCACCACGGCCGCACCGGCGAGCGCGGCCACCGCATAGACCTCGGCACGCAGCACGGTGGGAATTTCCGCCAGCATGATATCGCGCGCCATGCCGCCGCCGATGCCGCTGAGCACGCCCAGCATCATCGCGGCCAGCGGATTGAGGCCGTAATCCAGCGCCTTCTGCGCGCCCAGCACGGCGAACAGCGCCAGGCCGGCGGCGTCGAACAGCTGCACCGGATGCTTCAGTTTTTCCACCAGGGCGTAGCGCCAGAACACCAGCAGCGCGGCCACCGCGGCTATCAGCGGATAGGCCCAGTCGCGCAGGGCGACCGGCGGCAGCGCGCCGATCAGCACATCGCGCAGGATGCCGCCGGCACTGGCAGCCGCAAAGCTGAGCACCAGCACGCCGAACAGATCGAGCCGGCGGCGCACGCCGGCCGTCGCGCCCGAAAGCGCGAACACGAAGGTCCCGGCGAAGTCGAACAGGGTGAGCAGCATGGCAGCCTCATGAAGACCGCCCGGCTTCACGCGGCCGGGTCAGTCCTACTTGTGGTCCGGCTTTTTCTTCCAGGCCGGCTTGCCCGATCCTGCCGGAGCGGCACCGCCCTCGGCAACCGGCTTCTTGAAATCGGGCTTGTAGGGGCGGCTGGTATTGCCGTCCCAGGTCTTCTTCTCGCCCGGCTTACCGCCGAACTCTTTCTTGCCGAAGCCCGGCTTCTTGCCGGCCCAGTCCTTCTTTTCGCCGAAGGTGGCGGCATTCTTCTCGCCGAATTCCTTGCGGGTGAAGCCGCCGGCCTTCTTGCCGGTCCAGGGCTTCTTGCCGCCATCGCCGTCCGGCGCGCCGGTCTCGCCGGCCATGCCGGGCGGACCGTCAAGGCGGGCAATGGTGATCTGCTTCTCGCCGGTGCCTTCGCGGGCGATCTGGTCGGCGAAGCGCTGGGCGACGCCGGCGGCAATCTCGAACTGGCTTTCGGTATGGAAAATCTTGATCGAGCCGACATCCTTGCGGGTGACATGGCCGACGCGGCAGATCAGCGGCAGCAGCCAGCGCGGCTCGGCATTCTGCTTGTGGCCGGCGGTGATGCGGAACCACACGCCATTGCCAGTGAAGTCGTCGCGGCCCTTGCGCGGGCGTGCATCATCGCGCCCCCCGAAAGCGGCCGGCGCTTCCGAGCCCACGTCCAGCAGCTCTTCCGGCGCCGGCTGGCGCGCCATCTGCAGGCGCAGGAAACCGGCGGCCACCTTCTCGGCGCCATGCTTGGCCAGCAGCTCGGTCACGAACGGCAGTTCCTCGGCATTCGGCGCCGCCTGCAGGGTTTCGTCGTTCAGGATGCGCTTGCGGTCGGCGGCCTGGATTTCGGCAGCACTCGGCGGCTGCGCCCATTTCGCCTCGATATTGGCTTCGGCCAGCAGGCGCTGCAGGCCACGGCGGCGGTTATGCGGCACCAGCAGGGCGCAGATGCCCTTGTTGCCGGCGCGACCGGTACGACCTGATCTGTGAAGAAGCGCTTCGCGGTTGGTCGGCAGATCGGCATGCACGACCAGTTCCAGGCCCGGCAGGTCGATGCCGCGCGCGGCCACGTCGGTGGCGACGCAGATGCGGGCGCGGCCATCGCGCATCGACTGCAGCGCATGGGTGCGTTCGTTCTGGCTCAGCTCGCCCGACAGGGCGACGACAGCGAAGCCGCGATTGGATAACCGCGCCGACAGATGGTTCACCGCCATGCGGGTGCCGCAGAAGACGATGGCGCTTTTCGCGTCATGGAACCGCAGCACGTTGATGATGGCGTTCTCGCGCTCGTTCGGGGCCACCATCAGCGCGCGGTATTCAATGTCGTGATGCTGCTCGCGTTCGGCCGCCGTCGAGATGCGGATCGCATCCTTCTGGAAGCGCTTGGCCAGCTGGGCGATCGGCTTCGATACGGTGGCCGAGAACAGCAGCGTACGCCGCTCGGGCGACGCGGCATCGAGAATGAATTCCAGATCCTCGCGGAAGCCCAGGTCCAGCATCTCGTCGGCTTCGTCCAGCACCACGGCGCGCAGACCGCTGATATCCAGGGCGCCGCGTTCGATATGGTCGCGCAGGCGGCCGGGCGTGCCGACCACGATATGGGCACCGGCATTCAGCGCCTGGCGTTCGGTGCGCATGTCCATGCCGCCGACACAGGAGACGACGCGGGCATTGGTCGGCTCGTACAGCCATTCCAGCTCGCGGCAGACCTGCAGCGCCAGCTCGCGCGTCGGCGCGATCACCAGCGCCAGCGGCGGCTGCCAGCCGCCCCCGCGGGCATTGCCGCCGCGGAACGGCTCGAAGCCGTCCGAACCCTGCAGCAGGGTCGGCGCGATATTGAGGCCGAAGGCCACGGTCTTGCCCGACCCGGTCTGCGCCGAGACCAGCAGGTCGGCTTCGGCATGCTGCGGTTCCAGCACGGCAGCCTGCACGGGGGTGAGCGTGGTATAGCCGCGCTGCGTCAACGCAAGCGACAGCGGCGCAATAACGCCGGCAAAATCAGTCATGGAATAAACGTCTTTCGGGAGATCAGGGACGGCAATATCAGCAGCGGCCCACCCATCATCGTCAGGGCCGATCAGGGAATGGCGATCATCCTGCGCCGGCCCTGCTGCGGCGGGTTTTAAGCGGTGGCGGCGCAGGCGTCAACTGCGGCGCTTTTGCCGCAGTCTATTCAGGGGGTTAATGGCTCAGGCGGCCTTGCGCATGCTGCTCGAGACCGTGCGCAGCAGATGGGCGGCGTCGATCGGCTTGGCGACATGGCCATTCATGCCGGCAGCGCGGCAGCGCAGGACTTCCTCGGCCATGGCGCTGGCGGTCAGCGCGATCACCGGGACGCTGGCGGCCGGCTCGGGCAGCATGCGGATGCGGGTGGTGGCTTCCAGCCCGCTCATCACCGGCATGTTCAGGTCCATCAGCACGATGTCGAAATCTTCTTCCGACAGCCGGTGCAGGGCTTCCTCGCCGCTGGCGGCCGTAATCACCGTATTGCCCGCCGGGGTGAGCAGCGCCGAGACCAGGCGGCGGTTGGTCAGGTTGTCATCCACCACCAGAACCCGGCCGGTGCGCAGATCATCCGCCGCCGGCTGCGTCATCCCGGATACAGCATCCTCCCGGGCCACATCGGTGAAGATCAGGGTGAACCAGAAGGTGCTGCCGACTTCGAGTTCCGAGGCCACGCCGATGGTGCCGCCCATCAGGTCGACCAGACGCTTGCAGATCGCCAGGCCAAGGCCGGTGCCGCCGAAGCGGCGGCCAACGGTGGAATCCACCTGCGTGAAACTCTGGAACAGCAGCGGCATATCGGCCTCGCGAATGCCAACACCGGTATCGCTCACGGCGAAGCGCACGCTGCTGCGTCCCTGGCCCGCCGCTTCCAGACTGACCGACAGTGCGACGCTGCCTTCTGTGGTGAATTTCACCGCGTTGCCCAGCAGGTTGACCAGAATCTGCCGCAGACGGGTGGGATCGGCGACCACGTGGTCGGGCACCTGCGGGTCGAATTTCAGGCGCAGGTCAAGCTGTTTGGCCGTCGCAGCCGGCCGGTTCAGCGCCATGACGTCGTCGATCAGGCGATGCAGATCGATCGGCATGCTCTCCAGCGTCACCCTGCCCGCCTCGATCTTGGAATAGTCGAGGATGTCGTTGACGATGGTCAGCAGGCTGGTGGCGGATTCGCGGATGATAGACACATAACCACGGCCGCGCTCATCGAGGTCCAGCTCCGACAGCAGGTTCGTATAGCCGAGCACGCCGTTCATCGGCGTCCGCAGCTCATGGCTCATGATGGCGAGGAACTCCGATTTGGCATGGCTCGCCGCTTCGGCTTCCTGCTTGGCGATATCGAGCTGCCGTTCGCGCTGTTCGCCGCGATACAGGCTGCGCGCCAGCAGCACGCCGCCGACCAGGATGGACAGCGCGGTCAGCAGGATGACGGAGGCGGCGATGATCGAGTTGCGCCGCCAGACGCTCAGGATCTCATCCTTCGAGAAGCTGACGCCGATCACCAGCGGATTGTAGGGTACGCGGCGATAGCTCATCACGCGCTTCTGCCCGTCGATCGGGCTGCGCATATGCACGGTGCCGGCCCGGCCATGCGCCATCACACCCGCGAACACATCGGGCGGCGCAATCGGCTTTCCGACCAGCCGGTCGTCGACCGGCGTGCGGATCAGGGTGGTGGCGTCATCCAGCGTGACGAACACCGATCCGCTGTCGCCCAGGGCCAGCGACATATAGAGCTTGGTGAAATGGTCTAGATCCAGACGCGCGGTGACGACCCCGAGAAAGCTGCCGTCGACGCCATTGACCCGCCGCGAAGCCAACACGGACTTGCGCTGGGTCACCTTGGAGACGAAGGGGTGACTGATATGCATGCGGCGGTCGTCGACCTCCGCATGCGACAGGAACGGCTCCTGCTCCGACACGTTCAGGCCGCGCGCGCCGGCCCGGCTGGAGCCAAGGACGCGGATGCCGTCGCTGCTGTGAATGGAAATCCAGCTGATCGCCGTGGCGCTGCCGAAAATACGCTCGATGTCGATCGCGGCGCTGTCATCGACATCGCGATGGCCGTCCAGCAGCGGCATGGCCAGGCGCGCGGTTTCCTGCAGGGTGCGGTCGATGGCTTCCAGGCTGCGGGCCAGATGTTCGGCGGCCAGCGCCGACAGATCCTGGGTGCGGTATTCGGCCGTGGCGATGGTGGTATCGTGGCGGCGCTTGATCTCGAAGGCGACCATGGCGACGAGGAAGCCGGCCAGCAGCGCGGTGAAGGCGATCACCAGGCCGGCACGGCCGCGCCAGAAACCGGAGGCGCGCCAGAAAGCCGGTGCGCCGGTGAACAGGCTGATGGACTGTTGCGCGATCTGTCGATAGGGGGCCATGACTGCCGGTCTCCGGCAACGGCCAGGCCAGGGGGCGCATGGCGGCGTTGCGGCTCGCAGCTTGTGCGGATTCCGCCGTCAAATCAGGTTTAAAGCCGATAACGGCGTCGCTTTGCGTGCAGCAAACCGCCAAAGACGGCAACCACAGGCCGAAGGTGTCTGAAAATTTAGGCGCCCCGAATACCCTTGCATCACCCGCCTATAGGGCAGAGGCTGGTACGGCGATTCTCCCACACCCTGCTTTTCGTTGCGCAGATGGCGCAGCGGCCGCCGCTGGTGGCCTGCAAATGGCTGCAGATATCCGCCCAGGAAGGACAGCCATGACGACCCGCAGCACGGAGACCACCCTCACCTTCAGTCGTCCCTTCCGCCTGAGCGCGCTGGATGAAGCGCAGCCGGCTGGCACCTATTTGCTGGTGAATGAAGAAGAGCGGATCGACAGCCTGTCCTTCCCGGCCTACCAGCGCACCGCCACCCTGCTGCAGCTGCCCGCCATCGCCACAGCGAGCGCCATGCGCCAGATGGTGCCGGTCACGCCCGACGAACTGGCGGTGCTGCTGCGCGCCGATGCGGCGCCGGCCTGACATGCTGCTGCGCATCCACCATCGCACCACCTATCTCTACGCCCAGCCGGTCGGCCTGGGTGGCCATCGGCTGATGCTGCGGCCGCGCGAAAGCGCCGCCAACCGGCTGCTGTCCTTCCATATCGAAACCGATCCGCCCAGCCTGGTGACCTGGAGCGAGGATGTCTATGGCAATGCCGTGGCCATCGCCGCGCCGCTCTGGGCCTCCGATCGCCTCACCATCGACAGCCATATCCGCATCGATCACGGCAACGTTCCCTGGGCCGAGCCCGCGCCGCTGATCCCGATTGCCACTGCAGCGATGCGCTATCCCTTCCGCTACAGCGATGCCGACTGGAACGCGCTCGGCCCGCTGGCGCAGCCGCTCTATGCCGATCCGCAGGGCAAGTTGCGCGACTGGGTGCGCGGCTTCATCGCCAAGGACGCGACCGACACGCTGGCGCTGCTGCGCGATCTCAATGCCGGCATTTCCGGCTGGGTGTCCTATCAGAGCCGCGATGCCCAGGGCACCCAGGCGCCGCTGGAAACGCTGCAGCGCGGCTGGGGCTCCTGCCGCGATCTCGCGGTACTGATGGCCGATGCGGTGCGCTGGCTCGGCTTCGGCGCGCGCCTGGTCTCGGGCTATCTTTACAATCCGCTGCGCGACGGGCTGGATGACGCCGTCTATGGCGAGGGCTCGACCCATGGCTGGCTGGAGATTTATCTGCCCGGTGCGGGCTGGATCGCCTTCGACCCGACGCACAAGACCTATGGCAGCTACGGCCTGATCCCGGTGGCGGTGGCGCGCGGCATGGCCGAACTGACGCCGGTGGCCGGCAGCTTCACCGGTCGCCCCGGCGATTACTTGGGCATGAGCGTCGGCGTCTCGATCTCCAGCGCCGGCCGGGACGCGCTGGCGCCAGCCGCACCGACGGTGCCGTATACCGGCGTGAGCGCGGAGTAGCTGCGTCACGCATCGGCACAGCGACATCGCACCGTTTCTCGCCCCGCCTCATCGCGGCCTCGCCACTCACCCCCACCTCATCCGTCATGCCACGCTTGCGTGGCATCCACGACTTTGGCGCATACCGCCGTGTGCCTGCGAGTATTCGCACTTGCCTCCCACTCGTCGTCGCGGCCATCATCTCTCATGGCGGGCGGCTGGGTTTATATCGTTTCCAACAGGCGCAATGGCACGATCTATGTCGGCGTCACCTCCGACCTCCCGCGCCGTGCCCATGAGCATCGCGAAGGCCTGATCGATGGTTTCAGCAAAAAATACGGCCTGACGCGACTGGTCTGGGCCGAGGAACACGGGGCCATCATCGACGCGATCCGCCGCGAGAAAATGCTCAAGCGCCTGCCGCGCCGACAAGGTGCGGCTGATCCATGCGATCAATCCCGATTGGGATGATCTCTATGAGACGCTGGTGTAGCGGCAGGAAATCGTGGATGCCACGCAAGCGTGGCATGACGGGGCGTTTTTTTCATTCGTCATGCCATGCCGGAGGCGTGGCATCCACGACTTCGACGACATCGGCCCGGCCTCACTTCATCCGCGTCCAGGTCTTGGTCTTGCCGAACAGCGGCAGCAGCGCATAGGCGCGCACCCGCAGCGTCGTGTCGTCGGCAATCGACATTTTCGCGCGATAATCGATACCGTCTTCCGGATTGTAGATCGCGCCACCCTCCCAGCTGTTATCCGCCGTGCGATACAGATCGCGCAGGATGGTCAGGCCGAGCAGCGGGCGGCTGCGCAGCGCTACATCGCTGTTCTGCAGATCGACCAGCGGCCGGCCATCGTCGCCATCGGGCCATTTGAACCAGACCAGCCGGCCGCAGAACCGCTCGCCGCAGGGCGCGATCTCCACCCAGACACGACCACTGTCATCCTGCCAGATGCCGACCGGCGTCGGCATCGGCACGCCGATGATCGCCGCATAAGGAATATCGGGGAGCGCAGGATTGGGCGCGCTGGCCGACTGGATTTCGTCGTCCTGCGCCGATGGGCTTTGCGCCCCGGCCGGCAGCGCCAGTCCCAGTGCCAGCAGCCCTGCGACCGCCAGGCTGTGAAGTCCGATCACCGCCGTCCGATACCCTGCTGCAGCACCCATGCCCTAGCTTGTATCAGTTGCATCCGCGGGTATCGCCTCGACTATTTGTGACTATTCGCGTCGCTGTGGTATTTGCGGCCCCGGCTTGAAATCAGCCTATGTTCATTGTATGTTCCAATATGAGGCAGGGCCTATATTAAAACGGGTAAAATCTTCGACCTTGTTCTGGTGTAACTAGAAACGAAGCAAAACGAAGCGTTGCGAGACGTCAGGACAAAAGCCCCGGATCAGCCCGGCTTGGCCACGCGCAGGAAGACCTCACCCACCAGCAGATGGGTGATGCCGCCCTGCCCGTCGTCCAACGGCAGGATCAGGCGGTCGTATTGCAGGATCTTCGGCCCGTCCCAGCGGGTGACGCTGACATGGAAGCTGCCGGCCTGGCGGATCGTCAGGTCGAAATGCTGGCGGATCACCGGTCGGGTTTCCTGGACCACGCCATCGGCGCCGGCCGTCAGGCCGCTGCCGCCCACCGCCGCCGTGCGGCGATAGCCCTCGCCCAGCGCGAGATAGGGATAGCGGCCGTCGCCGCTGATCTCGACCAGCGCCAGGTCGGTCACACCGGGCAGAGTCTGCAGGTCGGGCAGATCGGCAAACGCCGCCATGGCGCGGCTGCCCTTCGCCTCGTCATACCAGGCCTTCAACGCGATCAGTGCGGGGGCGACGATTTCGTCGGCGGCGTAATGCGTCCGGCCATTGGTCATGGTTTTTCAGGGACCGGGCGCGGCCGGCCATGTTCGTCGATGGCGACATAGGTGTAGACGCCCTCGGTCACCTTGATCTCGGTGGGATCGAGCCGCCGCGCCACGATGGTTTCCATCTTCACCGCCATCGAGCTGCGGCCGACGCGGATCACGCGGCCATAGATCGAGACGATGTCGCCCACCTTGATCGGCTGGTGGAAGGTCATCGCATCCACCGCCACGGTGACGACGCGGCCCTGGGCGCGGCGCGCGGCGATGATGCCGCCGGCGATATCCATCTGGCTGAGCACCCAGCCGCCGAAAATATCGCCGTTGCCGTTCATGTCGGCCGGCATCGGCGCGCTGCGGATCACCGGTTCGCCGCGCGACTCAGGCGTCGTGTTTTGTGCCGATTCGCTCATCGTCACCCCTGACTTTGTCACTGCATGTTGGTTGTTTCACCCGTGGGGCCTACTATACTGCGGCCCAACAGCGAGTCACCCCTTAAAGCGAATCTGTGAATAGAATGAACGACTTGTTTCAACAGGGAAGCAAGGGCGGCAACGATTACACCGCCAAGGACATCGAGGTACTCGAGGGTCTGGAGCCGGTGCGGCGCCGACCCGGCATGTATATCGGCGGCACTGACGAGCGCGCCCTGCACCATCTGTTCGCCGAAGTGCTCGACAATTCTATGGATGAGGCCGTCGCCGGCCATGCCGACCGTATCGAGGTGGCATTACAGCTGGATGGCAGCCTGCAGGTCAGCGACAACGGCCGTGGCATCCCGATCGACCGCCACCCGAAGTTCAAGGACAAGTCGGCGCTGGAGGTGATCCTCACCACGCTGCACTCCGGCGGCAAGTTCTCGTCCAAGGTCTATTCCACCGCTGGCGGCCTGCATGGCGTCGGCATCTCGGTGGTGAACGCGCTCTCCGACAAGCTGGTCGTGGAAGTGGCGCGCGAGAAGGAACTCTGGCGCCAGGAATATTCGCGCGGCACACCGCAGGGCAAGCTGGTGAAAGTGGGCGCCGCCCCCAATCGCCGCGGCACCATGGTCACCTTCCATCCCGACGAGCAGATCTTCGGCAAGGGCGCGCATTTCCGCCCGGCCCGTCTGTTCAAGATGGCGCGCTCCAAGGCCTATCTGTATCCGGGCGTGAAGATCCTGTGGAAATGCGATCCCGAACTGCTGAAAGGCGACGAGATCACGCCGGCCGAGGCCGTGCTGCATTTCCCCGGCGGCCTGCAGGATTATCTGAACGAACAGCTCGAAGGCCAGCAGACCGTGACGCCGACGCCGTTTGCCGGTCGCGCCGCGCTGGCCGGCGAACGCGGCCAGGTCGAATGGGCGATCCACTGGCCGCAGGATATCGACGAAGGCTGGCTGCAGTCCTACTGCAACACGGTGACCACGCCCGATGGCGGCACCCATGAACTGGGCTTCCGTTCGGCGCTGATGCGCGGCCTGAAGGAATATGCCGAGCTGAGCAACAACAAGAAGGCGGCGCAGATCACGGCGGACGACATTCTGCTCGCCGGCACCGCGATGCTGTCGCTGTTCATCAAGGATCCGCAGTTCCAGGGCCAGACCAAAGACAAGCTGGTCACGGTGGAAGCGCAGAAGCTGGTCGAAGTCGCGATCAAGGACCACTTCGACCACTGGCTCGCCGGCGCGCCGCAGCATGCCAATGCCCTGCTCGCCCGCCTGATCGAACGTGCCGAAGACCGCCTGCGCCGCCGCGCCGAGAAGGATGTCAGCCGCAAATCGGCGACCCGCAAGCTGCGCCTCCCGGGCAAGCTGGCGGATTGTTCCGACGAGGCCGCCAATGGTTCGGAAATCTTCATCGTCGAGGGTGACTCGGCGGGCGGCTCGGCCAAGCAGGCCCGCGACCGCCGTACCCAGGCTGTGCTGCCGCTGCGCGGCAAGATTCTCAACGTGGCATCGGCCGGCTCGGGCAAACTGGCCGCCAACCAGGAACTCGCCGACCTGACCCAGGCGCTGGGCTGCGGCACCGGCGGCCGCTATCGCAATGAAGACCTGCGCTATGACAAGGTCATCATCATGACCGACGCCGATGTCGATGGCGCGCATATCGCTTCGCTGCTGATGACATTCTTCTTCCGCGAGATGCCCAAGCTGATCGAGCATGGCCATCTCTATCTGGCGCAGCCGCCGCTGTATCGTCTCAGCGCCGGCGGCAAGACCTTCTACGCCATGGACGACGCCGACAAGGACAAGCTGATCAAGCAGCATTTCGGCAGCCGCAAGGTGGAGATCAGCCGCTTCAAGGGCCTGGGCGAAATGCCGCCCGCGCAGCTGAAGGAAACCACCATGAACCGCAAGAACCGCGTGCTGCTGCGCGTGCAGGTTCCGGTGGAAGAAGTGAAAGAGTCGGAAGACCTGGTCGAGCGCCTGATGGGCCGCAAGCCGGAGCTGCGCTTCCAGTTCATCCAGGAACGCGCCGCCTTCGCCACCGATATCGACGTCTAGGCAGCGAGCCACTCTTTAAGGGCGGCCGCCGTCTCGTCGGGCTTTTCCATCGGCGGCAGATGGCCGCTATGCTCGATCACCACCTGCTTGGCATTGGGTATCAGCGACGCCATCTCGTCATGCAGCTCCAGCGGCGTCAGCGCATCCTGACGGCCGCACATCACCAGCGCCGGCACCTTGTAGTTTTTCAGGTCGGCGCGGCCATCGGGCCGATTGATGATCGCGGTCTGCTGCCGGGTGAAACCCTCGCGGCCGATATCTTCCGCCATCGCCATCAGCCGGCCGACAAGCGCCGCGTTCTTCTGGTTGTCCGGATGCAGCAGCAGCGGCACCAGTTGCGGCGTGATGCCCTTGAAGCGGCCAATCTGACTGAGGTGGATCAGGCCACGGCGTCGCTCGGTCTGCTCCGGCGTATCGGCGCGTGAAGACGTATCCATCAAGCAGATACGCGTCACCCGCTGCGGCGCCTGGCGCATGATCTCTTGCGCAACATAACCGCCCATCGAGAGGCCACAGAGCGCGAATGTTTCCGGCGCCTCGGCCAGCACCAGCCGCGCCATGTCGCCGAAATTGTCCTGGTGGAAATGGCTCGTGGGTATAATGCACTGAGTAACTTCAGATAGACGCGCCACCTGTTCGCGCCAGAAATCGGCGGTCAGCAGCAGGCCGGGAACAAGCACCAAAGACTGACGCATACAGAAACCCTTCTTACCGGATCAGGCGCGACAGCGCCTTGAACTGCGGATGCGATGCCGTACCGAGCCATTCGAACAGGCACATCTCGGTGCTGGCCAGTATCACGTCGGCGTTACTCATACGCCGTTGCGCCAGATGCACGCTTTCAACCTGGCGCGAGGAAATCGCATCGGCCACCACTGTCACGCGATACCCGTGTTCCACGAGACCGAGCGCCGTCTGCAGCACGCAGACATGGGCCTCGATGCCGACGATGACGATCTGCGGCCGCCCCACTTCGGCGATATGGGCGCGAATGCCTGGATCGGCCCAGGCGGAAAAATGCATCTTTTCCAGGATCGCTGCGGCGCCCGCAGCCGCCCTGATTTCGGGGACCGTGGCGCCAAGGCCCCTGGGATATTGCTCGGTGATGGCAACCGGAATCTGTAACGCCTGTGCCGCCTGCAGCAGGATACCGGTGTTGCGCAGCACGCGCGCGCCATCCTGCATTGCCGGCAGCAGGCGTTCCTGAATATCAACGACGAGCAGCTGGGTTTCGTTTGCGGAAAGCAGCATGGCCAATATCTAAAGTGGTAGCCCGACGATATAGCGCTCTACCTATAAATGCCACCGCACGTACTATCCCTTAGTTGATTTTTTTAATGCCCCCTGCGCACAATCGGTTGTCCCGCCCAAGCCGATTTCATGCATCTCGATACATCCACCGTCAGCTTTGTCACCGTCCTCGTGGTGTGTCTTGAATGCGGCATCCTAACCGCCTTGTGGATGATTCATCGCAACATGAAGGGCGTGGCCTACTGGGCTGTGGGCGCCATGGCCATCTCCATCGGCATCTTCGGCATTTTCCTGCGCGGCACCATTCCGCCCTACGTTTCGATTGTCGTCGCCAACATCTTCATCATCAGCGGCTATATCTTCACCTGGTGGGGGATCGAGGCGTTCTTCGATCGCCGCCTGCCATACCGCCTTGGCCTGGCAATCCTGGGGTTATCGGTGGTCGGGCTGGTGTATTTCGGCCTGATCGATCCCAACGCCCGCATCCGCAGCACCCTGCTGCTTTCCGTTTTCGCGCTCTTCTCCGCATTGCGGATGTACAGCCTGATCTGCAAAATCCGGCCGGGCACCCGGTTCACCCAGACCATCTGCGCCGCAGTCTATGGCTGTCAGGTGATCGTCAACCTGACGCTGGCTGCCGCGGTCTTTCTCTCGCCGCCGACAGATCGTCCGTTCATGCAGTTGCCTCTGTCGGGCTGGATCCTCCTGGTTCTCATGCTGCTGTCCCTCGCCGCCGTCTTCGCCGCGGTCCTGCTGGTCAACGAAACCATTGCGGCCCGACTACAGGAGGCCGCGCGGCGCGATGCCCTGACCGATGCGCTGAACCGGCGCGCCCTCGATGAGGCGGCCGATATCGAAATCAGCCGCAGCCAGCGGCACAACCTGCCGCTCAGCCTGCTGATCCTGGATATCGATCACTTCAAGTCGATCAACGACCGTCACGGCCATCCGACCGGCGATGCCGTCCTGCGCCGCTTTGTCGCCGCGACACGGCTCTGCCTGCGCCGGGAAGACCTGCTGGGCCGGATCGGCGGGGAAGAATTCTGCGCCTTGCTGCCGAACACCGCCGCCGCCGGCGCGGCACTGCTGGCCGAACGTATCCGCACCGCCATATCGGAACTGGCCATGGATATCGATGGCCAGAACCTGTCCCTGCAGGTGAGCATCGGCGTCGCCACGCTGGGCGAGAACGGCACTGAATGGCCAGAGCTCATGCGCCAGGCCGATGATGCGCTCTACGCGGCAAAGCGGGCCGGCCGGAACAGCGTCGCGATTGCCGGCCCTGCCCGCGCCTAGCTGCGCGGCAGACTAGTTGCTCAGCAGAACCGGCAGACTCATATTCGCCAGCACGGTTTCGGTGACGCCGCCGAACACCATTTCGCGCAGGCGCGAATGACCGAAAGCGCCCATCACCATCAGGTCGCAGCCGCGGCCCTTGGCTTCCGCCAGCAGGGCCAGGCCCACCTTCTGGCCATTGCCGTTGATGATCGCGGTTTCGAGCCGCAGGCCGTGGCGCTGCATATGCCCGGCAACCTCGCTGAGCGGCGTGCGGCCTTTCCGCTCGGCACCGATGGTGACGATATGCACGGCTTCCGCGCCGCGTAAGAGCGGCATGGCATCATGCAGGGCCCGCGCCGCCTCGCGCTTGCCGTTCCAGGCCACCAGCACGCGGCGACCCACCTCCGCCACATCGCCGGAATGCGGCACGGCCAGGATCGGCCGGCCGGCCTGCAGCGCCAGTTCATGCGGCAGCACGTCTGTCCCATAAGGGATCGCGGCAGGATCGGACGGATTGGGATCGGGCTGGCCGACCAGCGCGATGTCGCAGGCCCGGCTGGCGAGACGCAATGCCTCGACCGGCGCCAGATCGCTGCTGAGCCAGCGATGCTCGATGCCGGCATTGGTGCAGGTGGCGAGGAATTCCTCCTTGGCGCCGACCGAGGATTTCTGCGCCTCGTCCATCTGCTTCTGGATCAGTTCGGTCGGGATATACTCGCCCATGTAATAGGGCACATTCGGCGGCGGCACCGTATACAGGCCGCTGACCCGGGCGCCGAAACGACGCGCCATGGCAATGGCAAGCTGCGTGCGCGCCGTGTTGCGCGGATCGAGTGTCAGATGCACCGTGATATCGCGGTAACTCATCGCCCGGCCTCCTTGTTATGGCCGTGCCGCCTTTCCCCCTGCGGCTTCGACCGTTGTTATCGGAAGTGCTGGTGATTTACGCCACAAACGGGACTCATCGTCCCTGCCCGCAAATGTAGGCAGGCGCGAGCGGCAAGACAAGCGCGCTGCAGTCTCGAAGGTTAATGCCAGGGAGTCGCTACGAGGCTGCGGCAGCCTTTAGGCAGCAGCCTGGGCTTTCCAGGGCGGCAGACGGTTTTCCTCAACCGCATGACAGGCCACAGCACCGCCCTCGACCGTCAGGGCCTTGGGCACCTCACGCTTGCAGCGTTCGTTGGCCAGCGGACAGCGCGGATGGAAGCTACAGCCCGACGGCGGATTGAGCGGGCTGGGCACTTCGCCGGCCACCGGCGTGCGCGAACGGCCGGTCATGTCGAGATCGGGAATCGCGTCGAGCAGCATGCGGGTATAGGGATGCAGCGGGCGCGCAAACAGCGTCTTGGTATCGGCCCACTCCACCAGCCGACCGAGATACATCACACCCACCTTGTCGGAGACATGATACACCACGGCCAGATTGTGGCTGATGAACAGATAGGTCAGGCCGAGCTTACGCTGCAGGTCCTTCATCAGATTGAGAATCTGGGCCTGCACCGAAACGTCGAGCGCCGAGGTCGGCTCGTCGCAGACCAGGAATTCCGGCTCGCCGGCGAGCGCGCGCGCGATCGAAATGCGCTGGCGCTGGCCGCCGGAGAATTCATGCGGATATTTGCGGGCATCCAGCGGCGACAGGCCGACCTGCGCCAGCAGCTCGCCCACACGTTTGTCGACAGCCGTCTTCTCGCTCAGCAGTTTGCGGAAGCGCAGCGGCTCGGCCACGATATCGCCCACACGCCAGCGCGGATTGAGCGAGGCGTAAGGGTCCTGGAAGATCATCTGCATGCGGCCCTGGATATCCGGGTGCTTCGCACGCTCGGGCGCCGGACCGACTTCGACGCCTTCGAAATTGATCGAGCCGTCGCTGGGCTCATAAAGGCCGACGATCAGCCGCGCCACGGTCGACTTGCCGCAGCCGGACTCGCCCACCAGGCTGAAGGTCTCGCCTTTGTTGATCGAGAAGTTCACGCCGTCGACGGCGCGCACGATGCTCTTGCCCTTGCGCTCCAGCACGCGGTTGAGCCAGGGCGCGGAAACATCGAAGACCCGCTTGAGGTTGGTGACAGTCAGCATCGGGACGGTGACCTTAGACATGGGCCGGCTCCTTCTGCACCAACCAGCAGGCGGCATGGCTGTTGCCGGCTGGCATCGGTTCGGGTCGCTCGACATAGCAGCGGTCGAACGCCTTGGGGCAGCGCGGATTGAAGGCGCAGCCCTTCGGGATCGCCGTCAGGCGCGGCATCGAACCATCGATCTGGGTCAGGCGGTCGACCTTGCCGGCCATGGACGGGATCGCCCCCATCAGGCCGACAGTGTAGGGATGGTGCGGACGCTTGATGACATCCTGCACCGGGCCGATCTCGGCGATGCGGCCAGCATACATCACGGCAACGCGGTCGGCCGTTTCGGCGATCACCCCCATATCATGGGTCACCAGCATCACGGCGGTGCCGTGCTCGCGGCAGAGCCGCTTGAGCAGCTGGATGATCTGCGCCTGGATCGAAACATCCAGTGCCGTGGTCGGCTCGTCGGCAATAATCAGTTTGGGTTCGGCGGCGAGCGCGAGCGCGATCACCACGCGCTGCCGCATGCCGCCGGAGAACTGGTGCGGATAACTGTTGATGCGTTCCGACGCCGAGGGAATGCCGACATCTTCCAGCAGCTTGATGGCACGGTCGCGCGCCTGGGCCTGGGTCAGCGGCAGATGCGTCAGGATGGTTTCCACCAGCTGGTCGCCGATCCGGTAGAGCGGATTGAGGCTGGTCAGCGGGTCCTGGAAGATCGCGCCGATCTGGCGGCCACGGATCTTGCGCATCTCGTGATAGGGCAGATTGTCGATCCGGCGGCCATCCAGGCGAATCTCGCCCGCCGCAATACGGCCTGGCGGCTCAAGGAGCCCGATGATGGCGGCACCGGTCATCGATTTGCCGGCGCCGGACTCGCCCACCACGCCCAGCACTTCGCCGGCGGAGATTTCGAGCGAGACGTCGTCGACGGCGACAAGCGTGCCGCGCCGGGTGGGGAATTCGACGCGCAGGTTCTGGACTTCAAGCAGCTTCGGGCTGGTCATGGGGATTACCGGAGCTTCGGGTTGAGGGCATCGCGCAGCCAGTCACCCAGCAGGTTGACTGCAAGCACGAGGATGGCCAGCGCTGCGCCGGGGAAGATGGCAATCCACCATTCACCGGAGAACAGGAACCGCTGGCCGATATTGATCAGGGTGCCCAGCGAGGGCTGGGTCTGCGGCAGGCCGACGCCGAGGAAGCTGAGCGTGGCTTCCGTGATGATGGCCAGCGCCAGGTTGATGGTGGCGATCACCAGCACCGGCCCCAGCACATTGGGCAGCACATGGCGCAGCGCGATCAGCGCGCCCGGCAGGCCGATCACGCGCGCGGCCTGCACATATTCCTTGTTCTTCTCCACCAGCACGGAGCCGCGCACGGTGCGCGCATACTGCACCCAGTAGCTGAGGCCGATGGCGATGATCAGCACGATGAGGGCCGAATTGTCGCGCTTGTCGCTGCCGAGTAGGCCGCGGCTGATGCCGTCGACCAGCATGGCGATCAGAATTGCAGGAAAGGACAATTGAACATCGGCCACGCGCATGATGAGCGCATCCACCGCGCCGCCGAGATACCCGGCGATCAGGCCAAGCGCGATGCCCAGCACCATGGCGAAGATGACCGCGAGAACGCCCACCAGCAGCGAGGTCCGCGTGCCATACATGATGGCCGACAGCACATCGCGCCCCTGGTCGTCGGTGCCGAGCAGGTATTTCGCCGTGCCGCTGGCGGAATCCCAGACCGGCGGCAGGAAGGCATCGGAGAGTTCGAGCGATGCCAGGTTGAATGGGTTATGCGGCGCAATCAGCGGCGCGCCGACGGCGGCGACGAAGAACAGCACCGTGACCGCACCCGACAGCATGATGAGCTTGGAACGGGTGAAGCTCCAGTACAGGTCGCTGTCGACGATCTTGGCCCAGGTGGCAGACAGGCGGGACATCACTTGCCCCCCTTGCCGGTCTGGCTGCGCAGGCGCGGATCGACCACGAAATACAGGCTGTCGACGATCAGGTTGATGACCACGAACAGGAAGCCGATCAGCACCAGATACGAGGCCATGACCGGAATATCGACCGCGATCACCGACTGCAGGAACAGCAGGCCCATGCCGGGCCAGGAGAACACCGTCTCGGTGATGATGGCAAAGGCGATGATGGCGCCGAGCTGAAGCCCGGTGATGGTGATGACCGGCACCAGGGTGTTCTTCAGCGCATGGCCGAAATTGATGGCCCGGTTGGCCAGCCCGCGGGCGCGGGCGAATTTTATGTAATCGGTACGCAGCACTTCCAGCATCTCCGAGCGCACCAGGCGCATGATCAGCGTCATCTGGAACAGGCCGAGCGTGATGGCCGGCAGGATCACGGCGCGCCAGCCGCTGGCGGTGAGGAAACCGGTGGTCCAGAAGCCGACCTTGACGGTATCGCCGCGGCCGAAGCTCGGCAGCCAGCCGAGCAGCACGGCGAAGACCCAGATCAGCAGGATGCCGATCAGGAAGGTGGGCAGCGAAATGCCGATCAGCGACACCGTCATCATGGTGCGGCTGATCCAGTGGCTGGGATAGAGGCCGGAGAACACGCCCATCGGAATGCCGGCCGCCAGCGCAAAGATCGCGGCGATCAGGCTCAGCTCCAGAGTGGCTGGCAGGCGGTCGATAATCATGCGGCCGACCGGCTCGGTGGTGCGGTAGCTCAGGCCGAAATTGCCCTGCACGGCATTGGCCACATAGCGGGCGAAGCGCACGGGCGTGGGATCATCAAGGCCGAGCGTCTTGCGCAGTTCGATGCGCTGCTCTGCCGGCAGATCCGTACCGGCGATCAGGGCCACCGGGTCGCCGACGAAGTTGAACATGATGAAGGCAATAAAGGCGACCGCCAACATGACGAGGGCGGACTGCACGATACGGCGGATAATGAACGCAATCATGGGGCTGGTCTGGAAAATAGTATGGGCGGCCCGGAGAGACCCGGGCCGCCCATGTGTGTCAGCTTACTTGACCTTGACGAAGCGCAGCGGGAAGTAGTTATCCGCCAGCTGCACCAGATCGACCGAATCCTTCGCCGCCCATACCACGAACTGCTGATGCAGCGGGATGACGCCGTAGTCGTCGAGATAGATCTTGGTGGCTTCCTTGATCATCGCATTGCGCTTGGCAACGTCGGTTTCCTGCTCGATCTTGTCGGCCAGCGCATCGAACGCCTTGTTCGAATAGCCACCGGCGTTGAACAGGCCCTTGCCGCTCGCCTTCGACGGGGTCTGCAGCAGCGACTCAAAGACGTTGTGCACGTCGTAGGTGGCGCCCGGCGACCAGCCCAGCATGTAGAAGCTGGTGTTCGGGGCCTTCTCGATGTCGGCCGAGGTGCGCAGGATCTTGGCGAAGTACTTGCCGCGGGTCTGGGCAAGCAGGTTCACCTTGATGCCCACCTTCGCCAGCATGGCGACGGTCGCACGGCAGATGCCTTCGTCGTTGACGTAACGGTCGTTCGGGCAATCCAGGCCGGTCTCGAAGCCGTTCGGATAGCCGGCTTCCGTCAGCAGCTTCTTCGACAGTTCCGGATCGAACTTCGGACGCACGTCCATGGACTTGTCGTAGCCGTTCAGACCGGTGCCGATCATCAGGCCGCTGGGACGCGACTGACCGCGCATGACAGTGCGCTTGATCGCTTCCACGTCGATGGCGTGGTAGAAGGCCTGACGAACCTTGACGTCCTTGAAGGGGTTCTTGCCCTTGATGTTCGACTCCGGCAGTTCGTCAACCTGCTGGTTGAAGCCGAAGAAGACGATGCGGGTTTCCGGGCCTTCGATGACACGGCGGCCGGCGGTCTTCTTGATCCGGTCGATGTCCTGCGGCGGCACGGTGTAGATCATGTCCACTTCGCCCGACAGCAGGGCCGCCACGCGGGTGGCTTCGTTGCCGATGCGCTGGAAGACGATCTCGGTGAGGTTATGCTCGGGCTTGTCCCACCAGGTCGGGTTCGGCTCGAGAATGGTGCGCACGTCCGGCTCGCGCAGCTTGAGCTTGAACGGGCCGGTGCCGTTGGAATTGCGGGTGGCGAAGTTCTCTTCGTTCTTCGTCATGTCCGCGCATTCGACGGCGTTGTTCTTCTCCGCCCACACCTTCGACATGATGCCGATCTGCGACAGCTTGTCGTTCAGCAGCGGGTCAGGATACTTGGTCTCGATCTCGACCACGTCCTTGCCGACGGCGCGCACTTCCTTCACCGAGGTGAAGTTGCCCGCGACGTTGGAGCCGCGACCGGCAGCGCGCTTCATCGAGAACACGACGTCTTCGGCCGAGAACTCCTCGCCGCCCTGGAACTTCACGCCCTGGCGCAGCGTCCAGCGCCACACCGTGCTGCTCGGCTGCTCCACCTTGGTGGCCAGCGCGGGCTCGAGCTTCAGGTTCTTGTCGCGCCGGAACAGCCCCTCATACATATTGAGGTTGAAGCTGAGCAGGAAGGTTTCGTTGCGGGCGTAAGGATCCATCGAATTGACGTCGCCGTCATTCGCCCATTTGAACGTCTTGGCCGAGCCCGGCTGTGCGCCGAGCAGTGCGATCGTGGCCACCGCCGCGATCAACGCGGCCTTGATAAACTTGCCTCGCTGCATAGTCCCCTTATCCTTCTCCCAACGAAGAGATGAAGCCCGTGTTTGCGCGGGCTGTTGTTCCACCTGAAGCCCCCCTGTGGGCCTGGCGTTGCCCGGATCATAGGGGGGCAGGTGTATATACGTCTACACCTGACTGTAAAAACATCATGGCGGAAAAACAGCCCGCATGCCTGCCGTTAAGGCATCACACGGGTCTGTGATGCGAACCAATCCGGGCCTGATTGGTTCGCGGAAATGACCCGTCTACGAATGACTTCGTCTACTGCAGGCGGCGCGCCAGCGACACCACATCCCTGCCCTTGACGATGCGGCGCGCCGGCATGATGACGGTGCAGCCCTCGGCCGGCGCCCGGATCGTCTCGTCGCCATCGGTGGCGATCAGCGTGCCGCCAGGCAGATCCTCGAAGCCGACCAGCGGCATGGCAAAGCAGAACTGATCGGTCTTTGCCACCTTAACGTCGGTGATCTCGTAGACCATTGGCGTGCCCGGCTCGGGCTTATATTGCGCCGCAAGATCGGCCGGAATCTGGCCGAAAAAATCGAGAAAGCGCATCGTGATCGAAATCGCGAGTTCGCCGGCGCTGCGCGCGAAATGCTGGCCACACTCGACCACGAAGGCGAGCGGCGCCTTGTCGGGTTGGCCGAAAGCGCCGTACTGCAGCAGCGGGCGGCCAGGATGCTTCACGCCGGGCAGGATCACATGATGCAGCGGCGACTGCAGATGGCGCATCAGCGGCGCGACCTTGGCATGGCCTTCATGGATCAGCATCGGCGGCACGGCATAGGAGGTCGAATGGATGTCGATCAGCGCATCGGCTTCCGCGTAGATGTGCCGCAGCGCGCGGGCGCGCTGCACGTCGACTGTCTCGTCCGGCCCTTCCAGCGTGTCGACATCCCAGACGCGGTTGAAATCGCGCTCGACATAGCGGGATTCGAACGGCTTCGCCGCATCGAAGCGGTGATAGGCGTCGACATTGGCGAAGGCGAGCGTGAGCTTGCCGCGCAGCGGACGGATATTGTTCTCCAGCAGATGCGTCACTGCCACCATGCCGCAGAATTCGTTGCCATGGGTCAGCGCGTTGACGATCACATGCGGACCGGGCCGGCCGGAATCGAAGGTATGCACATAATCGACGCCGCGGTTGCCGGTGCGATAGCGGCCGATATCCTTCGGCGTGATTTCAATCGGCGGCAAAACCGCATGCTGATCCGTCATGCTACCCTCTGAACCATAATGCACTCACGATACCATACAGGCCGAAACACAGGATCAGCAGGCCCGAGAGGCCGTTGATCCAGCGCAGGCCGCCATTGTTGAGGCGCTGGCGAAAGGCGCCGGCCAGGCCGGCCAGCGACAGCCACCAAACCGACGAGCCGGCGAAGACGCCGAGCACCAGCCAGGCGGCCATCTCGTTCGACAGGCCGAAAGAGCCGATGCCGAAAAAGGCGAAGATCCCGAGAAAAGCGACGATGGTGATCGGGTTCGTCGCCGTCAGCACGAAGGTGGAGATGAAGCCGGCGATCAGCCCGTCGCTGCGCAGGGGCGCGGCGGGCGCCGCTTCGGCCGGCAGCCGGATGGCCGCGCGCAGCATGCGCCAGGCCATGAACAGCAGGAACAGGCCGCCACCGATGCGGAAGGCCAGCTGATGCGCTTCGAGCCAGCTTGAGATCAGGCTGAGGCCAAAGGCGGCGATGCAGCCATACAGCGCGTCGGCCATGGCGGCCCCCAGGCCGGCCGACAGCCCGGCCATCCGGCCCTGCATCAGGGTTTTCTGCACGCAGAGCACACCCACCGGGCCGACCGGCGCGGCGATGATAAAACCCGCCAGGGCGCCCTTGCCCAGCATCATCAGCAGGTCCCACACCGTCTTTGCGCTCCGAAATCCTGGCGGCTCAATGCACTGCCTGCGGCTGTAGCATGGGTCCCGGACAAGGTAAACCGACCGGCCCGCTTAACCGGCTCCATATCATTTATGAAAACTGGCGCTTTTTCAGGAACCAGTTTGGCGATAATCGCTGCAGGACAAGGAGCCAGCATGACCCAGTCCCCCGCCCCCAGTCCCAATGCCGCCAAGCCGCCCAGCGCCCGCACCCGCGTCAAACGCCTGCCCGCCCGCGGCCATTACGATACCGAAACCCTGCATGCCGTGCTGGATGCCGGCTATGTCTGCCATATCGCCTTCACCGACAACGACAAGCCGATCGTGATCCCCACCGCTTACTGGCGCGAGGGCGACCACCTTTACATCCATGGCTCGAGCAAGAGCCGCATGGCCCTGGCGCTGGCGACCGGGATTCCGGCCTGCGTCGCCATCACCCTGCTCGATGGCCTGGTCTTCGCCCGCACCTCGTTCAACCATTCCATGAACTACCGTTCGGTGGTCGCCTTCGGCAGCTTCGAGACGGTGCCCGACGATCACAAGCTGGCATCGCTGGAAGCCTTCACCCAGCGCATCGCGCCGGGCCGCTGGGCCGAAATCCGCGGTCCCAACAAGCAGGAATTCAAGGCCACCATGGTGCTGCGCATGCCGCTGACCGAAGCCGGCGTGAAGATTCGCAGCGGCCCGAACAAGGACGATCCGGAAGATATGGACATTCCGGTCTGGACCGGCGTGCTGCCGTTCAGGCAGGGCTTCGGCGCGCCGCTGCCGGATCCGATGATGAAGGACGGGATTGCCCTGCCGGGTTACCTCAAGACGCTGACCAAACGCTGAACCGCCTTCTCCAGTTCGGCTTCGTCATGGGCGGCGAAGCCGAGCAGCAGGCCGCTGGCCGGGCGCGTGAGAGCATAGCGCGACAGCGGCGCCACCCGCAGGCCGACGGCCTGGGCCGCCAGCGCGGCGGCCCGGTCGTCGCGACCGTCGCGGAATTCGGCCACCACATGCAGGCCGGCGGCGGAGGCGCGGATGGTGAAGAGATCGGCCGCCTGCCGCTCCAGCGCCGCCAGCAGCGCCAGCCGGCGTTTGCGGTAGAGCGTGCGCATGCGGCGCACATGCTGGGCCAGATGACCTTCGGCGATGAAGGCGGCCAGCGTCGCCTGCGGCCAGGGCGGCGCGAAACCGTCGGCCGCCGCCTTGGCGCGCAGGAAGCCGTCCACCAGCCCCGGCGGCAGCACCACATAGCCAAGCCGCAGACCGGGGAACAGCACCTTGCTGAAGGTGCCGGCATAGAGCACGCGCTCGCCGCCATCGAGGCCCTGCAGGGCCTGCAGCGGCGGACTGCCATAGCGGTATTCGCAATCATAATCGTCCTCGACGATCCACAGCCCGCGCGCCCGCGCCTCGGCCAGCAGGGCCAGCCGGCGGCCCAGCGGCAGCGTCATGCCGAGCGGGAACTGGTGCGAAGGCGTCAGCATCACCAGCTTCGGCGCCGGCTTCAGCCGGGCCAGCGCCGCCGGATCGAACCCCTGGTCATCCACCGGCACCGGCAGCAGCCGGGCGCCCACCCCGGCCAGGGCCTCGCGGGCACCGATATAGCCGGGGTCTTCCACCGCCACGGCATCGCCGGGATCGAGTAGCACCCGGCCGATCAGATCGAGCGCCTGCTGGGCACCGGAAACGATCACGATGGTCTCCGGACTGCAGACCACGCCACGGGTGTCGGCCAGGTAGGTGGCGAGCGCCCGCCGCAGGCCGGGCAGGCCCCGGGGATCGCCGCCGCTCAGCAGCGCCTGCCGCTCGCGCCGCAGCACCTGCACCGCCAGACGCCGCCACAGATCGAGGGGAAAATCCGCCAGCGCCGGCTGGCCGGGCTGCAGCAGGTGCTGGGGCGAGGGTTCGCGCTCTGCGTGCAGTTCGGCAAAATGGCCGGCGCGACGGGACAGGGTCGGCGCCGCCGGCCGGGCCGCCGGTTCGAAGCCTTCGGCGGGCAGGTCGGCCGCCACATAGAGGCCGGCGCCGGGACGCGGTACCAGATAGCCCTCGGCCACCAGGCGCTCCATGGCGGCAACCACGGTATTGCGGCCCAGTTCGAGATCGGCGGCCAGCGCCCGGCTGGAGGGCAGCCGCTCGCCCGGCCCCAGTTCACCGGTCAGGACCGCCTGGCGGATGGCGGCAAACAGCTGCGCCTGCAGGCTGTCGCCGCCGGCCTTCCGGGCCGGCCGGAACCAGCCGACGAAACGTCCTGCCGCTCGGCGCGCCATCACGTTTCATTCATAAGGTGAATAATATTATTTAAATATCTGAAATTATTATATTTAATTAATTTCATAGAATCATATATTCTGCATGACCGCAACATCAGGGGTGATAGACCGGCACACCGAATAAAGTCGCGTGCCACCACATGAATCCGACATAAAGTATTGCAGAGATTAGTATATTCAGAATTCCAATATCCGACATGCGCAGGCGGGTGCGACCCCGCATCACCGCTGCCAGCGGAATAATCGAGGTTTTGTCAGCAAACCGTTGCCATCTATCGGAAAATTCCACGGCCCGCTTGCGGTCGATCGAGCGCATGCCGTTGACCGCGGTGACGAGGATCGCCCCCGCCATCAGCCAGGTGGCGATATCGCCATTGGCCACCATATGGGTGGCGGCCCAGAGGGTGAAAGACCAGAGCATGGGATGCCGTGTCACCTTGGTGAAGCCCACCACCGGCAATTCGCCCTTCATGGTCAGCTCCGATCCGGCCATGGTCGGATTGCTCGGCCGCAGGCTGGCGACCAGAAAGAGGAAGGCCAACGGCATGACCAGGATCGGGATCAGCGCCAGGTTCGATGTGGTTTCCCAGATCTCCACATAGGGTGCCGTACGATAGGTCCAGATCAGGGCCGCCAGGGACAGGGCGCTCAGGACCGAGAACAACCCAAGATAGCGGGGCAGCCCCAGGCGACCGACCAGGGCCGGACGCAGCGGACCGGCCACCACCAGATGCAGCAGCAGCCAGGCCAGGGCGGCACAGACCAGCGGAATCATTCCTCCTCCTTTTCCCGGCCGCGAGCGGCGAGCAGGCGGTTGATGGCGGCGACGGCCCGGTCGCGTCCGGCCGCGTCCAGTTCGGCCTCGACATGGCGACGGTTGGGGCCAGCCTCGACGACCCCGGCATTTTCGGCAAGCCGCAAATAGGCCCAGGCCAGGGGCCGGTCTGCCGGCCGGCCCTCGCCGCGATAGAGCAGGTCGCCCAGCACGAACAGGGCTTCCGGATTGGCCTGGTTGGCCGAGCGTTCGAGCCAGCCCATGGCTGCCGCCGGATCGGCCGGGCCGCCCTCGCCGCCGAGCTGCATGCGGGCGAGCTGGAACTGGGCCAGCGGATTGCCGCGCTCGGCGCCGATGCCATACCAGCGCCGGGCCGCAGCCGGATCGGCCGGCACGCCCTCGCCCGCTTCCAGGTAGCTGGCGTATTTGAAGGCGGCGGCGGCATGGCCGCTCTCGGCGGCGCGGGCGAACCAGCGGATCGCCCCGGGGATATCCTTCGGTGTGCCCTGCCAGCCCTGTTCCTGCCAGAGCGCCCAGCGGAACTGCGAGGGGCCATAGCCCTGCTCGGCCTGGGCGACGATCATCCGCCGCGCCCGCGCCGGATCGGCGGCACGGCCGCGACCGCTGGCCAGATAGGTGGCGAAATTGTTGACTGCGGCGCTGTTACCCTGCTCGGCGGCGCGTTCCCACCAGTCCATGCCGGCCGCCGGATCGGCCGGGCTGCCGGCTTCACCGCGGAACAGCAGACCCGCCAGCAGATTCTGGGCATCGGCCAGGCCGGCCTCGGCGGCAACCCGCAGATAGGGCAAGGCCGCGGCCGGATCGCGGGCGCCGCCGCGACCGCGATACAGCATGCGCCCCGCCATGCCGGCGGCGTCCACATGGCCCAGATCGGCGGCGCGCAGACTCAGGCGCCGCGCTTCCGCTTCGTTGATCCCGCCCAGCAGGCCCTCGTCCTGGATCAGCGCCAGATTGAACCAGCCATTGGCATCGCCCAGTTCGCCGGCCTGCAGGAACAGGCGCGCGGCTTCGGGCACATTGCGCGCCGTGCCGACACCGCTGAGATGATAGCGCCCGAGTTCGTTCAAACCTTCGGCCATGCCGACCGCGGCCGCCTGCCGCGCCAGTTGTAAGCCGCGCGCCGGCTCGGCCTTGTCGAGACGTTGCTCCAGGATCAGATAGGCCAGATAGGTCTGCGCATAGGGACTGCCGCGCTGCGCCGCCTCTTCCAGCAGGGCCAGGCCGCGCGCGGTATCGGCGGCCACAAACGTCCCTTCATAGAGAAACCGCCCGAGCCGGTAGCGCGCATTGACGGCACCATCGGCGATCGCGCGTTCCAGCAGAGCGATGGCGGCATCTTTCTCGGCCGGACGATGGGCAAGGATCAGTTCGGCGAGATTGGCCCAGGCCGAAGCCTCGCCGCGTTCGCCGGCCGCACGCAACGCCTGTTCGGCGCCCGGCAGATCGACCGGCCCGCCAAGCCCGAGCAGACGCATGAACCCGAGTCCGGCCAGCGCACCGACATGGTTTTTGACGGCGGCGCGCTCGAACCACTGCCGCGCCACACCGTCATTGCGCGGCGTGCCGACGCCGAGCTGATAGGCGACGCCCATGGCATATTGCGCCGCTGCATCGCCCGCCTCGGCGCGCTGCAGCAGGCTGGGCATGCTGTCGACCGGCGCCGGCGTCGTGAAGGGCGTGGAGAACTGGTCGCTGGGCCGCGCCCGCATAGGCGATGGTACGAACAGGACGGCGGATATCGACAGGGCGAGCAGACCGGCCCGCATGGCAAAACTGGAACGCATTCTCACTATCCACGAATATCGAATAAGGCCCGCCCCTGCGGGGTCAGCTTGCAGACCAGCCAGTCGGGCTTGATCGGATTCTCGAACCAGGGCTCGGCCCAGCCGGCCGTGATGCAGGACTGGATCGTGTGGGTGCTGATCTGCTGGCCATGCTCGTCGAACAGCGGCAGCTTGCCGCCGGCCTGCCGCAGCCCGCGGCGCAGGTAGCGCAGCTGTGCATCGCTCGGTCTGTTCTGGCCATTGCGGGCGAACCGTGCCGTCTCCGCCATTGCCTGCCCTCCTGCCTGGATAACCAGCATAGGTAAGCTGCGGCAAACCGGCAATCGCGTGATGGCAGGCCGCGTCGGAATGCCTCGCGCCGGAGGCCGAAAACGACCTCCGGATATTTGCGAATAGCTTGCAAATGCCGTAAGCAGAGGCATCCGTTTCCGCCTCCTTCAACCCGCCGTTGCGAGCATCGTGACCGATACCGCCGCTCCCCTGCCGTCTCCCCCCGTCGCGCCGGCCATGCGCCTGCGCGGCCGGCATGGCGGCGGCTGGACCGTGTTCGCCACGCTGGTCGCCGTGGTGATCGCGGCCCCCACCCTCGCCATCCTGCTGAACCTCAGTCAGCCCGCCGCCGAGGTCTGGCGCCATCTGGTCGCCACCGTGCTGCCCGAGATGCTGTTCAACACCACGGTGCTGATGGTCGGTGTCGGCTTTGGCGCCATGGTGATCGGCACCGGCTGCGCCTGGCTGGTGACGATGACGGAATTCCCCGGCCGGCGCTGGCTGTCCTGGGGCCTGTTCCTGCCGCTGGCCATGCCGGCCTATGTCAGCGCCTTCGTCTACAGCGACCTGCTGCAATTCGCCGGCCCGGTACAGACCGGCCTGCGTCATCTGTTCGGCTGGCAGCGCGGCGATTACTGGTTTCCCGATTTCCTGTCGCTGCAGGGCGCGGTGACGCTGTTCATCTTCGCCTTCTATCCTTACGTCTTCATGCTGGCACGCGCCGCTTTCCTCGACCAGTCGATCTGCGTGCTGGAAGTCGGCCGCACGCTGGGCCTCGGTCCCTGGCAGCGCTTTTTCCGCATCGCTCTGCCGCTGGCGCGGCCGATGATCGCCGGTGGCGTGGCGCTGGTGCTGATGGAGACGCTGGCCGAGTTCGGCGCCGTCAGCTGGCTTGGCGTACCCACCTTCACCACCGCGATCTATCGCACCTGGTTCGGCATGGGCGACGTTACGGCTGCGGCGCAGCTTTCCGGCGTGCTGCTGGTCTTCGTGCTGGCCGCCGTGATGCTGGAACGCGCCAGCCGCAACGCCAAACGCTTCCATCACACCTCGGCCCGCACGCGGCCGCTGCCGCTGCGCCCGCTGACACCGGTTGCCGCAACGGCTGCGATCCTCGCCTGCCTGCTGCCGATCGTCATCGGCTTCGTGCTGCCCGGCGGCTGGCTGCTGCATCTGGCCATCGGCGAAGGCGACCAGTTCAGCATCGGCCGCCTCGCCGGCTTCACACT
This sequence comes from Ferrovibrio sp. GW821-FHT12F09, assembly GCF_058806775.1. Lineage (NCBI taxonomy): Bacteria > Pseudomonadati > Pseudomonadota > Alphaproteobacteria > Rhodospirillales > Rhodospirillaceae > Ferrovibrio > Ferrovibrio sp. GW821-FHT12F09. The sequence goes on from NZ_JBXAPZ010000002.1 coordinate 203,336, forward strand.
GAACAGCTTCGTGCTGGCCGGCCTCGCCGCCGTGGTGCTGATCGTGGTGGCGCTGGCGCTGGCCTATGCCAACCGGCTGGCACCCAATCGCGCCATGAACTGGCTGATCCAGCTCGCCACCATGGGCTATGCGGTGCCGGGCTCGGTGATCGCCATCGGCGTGCTGCTGCCGCTCGCTATGTTCGACCACCAGATCAACCGCTGGTCCGAGGCCGCCTTCGGCAAAGGCCCCGGCCTGCTGCTCACCGGCACGGTGGTGGCGCTGCTCTATGCCTATCTGGTGCGCTTCCTCGCCGTCGCCTTCAACACGGTGGATGGCGGCCTGCACCGGATTCGCCCCAGCCTGGACCAGGCCGCCCGCGTGCTGGGCCAGACGCCGCTGGGCGTGGTGCGGCGGATTCACGCCCCGCTGCTGCGCGGCAGCCTGATGACGGCGGCCATGCTGATTTTCGTGGATGTCCTGAAAGAATTGCCCGCCACGCTGATCGTGCGGCCCTTCGATTTTGACACTTTGGCCGTGCGGGTTTACCAACTGGCCAGTGACGAGCGTCTCAGCGAGGCCTCCACCGGGGCGCTGATCATTGTGGCGGTCAGCCTGGTTCCCGTAATCTGGCTGCATGCCGCCGTGGCCCGGTCACGACCCGGCGAAGAGTGACCTGTCCGTTGCAAGGCTTTTAAAAATGGCAAATTCGGTAAGTGACGCGCTCATGCCCCAGGGCGGGCAGCCCGGCGATCCGCTGATGGTGGCGAATGCGCTGCTGTCGCAGGGCCAGACTGAGGGTGCGCTGGCGCTGCTGCAGGATCTGGTCAAGACGGCTCCCGGCCGTCCCGATGCCTGGTATGGCCTGGGCCAGCTGCATGCCGCCATGGGCAACTTCAAGCCGGCAGTGCAGGCCTTCAAGCGGGTGATCCAGCTGGCGCCGCTGGGCCTGGAAGCCCATGTGCATCTCGGCAATACCTATCTGCGCAATGGCCGCATCAACCAGGCGCTGGAAGCCTATCGCACCGGCCTGAAGCATATCCCCGACAGCGCGCTGCTGCATTTCAATCTCGGCGTCGCCCTGCGGCAGAACGGCGATATGGACGGCGCCATCGCCAGCTATCGCACCGCCATCGCCATGCACCCGACCTATGCGCAGGCCAATTTCAGCCTGGGCAACGCGCTCCGCGACACCGATCGTCCCGATGAGGCCGAAGCCGCCTATCGCCGCGCCGTCGAGCTGGAGCCGGCCTATGCCGATGCCCATGCCAACCTCGCCGGCCTGCTGCTGGCGCGCAACAACTTCGCCGGCGCCATCGAAACCAGCCTGACCGTGGTGGGCCTGGTGCCCGAGCATCCGCAGGCGCTGAAGAACCTGTCGCTGGCGCTGTACAAGGTCGGCCGCTATGTCGAGGGCGCCGAAGTCACCTTCCGCGCGCTGGCCGCAGCGCCGAAGGACACCATGCTGCAGTATCACATGGGCGAGATGCTCTACGGCCTGATCCGCGAAGGCAACCGCGACAAGGCGCGCGACTTCGCGCTGCGCTGGCAGCAGGTGAGCCCGAACGATCCGGTGGCGCAGCATATGGCCGCGGCAGCGCTCGGCGAACAGGCGCCCGAACGCGCCGGCGACGACTATGTGCGCGAAACCTTCGACCGCTTCTCCGGCGATTTCGAGACCACGCTGGGCAATCTGGGCTATCGCGTGCCGGAAATGATCTGCGGCCATGTCAAGGATGCGCTGGATGGCCGCAGCAGCCTGACCATTCTCGATGCCGGCTGCGGCACCGGCCTGTGCGCGCCCTTCCTCAAGCCGCTGGCGAAAAAGCTGGTGGGCGTCGATCTCAGCGGCGGCATGCTGGCCAAGGCGCAGGCGCGCGGGCTGTACAGCGATCTGCGCCAGGAAGAACTGGGCGCCTTCCTCGCCAGGGGCAACGAGCGCTACGACGTCACCGTGGCCGCCGACGTGTTCTGCTATTTCGGCGCACTGGAACCCAGCTTCCAGGCCATCGCCGCACGCAGCAATCCGCAGGGCCTGCTTGCCTTCACGGTGGAAGCCGCCACCGGCGAGGTGCCGGCCGCCGGCTATCGTCTCGGTCCCACTGGCCGTTACCAGCATGACGCCGCCTATGTGCGCCGGACGCTGGAACAGGCCGGCTTCACCATCCTGCGCTTCGACGACACCCATGGCCGCGAGGAAATGGGCCAGCCGGTGCCCTGTTTCATGGTGCTGTCACAGCGGGCCTGATATCCTTCGGCAAACGCGGGATCGATCGACATGAAGCGCCGCCTTACCATTGCCGCCGCCATCGGCTGCGCGTTGCTGATCGGCGGCGCCATGGTCACCGTGGTCCGGCCGGAATGGAGCGTGGCGCAGCCCTCGCCGCTGGTCAGCCGGCCGACGCCGATCCATTACCGCTTTGTGCCCAACTATATTCCGACCTCGCCGTTCAAGCGCGAGATGAACGGCCGCTTCGGTCCGGAATTCCGCCAGTTGCGCGATGAGATCGTCGCCCGCGGCCATGCCGGTCACGAACCGCTCTGCTCGACGCAGATCCTGAGCGAAGCCCGCGACCTCATCAATTACACCAACGACACCGCCGCGATCCGTCGCCGCCTCGACGCGTTGCGCGCCAGCCTGGGCAACCCGGCCCAGGACGATGCCTTCCAGCAGTCGGCCGAGGACGGGTCTTGGGGCGGCTGTTTCACGGCCTGGTATCTGCGCATGCATGCCAGCGTCGATCCGCTGAAGGAACTGGCCCATGCCGGAAAGATGCCGCAGCATGCGCTCGGCTTCCTGGCGCCAGTGGATACACCGCAGAAACTGCGCGACCGGCTGGAAAGCCTGCTGATCTCCGACGTGGCGCGGAACGGCATCGACAACCGCAAGGAACTCAACCTCACCATTACCGGCCTGGCGCAGCTGTTCTTCATGCCGGAGGTAGCGGCGCTGCTGCCCAAGACGATTCCGGTGAAGGCGCTGGCCGACACGCTGCTCGATTTCCTCGACAACCGCGCCCAGAATCCGGAAACCGGATTCTGGGGCGCCTGGTATCTGGTCGATGGCGAGGTGCGCAAGACCAACGATCTCAGCATCACCTTCCATGCGATCAGCTACCGCCCCAACGATCCGCCGCATATGAAGGAACTGGCCGACACGCTGTTTGCCATCCGCACCGCGCGCTACCCCTATGGCTGGCGCGACCAGGGCACCCAGAACAACCACCATGCCTATGACGTGGCGCGCCTGCTGCGCCGCGCCTGGCCGCATATGACGGCGGAACAGCGGGCCCGCTGCGCCGCCGAGCTGACCATCATGCTGGCGCGCTCGCTCAGCGTTTCGGTCAATGCCGATGGCAGCTTCGACGAGATGCCCTATGACAGCGCGCCGGAAGCCTATTACTTCGGCGTCTCGTTCCTGGATGAAGTGGGCTTTTTCCGCGCCAGCCGGCGCTTCTGGACGCCGATGGAAGTGAGCAACCCGGAATCGCTGCGCCAGGTGCTGCATGGCAGCCTGAGCAGGCTGGATACGCGCAATCCCATGGTCACCGCGGCGATGCGCAAGCTGCAGGCCAACGACTGAGCTGCGGCGTCAGCGCCGGCTGGCCGCACTCATGCTTTCGCTCATGTCGCTGGCCTTGACCTCCAGCGCATCCAGCCGGTTGCTCAGCTCCACGATGTCGGCCGCGACGATTTCCGTATCCGTCGCCAGCGAGGTGATGGCGTTGACGGTGGCGCTCGACACGCGATCGATGCTGTCCTGCAGCCGGGCATTCTCGGCCCTCTGGCCGCGCAGCACCTGCTGGCTGCCGAAATAGCCGCCGATCAGGCCGCCGCCGAAGGAAAAGACCAGCATCGCCGCCAGCATCATCAAGGTCCGGTTTCGCGCCTGGGTCATGGCAGCCTGTCCTGTTGCAGCGGATTGTCGTCGCCTGCATGTAGCAACGAAAAAGGGCGGGGAAAACCCCGCCCTTCATCCATTGTGACCGATGACCGGATATTTCCGGCCGGCCCGATTACTTCCAGCCGGCGCGGTCCATCAGCTTGAGGGCCGCCTCGTTGTTGCGGCCAAACACCGCGGCGTTGATCTGGTCTTCCTTGAATTCCGCCCAAGAGGCGATCACCGGGTGCAGCGGCACATTGGCGATCACCGGGAACTCGTAGTTGCCCTTGGCGAAATAGGTCTGCGCCTGCGCCGAGGCGAGGTATTCGAGGAACTTGATGGCATTCGCCTTGTTCGGCGAATACTTGGCAATGCCGGCGCCGCTGATGTTGATATGGGTGCCGCGATCGCCCTGGTTGGGGAAGATCACCGCCAGATTGGCCACCACCGCCCTGTCTTCCGCCTTCGACGAATTCAGCAGGCGGGCGAAGTAATAGGTGTTGGAGAGCGCCACATCGCCCTCGCCGGCCGCCACCGCCTTGATCTGGTCGGTGTCGCCGCCCTTGGGCGCGCGGGCGAAATTCTGCACCACATGTTTGGCCCAGATTTCGGTGGCCGGTTCGCCCAGCGTGGCGATCATCGAGCCGACAATCGACTGGTTGTAGACATTGGTCGACGAGCGGATCAGCAGGCGGCCCTTCCACTTCGGATCGGCCAGATCCTCATAACGGGTCAGCTCGCCCGGCTTCACCTTGTCCTTGTTGACCACGAAGATGCGGGCGCGCTTGGAGAAGCCGAACCAGTGGCCCTCGGCCTCGCGCAGATGCGCCGGGATCGCCTTTTCCAGGGCGGCGTTTTTCAGCGGCTGCAGCAGGCCCTGTTCCTGGGCGCGCCAGAGGCGGCCGGCATCGACAGTGATCAGCACGTCGGCCGGGCTCTTGTCGCCCTCGGCCTTCAGGCGCTGCAGCAACTGGTCCTCCCCGGCTTCCAGACGGTTGATCTTGATGCCGGTCGCCTTGGTGAAATTCTCGTACAGCGCCTCATCGGTGTCGTAATGGCGCGAGGAATACAGGTTCAGCACCTTGTCCTGCGCGACGGCCAAGCCCGGCAGGGCGACCAGAACGGCGCCAGCCAGCGCACCCAGCAGGGCGGCGCGGCGCGCAACGGCGAAGGGAGTCGGAATCTTGAGCATGATGGCTCCTGGACGGTTTTGTTTGTGTTTATGCGAATGACTTGCAGTGCCAGACGCTACCACCGCGCTCGCGGGCCTGCAAGTGAGAGTAAAAATCACATAAACTTGTTCGGAGAATCGCCCTCCGGCCGGCCGCCGGCACAGCAAAAAAATCTTCGGCGACTCCGCGAGTTGCTGTATCACCGCGATAGGATCATCCGGACCCGCTATGCCAGCCGCCAACCCGCAATACCTGTCGATCCCGCTGCAGGAGGCCTACCAGCTCGAACTGGTCCTGCTGTCCCTGGCTGTCATCTTTTTCGCCGGCTTCACCGCCCTCAGTCTCGCCGGGCGCCTGAAAGTCAGCAGCGGCCCGGCCCGTTACGGCTGGCTCGCCGCTACCGCCATTGCGCTCGGCGGTGGCATCTGGAGCATGCATTTCGTCGCCATGCTGGCCTTCGATTTGGGCATGCCGGTGCGCTATCACGCCGGCCTGACCATCCTGTCGATGCTGGTCGCGATCGCCGTCGTCGGCTTCGGCATGGGCTTCGTCGCCTTTCGCGATACCCGCCTGCCGGGACTGCTGCTGGCCGGCTGCATCACCGGCCTGGGCGTCAACGCCATGCATTATACCGGCATGGCGGCAATGCAGATGGGCGCCGAGCTGCAATGGCATTCCGGCCTGGTGGTGCTGTCGATCCTGATCGCCATCGTGGCCGCCACCGCTGCGCTCTGGCTGTCGCAGCAGTCGAAATCCCTGCCCTTCAAGCTGGTGGCTGCCGTACTGATGACCGTGGCGGTCGCCGGCATGCATTACACCGGCATGGCTGCCGCCAGCTTCATCCCCCGCCATGGCGCGCTGGATGCGCCTGAGGGCATTCCGCCCGAACTGCTGGCCATCTCGGTCGCCGCCGCCTCCTTCGTCATCCTGTCGCTCGGCCTGCTGGCGGCCATGGTGGATGAAACGCTGGCCAACCGCGCCCAGGCTGAAGCCGTACGGCTGCGGCAGCAGAACGAAAACCTGGAGATGATGGTCGCCGAACGCACCGTGGAACTGCTGAAAGCCAAGCACCGCGCCGAGCGCGCCAGCAACGCCAAGACCGAATTCCTCGCCAGCATGAGCCATGAATTGCGCACGCCGCTGAATGCCGTGATCGGCTACAGCGAAATCCTGATCGAGGAGGCCCGTGAAGCGGGCAATGATGACGGTACCGGCGACCTGGAAAAGATCCACACCGCCGGCAAGCATATCCTCGCCCTCATCAACGACATCCTCGATCTGTCGAAAATCGAGGCGGGCAAGATGGAAATCGCCATCGAGCGCGCCCAGCTCGGCGACCTGCTGGACGACTCGATCACCGTCTGCCGCCGCATACTGGAGCAGAACGGCAACACCTGGATCGTCGAGCACCAGGGCGGCATCACCCAGCTTGATACCGACGTCACCAAGCTGCGACAGGCGATCATCAACCTGCTCAGCAATGCCGGCAAGTTCACCAAGAACGGCACGGTGACCATCGCCACCCGTTCCTTCCGCCGCGACGCTGCCGACTGGATCGAGATTGCCGTGCGCGATTCCGGCATCGGCATTGCCCCCGAGCATCACGAAGCGATCTTCGAGGATTTCAACCGCGGCGACAGCAATGTCTCGCGCCATCACGGCGGCACCGGTCTGGGCCTGGCCCTGAGCCGCCGGCTGATCCGCCTGCTCGGCGGCGACATCACCCTGCAGTCGGCCCAGGGCGCCGGCGCCGTTTTCACCATTGTCCTGCCGGCGCGGGTCGATATGACCGCGGCCATGGTCTGACCATGACCCGGGTGCTGATTGTCGAGGACAATGCCCTCAACCGCGACATGCTGGGCCGCCGGCTGCTCAAGCGCGGCTTCAGCGTGGATTACGCCATCACCGGCGAGGAAGCCCTGGAACTGACACCCTTCATGCAACCCGACCTGATCCTGATGGATATCGGTCTGGGCAGCGGCATCGACGGACTGGAGACGACCCGGCGCCTGAAGGCGGACCCGGCCACGGCCGTCATTCCGGTGATCGCACTGACCGCCCATGCCCTGGCCACCGACCGCGAACGCAGTCTGGCCGCCGGCTGTATCGATTACGATACCAAGCCTGTCGATATGGCACGCCTGCTGGTCAAGATCGCAGCAGCGCTCAAGACATCCTGATTTTACCGATCAGTCGGCGGCGAGCCGGCCGGCATCGGCGCGTGTCGCCTGCAGGATATCGCGCAGGGTGGAGAGCGATACCGGCTTCTGCAGCACGCCGGCGATATTGAGGCCGCGGCTGCGACCGATCTCCACGGCCGCCCGCGCAAAGGACGGATCATGGCCGGTGATGATGAAAATCGCCGCCGCGGCGCGCTCGCGTGCCAGCCAGGTGATCAGCTCGATGCCATCTTCCATCGGCATCACGATATCGAGGCAGACAATGGCCGGCAGGACCTGCGGATAGAGTTCGCGGAAGGCCTCGGCCGTATCGACCACGGTGACGGCAAAGCCCGCCTTTTCAGCCACGCGCTGCACGAACTCGCCGAATTCGCGATGGTCATCGACCACCAGAATACGGTCGGCATGCGGCTTGGCGCTGGGCTGGGGAATGCTCTCGCTCATAAAACCTATTTAGTTAAAAATCATTCGCATGCAACTAGAATTAGACAAAAAGCGACGATCGGCACAAGCATATATCCCCGACTGCAGCCAGACGTCGCAGTGGGCCCGTCGCACTCGTCTGTAAGGATAGTCAGGCCGCGATGATTCGCCGGCAGAATGCGCTAATCGCACGCAGGCAGGCGTCGGGCTGATCGCGTTGCGGGCTGTGGCCGCAGGCCGGCAGCATCCGGGTTTCCGCCCCACCGGCGACGCGCCGGGCGATGCTCTCCACTTGGGCAGCCGTGCCGTATTCATCGTCTTCGCCCTGGATCACCAGCACCGGCACGCCGATGCGGTCGACATAGCCCTCGATATTCCAGCGCATGAAGGCCGGATCGAGCCAGGCATCGCACCAGCCGCGGAAGGCATTGTCGACATTCACGCCGTGATACTTCACCAGCCGCGCCCGCAGGTCGCCCTCGGCATAGGCCTTGCCGGCGGCGCGGATCGAGGTGACGGAAATCTCTTCGCAGAAGACATGCGACGCCATGGCGACAACGCCAAGCAGGCCGGGACGTTCACCGGAACCGGCGTTGATCAGCGCAATCGATGCGCCATCGGAATGACCGACCAGGATATGACGCTGCACGCCGAGCGCCGACAGCAGTTCGGGCAGCACTGTCTCGCCTTCCGCATGCATGTAGGTCAGCGGGCGCGGCAGTGTGCAGGCATCCGAGCCGCCATAGCCGATGCGGCTGTAGACCAGCGCCGGCAGGCCGGTGGCCTGCGCCACCTGGTCGGGAAAGTCCTTCCACAGCGCGACGCAGCCCAGGCCTTCATGCAGGAAGACCAGCACCGGCAAAGATGCATCATGCAGGGCGGAGCCACGATGCCCGACCCAGCGATACTCGATGCGACCGGCTGAGGTCTCGACCGTCTGCAGGCCCGCCGGCATGAGCAGTCAGCGCCGCAGCTTGAAACGCTGGATCTTGCCGGTCGCCGTCTTCGGCAACTCGGGCACGAACTCGATCCAGCGCGGATATTTGTAGGGCGCGAGGCGATCCTTGACGAACATCTGCAGCTCGCCGACCAGTGCTTCTCCCGCCACGAATTCCGCCTTCAGCACCACATAGGCCTTCGGCTTCACCAGCTCGTCGGTATCGGCATGGGCGACGACCGCGGCTTCCAGCACCTTCGGATTGGCCAGCAGCGCGGACTCGACCTCGAACGGCGAGACCCAGATGCCGCTGACCTTCAGCATGTCGTCGCTGCGGCCGGCATAGGTGTAATAGCCGTCCTTGTCGCAGACATACTTGTCGCCGGTGCGCGTCCACGGCCCCTGGAAGGTGTTCAGGCTCTTGGCGCGGTTGTTCCAGTAGGCCACCGCGCAGGACGGCCCGCTGACCAGCAGTTCGCCGATCTCGCCGGGCGCGGACTCCTTGCCGTCCTCGCCCACCACGCGCAGGTCATAGCCCGGCACGGCCTTGCCGGTGGTGCCATAGCGCACTTCGCCGGGCCGGTTGGAGAGGAAGATATGCAGCATCTCAGTCGAGCCGATGCCGTCGAGAATCTCCACGCCGAACAGCTTTTCCCAGCGCTTGCCGATATCCTCGGGCAGCGCCTCGCCGGCCGAGACGCAGCGCCGCAGCTTCGCCGAACCGCTGTCCTTGTTGATGCCGCTGTCGGCCAGGATACCCGCATACAGCGTCGGCACGCCGTAGAAGATCGTCGCCTGGTGCTCCTTCAGCCGCTTCATCACCGCAGCCGGCGTCGGCCGTTCGGCCATCAGCACGCCGGTGGCGCCGACCTGCAGCGGAAAGGTCATGGCATTACCCATGCCATAGGCGAAGAACAGTTTCGCCGCCGAGAAGACCACATCGTCTTCCCGGATGCCCAGCACATCCTCGCCGTACAGCACGGCGGTATGCACCAGATCGCCATGCAGGTGGATGGTGCCCTTGGGCGAACCGGTCGAGCCCGAGGAATAGAGCCAGAAGCCGATATCGTCCGGCGTGGTGGCTGCCGCTTCAAGCTGATCGGACTGTTCATCCATCAGTTTGGTCAGCGGCGTCACCGTCGGCGGTACCTGCCCCGAGATCAGCACCTTCTGCAGATAGGGCTGATCGGAAATGATCGGACGGAAGCGCTCCATCAGTGCGTCGGATACCACCAGCACCACGGCGCGGCTGTCGCGCAGCATGAAGTCGTAGTCCGGCGTGGTGAGCAGCGTGTTGACCGGTACCGGCACGGCGCCGATCTTCATCGCGCCGAAGAACATCGCCGGGAAATCGATGCCGTCCAGCAGCGCGATCAGCACGCGTTGCTCCGGCTGCACGCCCTGACTTTTAAGCAGGTTGCCGGCGCGGTTCACCCGGGCCAGCAGCTCGGCATAGGTATAGCGGCCCTTGTCATCGATGAAGGCGGTTTTCGCCCCGCGGCCCTCGGCGATATGGCGGTCGACGAAATGGGTCGCGGCGTTATACCGCCGCGGCAGCTCGAGAAAGCGCGGCATGATTTCCTCCCGGGGAATATCTTTGTTTTTTGCCGCCCGCTTGCTGCGGACGTTTATGCGGCCTTGGCCAGCGGTGCGACCTGATCGGCCCATTCCACCGCCCAGGCCATGCCGTCGTCTTCCGGCAGCGTGCCGCCCGAAGCGTTATGCTGCATGCGCTCGCCCACCACAGAGGCATTGAGGCTGCGCACCGCGTCTTCGAACTGCTTGCCGCCGTGGTTGAAGGTATCCTGATAGGTCGTGTCGCCCAGGCCGATGATGCCGACATACTTGCCGGTCAGATCGGGCCGTACCGCCAGCAGGTCGGCGAGGAAATCGCGGGCATTGTCGGGCACGTCGCCCTGGCCGTAGGTCGAGGTGACGATCAGGAAGGCGCCCGGACGCTGGAACACGTCGGCTTTCAGATTGTCCATCAGCAGGATGTCGACGCCGTGGCCCTTGCCCTCCAGCGTCTTCTTGATGTCGCCAGCCACCAGCTCGGCGGTGCCGGTCATGGTGCCGACCAGAATCGAAACCTGCATGGACTACCCTTCCTCAACACGATCCAGCCCGAACTATAACGCATCAATCTCTGGCGCTCCAGTGCAAATTGCATTATAGTGCATCTCATGAGTGAAACGCGGGACAAAACCACACCCGAAGACACCGCCTTCCTGCAGGTGGTGGGGGAACGCGTTCGCAATGCCCGTGCCCGGCGCGGCATGAGCCGCAAGATTCTGGCAAAGGATTCCGGCGTTTCCGAGCGCTACCTCGCCCAGCTTGAAGGCGGCGCCGGCAATATCTCCATCCTGCTGTTGCGCCAGATCGCCCGCGCCATGGATCTGCCGATCACCGATTTCCTCGGCGACCGCGCCCAGATCGGCATCGACCAGGCCCTGCTGCTGCGCCAGATCGAAGACCTCTCCACCGAACAGCTGCAGGAACTGCAAAGCTTCGTGCGTGACCGCTTCGGCGTGTCGCCGGGGATCAAGCGCCATATTGCGCTGACCGGCCTGCGCGGCGCCGGCAAGACCACGCTGGGAAAGCAACTCGCCGAAGCCTTCGGACTCCACTTTGTCGAAATGGCCAAGGAAATCGAGATCGAAGCCGGGCTGTCGCTGAACGAGATTTTCGATCTCTACGGCCAGTCGGCCTATCGCCGCTTCGAGCGTCGCGCGCTGGAACGCGTCACCGCCGATCCCGCGCCGAAGGTGATCGCCACCGGCGGCAGCCTGCCGTCGGAACCCGGCACCTATGCGCATCTGCTCACCCACTGCTTCACCATCTGGCTGAAGGCCGCACCCGAGGAGCATATGGGCCGTGTGGTTGCGCAAGGCGACATGCGGCCGATCGCCGGCCAGTCGGAAGCCATGGCCGACCTGCGCCGCATCCTGACCCAGCGCGAAGCCCTCTATGCCCGCGCCGACATGGCCTTCGACACCGCCGGCAAATCCGTGGTTCAGGCCGGGGCCGACCTCGCCGCCGCTTTGAAAGCCCACCCCGCCTGGCTGGCCCGGGAGGCGGCTGAGTAACTGCAAGATAGTTCTTGCGGCCTCCCGATTATGCATTATAATGCAGAAACAGTTCAGGGAGGATTGCCCCAATGGCCGAACAACGCAACGGCACCCATGCTCCGGTGGATTTCCGCACCGCGCCCGCCCAGTACAAGCACTGGAAGCTGACCTTCGACGGTCCGGTCGCCACGCTGGCGATGGATGTGAAGGAAGACGGCGGCCTGCGTCCCGGCTACGAACTGAAACTCAATTCCTACGATCTCGGCGTCGATATCGAGCTGCATGACGCGATCCAGCGCCTGCGCTTCGAGCATCCCGAAATCCGCTCGGTGATCCTGACCTCCGGCAAGGAGCGCATCTTCTGCGCCGGCGCCAATATCCGCATGCTCAACCAGTCGGCCCATGGCTGGAAGGTCAACTTCTGCAAATTCACCAACGAGACCCGCAACGGCATCGAAGACGCCACCGCGGAATCGAAGCAGACCTATATCGCCGCCGTGAACGGCCCCTGCGCCGGTGGCGGCTACGAACTGGCGCTCGCCGCCGACTACATCCTGATGGCCGATGACGGCAACACCTCGGTCTCGCTGCCGGAAGTGCCGCTGCTGGCCGTGCTGCCGGGCACCGGTGGCCTCACCCGCCTGGTCGACAAGCGCATGGTGCGCCGCGACCGCGCCGATTTCTTCTGCACCATCGAGGAAGGCATCAAGGGCAAGCGCGCCGTCGACTGGCGCCTGGTCGATGAAGTCGTGCCGCGCACCAAGCTGGCCGATGCCATGCGCGAACGCGCGCTGGAGATGGCGGCGAAGTCCGACCGCCCGGCCGATGCGAAGGGCATTGCGCTCACCCCGCTGAACCGCAAGATCGATGGCGACCGCATCAGCTACAGCCATGTCGAGGCCAAGATCGACCGCGCCAAGGGCATCGCCGAGATCACCGTGCAGGGCCCCAAGGCTGCACCGCCAGCCACCGCCGAGGCGATCCAGGCCCAGGGCGACCAGTTCTGGTCTCTGGCCTTCGCCCGCGAGATGGACGACCTGATCCTGCATCTGCGCACCAACGAAGAGACCGTGGGCATGTGGGTGTTCCGCAGCCAGGGCGATGCCGATCTGGTCGCGGCTTATGATGACGTCCTCGAGCGCTATAAAACCAACTGGCTGGTGCGCGAGACCCGCCTGTTCCTCAAGCGCGTGTTCAAGCGCGTCGATGTCTCCTCGCGCTCGATCTTCGCCCTGGTCGAGCCGGGCTCCTGCTTCACCGGCACGCTGTTCGAACTGGTGGCAGCCGCGGACCGCTCCTACATGCTGGACGGCCAGATGGAAGGCGACAACCGCCCGCCGGCCACGCTGCGCCTGACCGGCCTGAACTTCGGCGCCTATCCGATGGGCAACGGCCTCAGCCGCATTGCCAGCCGCAACCTGGATGATCTCAGCCGCGTCGACAGCATCAAGAAGCAGATCGGCCAGGACCTGGATGCCGAAGCAGCCGACGAAGCCGGCCTCGTCACCTTCACGCCCGACGATATCGACTGGGACGACGAGGTGCGCATCGCCATCGAGGAACGCGCCGCCTTCTCGCCCGATGCCCTCACCGGCATGGAAGCCTCGCTCCGCTTCGGCGGCCCGGAGACCATGGAGACCAAGATCTTCGGTCGCCTCACCGCCTGGCAGAACTGGATTTTCCAGCGTCCCAACGCTGTTGGCGAACAGGGCGCGCTCAAGCAGTACGGCACCGGCCAGCGCGCCGCCTACGACCGCAAACGCGTGTAAGGGAGATCGACCATGGCTATCGACTACACGTCCCGCATTCCGAACAACGTCAATCTCTCGGACAACCGCCGCCTGCAGCGCGCGCTGGAAGACTGGCAGCCGAAATTCCTCGACTGGTGGGGCGACATGGGCCCCGCCGGCTTCCAGGCCCGCGAGGCTTATCTGCGCACCGCCACCAGCGTCGACAGCCAGGGCTGGGCGCAGTTCGGCTATGTGAAGATGCCCGATTACCGCTGGGGCATTTTCCTCGCCGAGCCGGAAGCCGGCCGCAAGATCAACTTCGGCGACCACAAGGGCGAAGACGCCTGGCAGGAAGTGCCCGGCGAATATCGCGGCGTGCTGCGCCGCCTGATCGTCACCCAGGGCGATACCGAGCCGGCCTCGGTGGAACAGCAGCGTCTGCTCGGCCAGACCTGTCCTTCGCTCTACGACATGCGCAACCTGTTCCAGGTCAACGTGGAGGAAGGCCGCCATCTCTGGGCCATGGTCTACCTGCTGGACGCCCATTTCGGCCGCGACGGCCGCGAGGAAGCCGAAGCCCTGCTGCAGCGCCGCTCGGGCGATGACGACAAGCCGCGCATCCTCGGCGCCTTCAACGAGGCGACGCCGGACTGGCTCAGCTTCTTCATGTTCACCTTCTTCACCGACCGCGATGGCAAGTTCCAGCTGGCATCTCTTGCCGAAAGCGGCTTCGATCCGCTGTCGCGCACCTGCCGCTTCATGCTTACGGAAGAAGCCCACCACATGTTCGTGGGCGAGACCGGCATCAGCCGCGTGATCCAGCGCACCTGCGAAGTCATGCGCGACTTCAAGACCGACGACGTGCGCAAGCATGGCGTGATCGACCTGCCGACCCTGCAGAAATACCTGAACTTCCACTTCTCGGTCTCGGTCGATCTCTTCGGCTCGGAAATCTCCACCAACGCCGCCAACTACTACACCATGGGCATCAAGGGCCGCTTCGATGAAATGCGCATCGAGGATGACCACAAGCTGACCGATGCCAGCTACAAGGTGTTGGAAGCCCATGGCGACAGTTTCCGCGACAAGGAAGAGGCCGCCCTGGTCTCGCTCAACGAGCGCCTGCGCGACGACTACGTGGCCGACTGCGCCCGCGGCGTGATGCGCTGGAACCAGGTGATCAAGCGCCACGGCATCGACTTCGAGCTGAAGATTCCGCACCGCGCCTTCCACCGCCAGATCGGCCAGTTCGCCGAGCTGCGCGTCGATCCGCAGGGCCGCATCGTCAGTCAGGCCGAATGGGACGCCAAGCATCATGACTGGCTGCCCACCGAGGACGACCGCCTCTATGTCATCAGCCTGATGAAGCCGGTGACCGAGATCGGCAAATTCGCCGGCTGGATCGCGCCGCCGGCCCGCGGCATCAACAACCAGGCGGTCGATTTCGAGTACGTCCGCGCGTAAGGGTTCCCTCCCAGACAAGTCTCCCAGACCAACCGGGCGTCCGAATCCCCAGCGGACGCCCTTTTTTTTGCCCGGCGGCCTCCGTATCATCCGCCCCCATGAGCGATTCAAAACCCGCCTATACCCCTGACCGGCCCTTCGCCGTCCCGCGCATCGTGCAGTGGGGCGAATGCGACCCGGCCGGCATGGTCTACACCACGCAGTTCCTCGACTATGTGATGGAGACGCTGGAGGCCTTCTGGCGCGAAGTGGTGGGCGTCTGGTTCCTGCGCCTGCACAAGGAATTCGGCCTCGGCGCCCCCACGGTCAGCACCAGGCTGGACTTCCAGCGCGCCCTCAAAGGCGGCGATCCCTTCACGGTCGAGCTGCGGATCGAGAAGATCAGCCGCTCCACCATCACCTTCGACATCAAGGGACGGAATGCCGCCGGCGAGGTCTGCTTCACCGCGACTCATGTCTCCTGCATCGTCGACGAGAAAATTCTGAAATCCGTGGAGATCCCGGACATGGTCCGCACTCCCATGGAAGCCTACCGCCAGGCCACAACGGCGCCGGGAGCCTGAGATGACCGAGACCCATGGCTACACCAAATTCTTCCCCGTCTCCTGGGAAGAGCTGCATCGCCACTGCAAGGCGCTGGCCTGGCGCCTGCTCGATGCGGCGCAGGCCAATGGCGGCAAGTACAAGGGCATCGTCGCCATCACCCGTGGCGGCCTGGTGCCGGCGGCCATCGTGGCGCGCGAACTGAACGTGCGCGTGATCGAGACCATCTCCTGCTCCACCTATAACGAGCTAGAGCGCGGCTCCAAGGTCAACATCCTGAAGGACGCCACCGCCGCGCTCCCCGATCAGGGCGAAGGCTGGCTGATCGTCGACGACCTGGTGGATACCGGCGTTACGGCCAAGGCCGTGCGCCAGCTGCTGCCCAAGGCGCATTTCGCCACCATCTATGCCAAGCCGTCGGGCCGGCCGATGGTCGACAGCTACATCACCGAAGTGAGCCAGGATACCTGGATCCTGTTCCCCTGGGACACCGAAGCCGTGATGTCCAAGCCGATCGTCGAACTGCGCAGCGGGCTGTAAGGTCCGTTACAGCACATCTTTGCGCATGTTGGTCAGCGACCACTGCACGGTCTCGCGCAGCACGTAGCCCAGCGCCTCGTCGAAGGCTTCCACCACAGCCGGCAGGCCCGCGCCTTTTGCCTTCACCCGGCGGTCGAAATTGGCCGAGGCGACGATCTGGTGCCGCGTCTGACTGACCAGCTTGGCGTTCAGCGCCACCAGCACCTCCGGCACGGTGCCTTCCTTCAGCTCGGCCTGGAATTCGCGCAGCTCGCTCTTCAGGTTGAAGTCCGAGCGCAGGCCGACCGACTGGCGGCCGACCGAAACGATCCTGCCGGTATTCTCGAAGCTTTCGACCAGCAGGGTCTGCACCATGCGCGGTACCCGCTCGGCCCAGCGCGCCTCGGCGTAATACTTCACCTCGAACGGCGTGGTGTAGATGGCGATGCGATGGTTATCCAGGCCGCCAGCGGCATAGGGTTCCTCCACCACCAGCTGGAAATCCACCTTCGGCAGGTCGCCGCGGAAGGTGGTCTTGGGCGACAGGGTGTAGAGGTTGGACGGCGGCGCCTGCGGGATCAGGCCGCCGCAGGCGGCCAGCGGCAGGCTGGCGCCGGCCAGCACCAGGCCGCGTCGTGTCAGTGTCGCCTTCATCGGCGGCCTCCCTCGGTTCGGTATTCAGCGTCGCGGTTGCCGAACAGCACCGCGCTCGGATCGTCTTCCAGCCGCTGCGCCACGCGCGACAGGCTCATCACCAGATTGCGCGCCTCGGCGACGAAGCGGCGGAACTCGCCGAAGCCGTCGGTGGTGATGGCATTCAGCGGCGCCCGGTTTTCTTCCGCCATAGCGCGCAGCTCGGCCAGCGTGGCGTTCAGGTTCTTCATGGCACCGCGCGCATCGGCCAGCGCCGCCGTCGCATCGCCATCCAGCATCCTGTTGGTCTGCTGGAAGGTGCGTTCGGCCTCGCGGATCAGGCCGTCCAGCTTGCCGGCGATGTCGCCGGCGGCAGCCGCCACCTTGGCGATGTCGGTGCTGGTGCGCTCGAAGCTGTCGATGGCGCGGCCGATCGAATCCTGGCGCGAGGCCAGCGAACCGGTCACCGTCTTCAGGTCGGCGATCACGCCGCTCAGGTTGGCCAGGTTCTCGTCGCTCAGCACCTGGGCGGCGCGACGGAACAGCTCGGGCGCCGCTTCCACCAGCGCTTCGATGGCCGAGGATTTCGAGTTGATCACCGGATAGTCCTTCGGATCGCTGCTGCTGACCACCGGCAGGATGGCCGCGCCGCGGCTGCCCGGCGAAATCTGCACGAAGGACACGCCGGTGATGCCCTGCAGCTGCAGGGTGGCGATCGAATCCTGGCGCACCGGCGTGTCGGCGCCGATCTCGGCGATCACGCGCACGCGGCTGGTATCCTCGCGGTCGATCACGATCTGGGTGACGCTGCCGACCTTGATGCCATTGAACCGCACGTCGCCGCCGACGCCGAGGCCGGCAACCGAGCCGGTGAAGAAGATATTGTAGCGGGCGACATCGCGGTCGCTCTGGGTCTTGGCCAGCCACAGCACGAAGGTGACGATGGCGACCAGGAAGACCAGCATGAAGCTGCCGATCAGCAGGTGATTGGCACGCGTTTCCATTGTCTTTTACCTTTCGTCCTGCGCCGCGGTCACGGCGGCGGCGCGGGCCCGCGGCCCATGGAAATACTCGACCACCCAGGGATGCGTCTCGGCCAGCATGACATCCATCGGGCCGGTCAGCAGCACCTTCTTCTCGGCCAGAACGGCGATGCGGTCGCAGATGGCATAGAGGGAATCCAGATCGTGGGTCACCATGAACACGGTGAGCCCCAGCGCCTTCTGCAGGTCGCGCACCAGCTGGTCGAAGGCAGCCGCGCCGATGGGATCGAGGCCGGCGGTCGGCTCGTCGAAGAACACGACTTCCGGATCGAGCGCCAGCGCCCGCGCCAGACCGGCGCGTTTGCGCATGCCGCCCGACAGCTCGGCGGGAAACTTGCCCGCCGCATCGGCCGGCAGGCCGACCATATGGACTTTCGCCGCCGCGATCTCGTCCAGCAGGTCCTGCGGCAGGTCGTAGAATTCCTTCAGCGGCACCTGGATATTCTGCGCCACCGTCAGCGACGAGAACAGCGCGCCATCCTGGAACAGCACGCCAAACCGCTGGCGCACGGCGCGCAGGTCATCGGGCTTGCCGGCGATCATATCGGTGTCCAGCAGCCGGATGCTGCCGCCACGCGTGTGGTTGAGCCCGATGATGCTGCGCAACAGCACCGACTTGCCGGTGCCCGAGCCGCCGACCACCCCCAGCACCTCGCCACGATAGACATCGAGATCGAGGCCATCGTGTACCGCAGGGCCGTCGAAGCGGTTGACCAGGCCACGCACCGAGATGACGACATCCTTTTCTTCAGTCTTGGCTGTTTCTGACATCACAGACCCAGCAGGCTGAAGACGATGGAGAACAGGGCATCGAAGACGATGACCAGGAAGATCGACTGCACCACCGAGCGCGTGGTCAGCCGGCCGACGCTCTCGGCGTCATGCTTGACGCGCAGGCCTTCGTAGCAGCCGACCAGGGCGATCAGCACGGCAAATACCGGCGCCTTGACGATGCCGAGCGTGAAATGGCGCAGCGCATTGCCCTCGTGCAGGCGGTTGAAGAACAGGAACGGATCGATGCCCAGCGTGTTCCAGGCCATCAGCGCGCCGCCCAGCAGGCCCATGACATCGGCGAAGAAGCCGAGCACCGGCAGGGTCAGCAACAGGGCGAAAACGCGCGGCAGCACCAGCACCTCGATGGGATCGAGGCCCAGGGTGCGCATGGCCGAGATTTCCTCGTTCACCTTCATGCTGCCGATCTGTGCGGTGAAGGCGCTGCCCGAACGGCCGGCGATCAGGATGGCGGTGAGCAGCACGCCGAGTTCGCGCAGCACCGAAATGCTGATGAGGTCGACCACGAAGATCTGCGCGCCGAAGCGCTGCAGCTGGCTGGCGCCCTGGTAGGCCATCACCATGCCGATCAGGAAGGACAGCAGGCCGACGATGGGGATCGCCTTCAACCCCACCTGCTCCATGTGATGCACCACGGATGTGAAGCGCAGGCGCTGCGGCTGCCAGCCGAGCCGCGTCATGGTCAGGGTGACCTGGCCGATGAAGGCGATGAAGCGCAGCGCCTCGCGCCCGAAGAACACCGTGAGCCAGCCGAGATAGGCGATCAGGGCGAGCGCGCCGCTGCCGGCCTGCGGCCGCATCGGCACCGTGGCGTCGCAGGCGCGCACATAGTCGACCAGGGTCTTATGCTCGGGCTTCAGGCCGCTCCAGTCGAGTTGCACGCCCTGGCGGGCCAGCGCCGCCTCCACCCGGTGCAGCAGCACCGCGCCGGCGGTGTCCAGCCGCCTGATGCCGCCGGTCTCCAGCACCGCCTGCCGCAGGCCGCCGGCCTGGAGGCCCTCGATGCTGGCCAGCAGGGCGGCGGCGCTCGGCAGGGTCCAGGCGCCGCTGGCGCTGAGCCGCAACCGGCCGCCGTCACGTTCCGCCTGCAGGATGCCGTCGGGCATGGGGGTCCTTGGACTGGGACAGGGAAAAGAAGAAGACTTGCTCAACAGTTAGCAGAAATGACAGTCTCGGAAAACCAACGCCCGGTGACAGATCGGGTTCAACGGGCCGGGGGGCCGAGAGATGCCGCGTTTCGCCGCGAACCTGAGTTTCCTGTTCCAGGACGAGCCCTTCCTCGACCGCTTCGCGGCCGCGGCTGCCCAGGGCTTCCAGGCCGTGGAATTCATGTTCCCCTACGACCACAGCGCCGCCGCCGTGGCCGCTGCCGTCCGCGATGCCGGTTTACAGGTCGCGCTGTTCAACGCGCCCCCGGGCGACTGGCCGGCCGGCGAACGCGGGCTGGCCTCCCTGCCCGATCGCCGCCAGGACTTCCGCGCCAGCATGGCGCGCGCCCTTGAATATGCCGAGGCGCTGCGCTGCCGGCAGATCCATGTGGTGGCCGGACTGCAGGCGCCCAAGGCCGACCGCCGGGCCATGGAAGCCTGCTACATGGACAACCTGGCCTGGGCGGCGCAGCAGGCTGGCGGCGCCGGCATCACCCTGATGATCGAACCGATCAACCAGCGCGACGTGCCGGGCTTCTTCCTGAGCGATTTCGATTTCGCCGAGCGGGTGATCCAGGAGGTGGGTGCTTCCAACCTGCGCCTGCAATTCGATGTCTATCATGCGCAGATCATTCACGGCGATCTGGCAAAGCGCATCGCCCGCCAGATGCCGGTGATCGGCCATGTGCAGATCGCCAATCCGCCCGACCGCCGCGAGCCCGGCAACGGCGAGATCGACTACGGCTTCATTTTCCGCCAGCTCGACGCCCTGGGCTACGACGGCTGGATCGGCTGCGAATACCGTCCCGCGGGGGCGACCGCCGACAGCCTGTCCTGGATCCGCGACTACGGCGTGGTGCCGCCAAAGCCCCGGCCGGCTCCGTAGGGCGGCTGCCGGCTGCGCGCCCGGTTTTGCCTCTCCAGACGGTTATTTGTTATCAACTCTCAACCTGACGTGTGGGTGGTTTCCGGTAAAACTGGGCTCTGACAGGCCCTTGAGCAGCGGCGTATGCATAGACGGCTGCTCGGCTTGCCGCCTATTGTGACACCGGCCCGGTGACAGTGCCTGGGCCGCAGCGTTGGTGGGACCTTACGCTGACCGAGGAAAAGGGTATTGCTGACATGGCGCGCCTGGTCACGGTTGCCGGCCTGGCATTGGTATTGGGCATTCTGATCGGTATCGGCACCGTCTCGTTGCAGCGGTCTGCCAATACCCCGGAAGCGCGTGCCATCAAGGACCCCGACGCCGGCCAGCTCGCCACGCCGCCGGCCGTCACCGAAGCCCCCGGCCGCCCCGTCGTCATCAAGCTGGCCAGCGCCGCCCCCACATCGGCGCCGCAGATCGGCACCATGGCCGTGAGCATGGTGGAGAAGCTCTCCACCGCCTCGGACGGCAATATCGACGTCAAGCTGTTCGAGCCCAACATGCTGGCGCCCAATGCCGAGCTGTTCGAGAAGGTCTCCAACGGCAGCATCGACGCCGTGTGGTCATCGCCGAATTTCTTCGCCGAACGCGACAGCGTCTTCTGGCTGTTCTCCACCGTGCCCTTCGGCCCCTCGGCCAGCGAATACCTCGCCTGGCTATCCTATGGCGGTGGCCAGGATCTGATGGACGAGAGCTTCTCGCGCTTTAACATCAAGCCGGTGGTCTGCACCGTGCTGCCGCCGGAATCCGGCGGCTGGTTCCGCCGCGAGATCAACACGGTGAAGGACCTGCAGGGCCTGCGCATGCGCTTCATGGGCATCGGCGCCAAGGTGATCCGGCGCCTGGGCGTCGAGACGGTCGCGCTGAACGGCGGCGACACCTTCTATGCGCTGCAGACCGGCAGCATCGATGCCGCCGAATTCTCGCTGCCCTTTGTCGATGTGCGCTATGGCTTCGAGAAGGCCGCGCAGCATTATTACTTCCCCGGCTGGCACCAGCAGAGTTCACTGATCACCCTGCTGATCAATATGAAGGTCTGGGACGGCCTGACCGATGCCCAGCGCAGCCTGATCACCAGCGTCTGCGGCGACAACATCCGCGAGAGCCTGGCGGAAGGCGAAGTGCAGCAGGTGAAAGCCCTGCAGGAAATCCGCCAGCGCGGCGTGCAGGTGCATACCCTGCCGCCGGCGGTGATGGATGCGCTCAAATCATCCTGGATCCAGGTGGTGAAGGAAGAAAGCGCCGCCAACCCGGAATTCAAGAAGGTGTGGGATTCCTTCCATACCTTCCGCAAGGCCTATGCGGAATGGCGCAATCTGGGCTACCTGCCGTAAAGCCTCAGGCCGCGAGCGACCGGCGCAGCTGACGCACCCGGCGTTCCACCGAAATATCCAGTGACGCGGTGACTTCCAGGCTGCGGTCTTCCAGCGCGTCGCCGCGCGGATTGGCGCGGCCGCGCGCTTCCACGGCGGCATCGCGACGGCGGATCAGTTCGACGATCTCGGGCTGGAACAGATGCAGCAGACCGTTGAGCCAGCGGTTCACCTCGGCCGACGGCCAGGCGTGGCGCAGCTCGAAGCGATCCAGCATGGCGATCACGTCGCGGGCCGGGAACCAGGTTTCGTCGGTGACCCAGCGGTTGGTGGTGAACAGCCGGATCGGCTGGCCGTAATGGTCCATGGCGACGCCGACGATATGGGCCAGCGCCTGCTCGCCGCGCGGCCAGTGCTGGCCGATCGCGTCCTGCGGGCCGCAGCGGCCGACACCGGGCTTCACATAGCGCGCCGGCTCGAATTTTTCGGGGATGAAATTGGGCCGCTGGAAGACATGGAAGTGACCGTGCTCACGGTCTTCGTTGCGATGGGCATGGTAGTAGTACTGCGCACCTGTTGCCGGATCGAAGACATCGCCGGCCGGATAATGCTGCTGCTCGAAGAAATCCTCTTCGCCACGCAGCAGTTCGGCAACCAGATTGCTGCGCTTCGTCGCCAGGGCCTGCTGAACCTGCAGCACGTCATTGCCTGCCTGCAACATCGCCTGCACCCGCGCCTGCCCCAGATTCGCCATCATATTCATGCTACGCGTCTCTCCACCACTCAGGCGGGGCATCTAAGCAGCCGCTTCTTAAGCACCGGTAAATGCGGCAATGCGCCGCTGTTGCCGATGCGAGTCGCTGTGTTATTTTTTTGCCAGATCGGACTATTTTCCTCAGAAACACAGTTTTTCTCAGAAAGCTTAGCCGACCAGCCGCTTCCCCTCGTCCCCAGGAGCCCCCCGATGTCCCGAGTCCTGTTCACCGCCCTGACCGCCGTCGGCCTGCTGGCCGGCATTTCTGCAGCCCAGGCTGCCGGCAATCCCGAAGAAGGCCGCAAGGCTTTCGCCAAATGCCGCGCCTGTCATCAGCTCGAAGCCGGCAAGAATACGGTCGGCCCGAGCCTGGCCGGCCTGTTCGGCCGCAAGTCCGGCACCAGCGCCGGCTTCAAATACTCGGATCCAATGAAGGCCAAGGCCATCACCTGGGACGAAACCACCGTCGCCGCCTATATCGCCGACCCCAAGGGCTATATCCCGGGCAACAAGATGGTCTTCCCCGGCATCAAGAAGGAAAGCGAGATCGCCGACCTGATCGCCTATCTGAAGGACGCCACCAAGTAAGGCACCATTCGCATACTGCCATGCACGGGCCTCCCCCGGGTGCGATCCTGGGGGAGGCCCGTTTCGTTTTGGCCGGGCCGGGCACCTTTTGCGCCCTCGCACCGTTGGTTAAGCTGGGACCAACGGATGGAGGAATGCGATGCCCGTGTACGGCCCCGACGTGGTCCTGAACAATCCCGCCTATATCCACGACACCGCCCAGATCTACGGCAAGGTCCGGCTGGAGGAAGGCTCCTCCATCTGGATCAATGTGGCCGCGCGTGCCGAGAATTACGAGATCGTCGTTGGCCAGCACACCAACATCCAGGATTTCTCGATGCTGCATGTGGGCAGCCAGACCGGCACTTACATCGGCGCCCATTGCTCGATCACCCATCACTGCACCATCCATGGCTGCACCATCGGCGACAACTGCCTGATCGGCATCGGCTCGACCATCATGGACGGCTGCGAGATCGGTGATAACTGCATCATCGGCGGCCACACCTTCCTGAAGGAAGGCACCGTCATCCCCAGCAATTCGGTGGTGGTGGGCAGTCCGGGCAAAGTGATCAAGACCCAGAACAACTATGTGCGCTGCCGCCTGAACGCCTGGCTCTATTATCGCAATGCCCTGGCCTATCGGCAGCAGCAGTACCGCGACTGGGACGCGCCGGACATCGCCGCCGCCGTGGGCGCGGAAATCGCCCGCCTGACCAAGGAGTTGAAGGATCTGGAAGCCGCCGGTCAGGCCTGATTTTCCTGCGCAGGAAAGCCGCCATGCCGCCGTGTAACCCTCCAGAACCCAACGGCATGAGCAGGACCGTCTCCCATGTTCGCTTCCCTCGCCCTGCCCCGGCTGGACACTGGTCCGGCCGAGCGCATGAGTGATATCGACGCCGCCCTGATGCAGCGGGTCGCGCGCGGCGACCACGCGGCCTATCGCCTGCTGGTCGACAAATACCTGCGCCATGCGACCACCATGGCCTACCGCGTACTGTATGACCGCGCCGATGCCGAAGAGGTGGCGCAGGAGGCCTTCCTGCGGGTCTGGCAGCATGCGGCGCGCTGGCGTCCCGATGGCGGCGCCAGCTTCAAGACCTGGCTCAACCGCGTGGTGGTCAACCTGAGCATCGACCGCAAACGCAAACCGAAGATGGCGGTGCTGGACGACCAGCCCGAGCCGATCGACGAGGATGGCGCTACGCCCTACGAGGCGCGCCTCGCCCATGAGACCGGCGACCGCGTCGCCGCCGCTTTGCAGAAGCTGCCCGAACGCCAGCGCGCCGCCATCCTGCTCTGCTTCTGGGAAGGCGAAAGCAACATCGATGCGGCGAAGGCGCTGGATATCAGCGTCGGCGCCCTGGAATCCCTGCTGATCCGCGCCAAGCGCACGTTGCGCGACGATCTGGCCCCTGCGCTGGGCCAAGGAGGCACCCCATGAATATCGCCCGCTTCACCGACCTGCTTGATGCCTATGGGGCTGACCCGGCGCTGTGGCCCGAAGCCGAGCGCGCTGCCGCTGCAGCCTTCCTCGCCGCCTCGCCCGCCGCGCAGGAGTTGCAGCGCCAGGCGGCCGCCTTCGACCGCCTGCTGCAGGGCGCCGCATTGCCCGATCTGGAACCGAGCGCGGCGCTGCGCCAGCGCGTGCTGGACCAGATCGCCACACGTCCCGCTGCGGCGCCGCACTGGCGTGTGCAGGTGATCGAGGCGCTGGCGCTGCTGTTCCCCAGTGGCCGCGCCATGCCGCAATTCGCAGCCCTGGCGCTCGCGCTGGCCATCGGCGTCAGCGCCGGCTTTGTCAATTTCGGCCTGATCGATGCGCAGGAAACCGACATGGTCGGCGTGCAGATCGCCAGTGCCACACCATTCCTCACCGAGGACTGAGCCATCATGTCTGATCCTGTCGCCTCCGCCCCCAAGTCGAAGATCAACCGCTGGCTGGCCATCGGCCTGATCGCCTCGGTGGCGCTCAATATCGGCTTCGCCAGTTTCGGCGCCGTGCGGTTCTTCAAATACCGCGAGATGGCCGAGCGCCGCGGCGCGCAGATCGAGGACCAGTATGCCCGCCGGCTGCCCGACAATGCCGCGCAGGCCTTCCGCCAGGCGTTCCAGGAAGGCCGCAAGGGCGGCGCGCTGTCGCAGCATCAGATGCGCCGCGACCTCGGCAGCGCCCTGACCGCCGAACCCTATGACCATAACCGCCTGGCCGCCGTGCTGGCCGAACATCGCCAGCGCCTGGACCAGCTGCAGCAGGGTCTGCAGGCCGGCCTGCTGGCCGCCGCCGACGCCATGACGCCGGAGCAGCGCCGCGAATTCGGCGAACGCATGTTGCGGCGCGGTCCCCCGCCCGGCGGGCCGATGGGCGGACCGCCGCATATGCGCGGCGACGGGCCGCCGCCGGGACGATAACCGCCGCACGCCTTGTCTGGCTGAACAAGGCTGGTTAGCGTGGGCGCTTTCGGGAAAGGGGCGCTCATGCTCAATGTCGTCATCACCGGCGGCGCCGGTTTCATCGGCCAGAAACTGGTCAGCGAACTGCTGCGTCGCGGCACGCTGGCCGGAGCCGACGGCAAGCCGCAGCCGATCGCCCATATCACCCTGTTCGATACCGTCATGGCCATGGGTCCCATCGATCCCAAGGTCACGATCAAGGCCGGCGACATCAGCGATGCGGCGCAGGTCAAGGCGCTGATCGGCGACAAGACAAACTCCGTCTTCCATCTCGCCGCCATCGTCTCCTCGGGCGCGGAGGCCGATTTCGAGGGCGGCTACCGCGTCAACCTTGAGGGCACCAAGAATGTGCTGGAAGCCTGCCGCGCCATGGCCCACACGCCGCGCGTGGTCTTCGCCTCGTCCGTGGCCGTCTATGGCGGCAAGCTGCCACAGGCGGTGGGCGACGACACGCCGCAGCGGCCGACCACCTCCTACGGCGCGCAGAAGCTGAGCGGCGAACTGCTGGTCAACGACTACAGCCGCAAGGGCTTCCTCGATGGCCGCAGCATCCGCCTGCCCACCATCATGGTGCGGCCGGGCAAACCGAACAAAGCCGCCAGCACCTGGGCCAGCTCGATCATCCGCGAGCCGCTGAGCGGCGTCGACGCCACCTGCCCGGTGCGGCCCGACAGCCCGATGGCCTGTCTCTCGCCACGACGCGTGGTCGATGCCTTCATCCGCGCCCATGACCTGCCGGCGGAGAAATTCGGCACCGACCGTGCGCTGCTGCTGAGCGGCATCCGCGTTACCGCCGGCGAAATGGCGGCCGCCGTCGAGCGCGCCACCCCCGCCCTGAAGGGCGCCAACCGCAAGATCGGCACCATCCACTGGACGCCCGATGCCCATATCCAGAAGATCGTCGACGGCTGGCCTGGCGAGACCACGTCGCAGCGCGCCAAGGATCTGGGCTTCACCGTGGATGCCAGCATCGACGAGATCGTGCAGGCCTTCATCGCCGACGACCTGGACGCGCAGATCAAGAGCCTGCAGTCGTCGTAACCCCTCGTCGTCCCCGCCCAGAAGATCTTCTTGGCGGGGACCAGGGCCGCCGCTCTGGACTCTGGATTCCCGCGTTCGCGGGAATGACGAATAATAGTTGTACATAGAGAGACAAAAAATATGACCACCCCCAAGCCCTCCCCCGAAGCGCTCGCGATGATCAAGCAGCTGATCGAGATGCCGACCGTCAGCCGCGATTCCAACCTCGACCTGATCCACTGGGTGCGCGACCACCTGAAAGGCCTCGGCGTCGACTCCACGCTGGTGCATGACGCCACCGGCAAGAAGGCCAACCTCTATGCCACCATCGGCCCGCAGGACAAACCCGGCATCGTGCTGTCGGGCCATACCGATGTCGTGCCCATCGATGGCCAGGAGTGGGACACCGATCCCTTCACGCTGACCGAGAAGGACGGCCTGCTCTATGGCCGCGGCACCTCGGACATGAAGAGCTTCGTCGCCATCGCGCTCTCGTATGCGCCGAAATTCCTGGCGCAGACGCTGGAGACGCCGATCCATTATGCCTTCACCTATGACGAGGAAGTCGGCTGCCTGGGCGCCAAGCGCCTGATCGAGGCGCTGAAGGAGATGCCGGTGCGCCCGAAGGCCTGCATCGTCGGCGAGCCGACCGAGATGCAAGTGATCGCCCAGCACAAGGGCAAGAAAAGCTGGCGCGTCGATGTGCGCGGCTTTGAATGCCATTCCTCGCTGACCCACCAGGGCGCCAATGCGGTGGAGGCGGCGGCCGAGCTGATCGCCTTCATCAAGTCGCTGGCGCGCAACAAGCGCGACAACGGGCCGTTCGATCCGGAATTCGCGCCACCCTATACCTCGCTGCATACCGGCGTGGTGAATGGCGGCACGGCGCTGAACATCGTGCCGAAGGACTGCCACTTCCTGTGGGAGATCCGCTACCTGCCGCAGGACGATGTGGATGCGCTGTTTGCTGAAGTTGTCGCCTATGCGAGGACCAAGCTGGAGCCGGAGCTGAAGGCGATTGATCCCGCTGCGGGCTTCACCTTCACGCAGATTTCGGAATTCCCCGGACTCTCAACGGATGACCGCGCCGGCGTGATCGAGCTGGCGAAGGCCCTAACCGGCGCCAACCGCGTGCAGAAGGTGGCCTTCGGCACGGAAGCCGGCCTGTTCTCCGAACTGGGGATTCCCACCATCGTCTGCGGCCCGGGCTCGATCGAGCAGGCCCACAAGCCCAACGAGTTCATCGCGCTCAGCCAGATCGGCCTGTGCGAGGCCTTCATGGACCGGCTGCTGGAGCGCGTGCGCACCGGCAGCGGCATTCCGGCCTGAGTCTGGCCCGCCTGAGTCCTGTGTAACTGGCGCCGCGAGCGGAAACGGTCGCGGCGTTTCGCTTCTTTGGGTTTCGTTTTGCTTCGTTTCTAGTGCTGGTGAAATCGGCGCGGCAGATTGCACAACCTGCGCGTCGTCTTTCGCCTTGCGCCCCGAGGCGCAGGCCGCGCGCAACTGCGCCGTCAGCTCCTCGGAGCTGAATTGATCCTGTGCCTTCATCTGCGCGCTCAGCCAGACCAGCACATCGGCGGGCAACAGCCGCTCTGCGGTCAGCCCCTGCCGCAGGATGCTGGCAGCCAGCGCCGGGAACTGCGCCCGGGTCAGCAGGCGCTGGCGCTCCAGCGCCTGGCGGATGTAGAGGGCAAAGCGGCTGCTCTTGTTCAGATGCGACCAGATGCGCTGTTCGGGAATCCCGAGCGCCGCGGCAATGACGGGAATGCCCTCGCCCTCGGCCATGCGCCGGGCGACGCCGCGCCAGTCGATCAGCTGCGGCCGGCGCCGCGGCGCTTTGGGCCTGGGGAGCGAAGGCGCCGGCTCCGGCGGCGGCCAGGCGCTTTCATGGCCGGTCCCCAGAGTCTCATCCTTGAAGGGATCGTAAGCGGTGCGACGGGTCATGGCGGGTCTCCGCGGCTGAGGGGGTGCCAAGAGATTAGGGTCAGATTGGTCAAATGAAAAGAACAAAATAGGAATTTATAGGATTAATTATATTTAATCTGTCCGCTGTCATACCGCAGAGCAGCTTTGCAGTCCCTGCAATGGTGCGTCGCAATGCAAGCTGGTAGTCAGCGCGCTCCCGCGACCAGGAAAGGGCGGCGCATGCCCCTCTTCACCACGGCCCAGTCGTTTCCCGCCCTGCACCCCAACCTTGAGGCTGTCATCGCCGCCCAGGGCGTGGCGCGGCATGGAACCACCGCGCAGTTCCTGACCTATTACCGCAGCATCCACCCGGTGGACGCCCTGCCGGCGCGCAGCCGCTTCAATCCGATGGCCATCCCGCGCCTGCTGCCGTATCTGGTCCTGACCGAGGTGGAGTATGGCGGCGAGCGGCCGCGCTTCCGCGTCAAGGTCGCCGGTGAGGAAGTCACCGCCGCCATCGGCATGAAGCTGCATGGCCGCTACATGGACGAGATCGCCAATACCTCTGAATCCACCGTGCGCTTCCCGATCGAAAGCCGCCACACGGTGATCGATACCGGCCGCATGCTGTATCGCCACGGCAAGCCGCGGGTGCGCTTCTCGCTGGATTACGCCAGCATCGAACTGGTGCATTGCCCGCTGGCCGAAGACGGCCGCACCATTGACCAGATCGTCTCGATCTTCCATTACGAAGGTCTGGCCGCGCTCGACCCGCAGCCGTGACCCATCCCAACCTTGTCGCCATCGACGCCACGCTGCCCCGCGTCCGCAGCCGCAAGGTTGCCGCCTTCCTGACCTACATGCGGCGCATCCACCCGGCCGACCGCCTGCCCGGCCGCCGCGATATCGATCCGCTGCATATCCCCGAGCTGCTGGGCCATGTGGTGCTGACCGAGGTGCATCGCCAGCCGGCCCCGGCCCCGGCGCGGTTCTTCGTGCGCGTCGCCGGCGAGGTGATGCTGGCCGCAGCGCCGGCGCCGATGATGAACCGCTATCTGGACGAGTTCAGCCGCCTGGCCGAGCCGCATCGCACCGAGCGCAGCACCGACATCATCGCCGATGTGCGCCAGGAGGTGCTGGCGACCGGCCGGCTGTATTACTGGCGCGGCAAGCCGCGCATGAAATTCCGCCTCGATTACGATGACGTGGAATACGTGCATTGCCCGCTGGCCGATGACGGCGTTACCATCGACCGCATCTTTTCGGCTCTCTATTACAGCGGCAGCGAATAACCATGACCCATCCCAATCTGGCCGCGCTCGACGCTGGATTGGCCGCTGCCGACAGCCGGGTCGTCGCCGATTTCCTGCGCTACATGCAGCGCATCCATCCGGCCGACCGGCTGCCGGCGCGCGCCGCCTTCGATCCGATGGCGATTGCCGCCCTGCTGGGCCATGTGGTGCTGGTCGAGGTGCGCCGCGAAGCCGGCGATGCCATGCGGTTCTTCGTGCGGGTGGCGGGCGAAATCGTGCTGGCGGCGGCGCCGGTGCCGCTGATGAACCGCTATATCGAAACCAGCGTGAACCTGCACACGGCGCCCGATGAGAGCCAGGCCAAGATTGTCGATATCCGACGCCAGGTGGCCGAGAGCGGCCGCATGATCCACTGGCGCGGCCGGGTCAATATTCCCTTCCGCTTCAGCTTTGCCGATGTGGAACTGGCGCATTGCCCGCTGTCGGAAGACGGCGTCACGGTGGACCGCATCCTCTCCATCTTCTTCTACCACGGCGCCCAGGACGCCTGAGAAGGGATAACTCTCCCCGTCGTTCCCGCGAAGGCGGGAACCCAGAGGCCAATGCCTGAGCCTCGCGGCTCTGGATCCCCGCTTTCACGGGGATGACGAAAGCGTGGACTGAATTCACGCCACCGGATCGAGCGCGAGCTGCGCGGCCACCGCGATCAGGGCCGCGGTCTGCGGCGTCACCGGCTCGTCGGCCGGGCCTTCGGGCAGCGGCGCGGGCGGCGTGGCCGGTTCGACAGTGATGGGCACCGCCTGCGGCTGGCTCGCCTGCAGCGGCATGGCGGCCGGCTGGGCCGACAGGCGCGGCGTGATCTGCGGCAGGCCCTCGCGCGCATGGCGGCAGAGCGCATGGATGAAGCCGAGCTTCTCGATGGCGCGCGGGCTGAGCACGAAGGGATAGAGATCGGGCTGGCCCATCGAGCGGTTCAGGCTGTTGACCGCGAAGGTGATCGGCAGGAAGGCCTCGATCAGCTGGTCGATGCTCTCGGCCTGATAGCTGTCGAAATCGATGCGGGTGCCGATCTCCTCGCCGCGGCTGATGCGTGGCTTGACCCGCAGGCCGAAGGCGCCGGCGGTTTCCAGCGTATCGACGATGTGCATGTAATGCGCCCAGGTCTCGGCGAAATCCTCCCAGGGATGCACGGCGGCATAGGCGCTGACGAAGCCGTCCTGCCAGCTCGCCGCCGGACCATCGGCATAATGGCGCTTGAGCGCCTCGCCATAATCCGTGCGCTCGTCGCCGAACAGGGCGCGGAAGCCGCTCATGGCTTCCGAGTTGTCGCCGGCGCGGCGCACCAGCCGCTCCCAGTAGTAATGCCCGACCTCGTGGCGGAAGTGGCCGAGCAGCGTACGATAGGGTTCGTGCATGGCGACGCGGATCTTTTCGCGCTTGGCGTCGTCGGCTTCCATCAGATTGATGGTGATGAGGCCGTTGTCATGGCCGGTGACGATGCGCGGCGCTTTCGGGTCGGGCGGATCGGCGAGGAAATCGAAGGCCAGGCCTTCATCCGGATCCTGGTCGCGGGTCTCATGCGGCAGGTCGAGCCGCTGGATGCCGTGGAACAGGCGATGCTTGGCGCTTTCGATGCGGCGCCAGTTGTTCAGATGCTGCGGATCGCCCAGATCGGGCACCGTGCGGTTATGGGCGCAGGCGCTGCAATAGGCCTCGGGGTTGGGGGCTGCGCCTTCGGGCTCGGCTTCGACCAGCCAGTTGCAGGCATCGTGCTGGGCATTGATGCAGAAGCGCCAACGCGCCTCGGGCGCGGCCAGCGCGCGCCAGACGCCATTGGTGGCATTCGGGTTGACGGCATTGAGATCGGCGGGCGGATCGGCCGAAACGGGCGCGGCCGGTTCCAGGGCGCTGAGCACGCCGGCCTGCGGCAGGTAGCCCAGACGGCGGCCGCAGCTTTCGCAGGAGGTATTCTCGAAATAGACCGGCTGGCCGCAGCCGAGGCATTCAAACAGTTTCATGGCAGCCGTGGCCCTCTCTGGCCCCGTCCCGCTGCGGGCCCGGGCGACAGGAACAGGACGACCGGGGGGGCCGGAAGGTTCCTTAAAAAACCGGGCTTCCGGCTACCAGCGCGTCGCCTTCACCAGCAGGCCGGTGGAAACGCCGTATACGACCATCGCCGCGCCGGCCAGCGCGAACAGCGTCCACACCTCCGCCCCGCTCACCGTCAGCCACCAGCCGCCGAGGGCGACCATGACCAGACGGATGGTGCCACCCACCACGGGGCCGAGCACCTTGCCCGAGCCCTGGCTGGCGAAATACAGGCAGAGACCGAAGCCGAAGAAGGGGAAGCCGGCGCCGGCGGCGATCAGATACTGGCGCGCCGCCGCCACCACATCCGGGTTGGTGGTGAACAGCGTGGTCCAGGCATCGGGCACGATCAGCACGATGATGCCGATCACGGCGAGTGCTGCGGCAGCCAAGCTGGCGGCGGTCCAGGCGACATGGCGGGCGCGCGCGATATTCTGCGCGCCAAAGGCCATGCCGACCATCGGCACACTGGCGACGCCGACCGAGAAGGCAATCGGGATCAGCAGGAATTCCAGCCGCGCGCCGATGCCATAGCCGGCGAGCGCTACCGTGCCGAAGCGCGCCACCAGGCCGGTGAAAATCAGGATGGTCAGCACGGTCTGCAGCGACGAGACGCAGGCGAGCGCGCCCACCTTCAGGATATCGAGATAGAGCGCGCGTTCGGATCTGAAGCCGGCAAACGTCAGCCGCAGCCGGGCGCGACCCGAGCGCAGATGCCAGAAGAGATAGAGGGCGCCGAGCGCAAACGCGATCACCTGGCCGAGGCCGACGCCGATCATGCCGAAACGCGGCACCGGGCCAAGCCCCAGACCGAGCGTGCCACCGATGACGATCTGCGCCACCGCCACCAGCAGGCTGATGACAGAAGGCACCATCATGCGGCCGGTGCCGCGCAGCACCGAGGCCAGCGTGTTGAACAGCCAGACGGCGATGCTGCCGGTGAACACCGTGTGGGAATAGAGGATCGCCTGATGCAGGGCTTCGCCGCGACCGCCGAGCAGGCTGTAGATCGCCGGGCCGAGCAGCCAGAAGAAGGCCGTGAAGAACAACCCGGCCGACACCGCGATGACGATGGCGTGGATGGCCAGCGTATTGGCGCGCGGCAGGTCGGCGGCGCCGAGCGCGCGGGCAATCGCCGAGGACACGCCGCCGCCCATGGCGCCGGCCGACATCATCTGCATCAGCATGATCATCGGGAAGGCCAGCGCCATCGCCGCCAGCGGCTCGATGCCGAGCACGCCCACATAAGCCGTCTCTGCAATCGCCGCCAGCGCGGTGGCGGTCATCGCCACGGCATTGGGCACCGATAGTTTAAGCAGCGTGGGCAGGATCGGCGCGGTGAGCAAAGCCTCACGGTTGCCTGCCGCGGCGGGCATCGCCGGTGTCACGGGGGCCTGCTGGTTCATGCGGCGCTCATTTCATCGATGCGCGCCTTCAGGGCGGCGCGCGACTGTTTCAGGATGCGGTCGGAGAGCTGCGGATCGGCGACGGCGCGCGACAGCGCCACCGCGCCGGCCATCTCGGCCAGCAGGGTCAGCACCTGGGGCTCGGCCTGCGCCTGCGGCCCCGACAGATAACGGCTGAGCCGGGCGGCGATGCCGCGCATGCCGTCGTCGAAGGCGGCGCGCGCCGCCGCATCCAGCCGCGGCATGTCGGACATCAGCGTCGACAGCGCGCAGCCGCCGCCGGGATTGTCGCGATGGCTGCGCGACACGTAACTGTCGATCCAGGTCTTCAGCGCCTCCGGGCCGGTGCGGCTGCCGATGCGGGCGATGAAGCGGTCGCGGCCGCCGGCGAACATGCTGGCGATGGCTTCCGCCACCAGCGCTTCCTTGGACTCGAAATGCGCGTAGAAGCCGCCATGGCTGAGGCCGGCGGCGCGCATCACCGCCACCACGCTGATGCGGTCGGGCCCCTGCTCGCGGATCGCGGTCGCGGCGGCGGCGAGGATGGCCTGGCGGGTGGCATAGCCCTTGGTGCGGGCCGGTGCATGGGCCCGGGCCTGGGCTCTGGCCGGATTGTCGGAAGGATCTGGGGCTGTTGCGGATTTCATGGCGCCAGACTGCCATGGAATATTATGATCGTCATCATATTTTATCGAGCCCGCCTAACCTGCTAGGCTGGCTGGACTTTTTCCGGAGTCCCGCCATGGCCGCCAAGCCCCGCATCCGCATCACCTACTGCACGCAATGCCACTGGCTGCTGCGCGCCGCCTGGATGGCGCAGGAGCTGCTCTCCACCTTTGTCGACGATGTGGAAGACGTGGCGCTCAAGCCCGGCACCGGCGGCATCTTCGAAATCCATTACGACGATGCGCTGATCTGGGAGCGCAAACGCGATGGCGGCTTCCCCGATGTGAAGACGCTCAAGCAGCTGGTGCGCGACCGCCTCGATCCGGACCGCGACCTCGGGCATGTGGATCGGTAATTCCGTCCCGGCAAATCGCGCCGTGTTGCTCGCGCTGCCCGGCAAAACTTTCCGGTTAACGCGTATTCACCATATGCCGTAGCATTGTGATTTCGCGGTAATCCGCGACACATCCTTGCAACCGCAACACTTCTACCGCTGGCATATGCCTTGCTTCCTCCGTGTCCAGAACACCACGGAGAATAGCCATGTCCATTTCCGGAATCGGCGGCGGCCTCGATGCTCTCGCCACCCTGTTCGCACCGCGACAGATCAGCAGCACCTCGGCGGCCGACTTCTTCGCGCCCGATGACCAGGGCACCGTCCAGGAAGTCGACAAGATCAAGAAGGGTCCCGAACAGGACTTCCTCGATTACGCGAAAATGTCCGATGCCGAGAAGCTCCGCCTGCAGGAGCTGAAGGAGAAGGACGTCACCCAGGAGAAACTGAACGAGATGGACGCGCAACAGCGCGAAGCCATCGAGGAAGGCATCCGCCAGAAGGTGGAAGAGATGGTGCGACAGCAGACCGGCAAAACCGCCGGTGGGCTCGCCAACCTGCTGGTGTAAGGACCGCTCCATGAGCACGATTGCCTCGAATTATTTCACCAACCCCTATTACGGCATCAACCAGGCCGGCGGCGTGAAGCCGACCGATGCCGCGGCGAAAGCCAAGGACGACGCCACCTCTGCCACCGCCGCCGCGCTGACCGGCGAGACCGGCGTGAAGCCGGATGCGACGCAGGAATTCCTCGATTACGCCAAGCTTTCGGTGCCCGAACGCATCCGCAAGCAGTTCCTCGAAAGCAAGGGCCTGGACGAGAAGTCGCTGGCCGACATGGACGAGGAATCGCGCAAGAAAATCGAGGACGAGTTCCGCGAACTGCTGGAAAAGAAGATGAAGGAAGGTCTGTCCAAGGAGCTGGACCAGAAGAAGACCGGCCTGATCGCCAATATCGTGGTCTGACCCCAGCCTTCTGCTAACCCCGACCCTCTGCTGAATCCAGCCCATTTGACTCTTGCCGGGCCGCGAACGATCTGCACTGAATAGGCCATGCAGACGTTCGCAACCACGCCGCGCGTCAGTGTTGAAATCAGGCGGGGCAGCATCGGGAGCATACCCGATGAACGGCTGCGGCAGCTTGCGCAATACTGGTTTGCCCGCCGCGAGAACGGCGAGGCGCCGCCACGCAGCGCCATCGATCCGCTGCATTTCCCCGCCCTGCTGCCCAATATCATGCTGCTCGAACGCAGCGGCGCACCGCCCGACGAGCGCTACCGCTTTCGTCTGGCCGGCACCGATGTGGTCCAGCATGCCGGCCGCGAACCGACCGGCCGTCATATCGATGAACTGCTGCCCGCCAGCTATCACGACTATGTACGGCTGCTGAACCGCACCGCCATCGCCGAAGCGCGGCCGGTCTATTCCTCCAGCCTCTATCACGACGAAGGCAACTTCGTGAACGGCATCACCTACCGTCTGGTGACGCCGCTGCGCGGCAGCGATCAGGTCATGCTGATCTTCGTCTGCCAGTTCTGGCAGCGCCGCGAGGATCGCGGCTGGTGGAGCGGCGACTGGCGCAGCGTGACGCCGGAAATCACGGTGATTGCCGGCCCGGACTGAGGGTGAGCAGCGCCGCCAGCGCGCCGAGCCCCGCCGCAAGCGCCGCCAGCGCGAAGGCCGGCGCGAAAGCCGTGCCGCCAGAGGATACCGCGCCGAGCAGGGCGATGCCGATGGCGAAGCCGGCCTGGCGCAGCGTGGTCGCCATCGCCGAGGCCATGCCGGCGCGTTCCGGCGGCGCCAGCGCCACCAGCGCGCCTGAGACCTGCGAATTGCTCAAGCCCGCGCCGCTGGCCATCAGCAGCATCGCGCCCAGCACGACCCAGAGCGCGGCGCCGGTGAACACCGCCCAGGCCAGCAGCGCCAGACCGGCACCCAGCAGCAGCATGCCGCCGGTGAAATTCACCCGCCAGCCATAGCGCTGCGTCGCCCAGACGCCGACCGGCGGCAGCACCAGCATCGGCACCGTGGCGGCCAGCATGGCAAGCCCGCCCTGTTCGATGCCGAGGCCGAAGGTTGCCAGCAGACAGAGCGGCAGGTAGATCAGCGTCGCCCAGTAGCTGACCGACAGGGACAGCAGCAGGCAGCCGATGCCGATGGCCTCGCGCCGGCGGAACAGCAGCGGGTCCAGCATCGGTTTGGCGCGCCGCTTCTGCTGCAAGACCAGCATAACGCCCAGCGCCAGCCCCGCGATCACGGCCGCCCAGCGCCAGAGCACCGGTCCGTCGGCATGCAGCAGGGCCTGCACCGGCAGCGCGATGGCCAGCGTGAGCAGCGCCACGCCCGGAAGATCCAGCGCGCGGCCCGCCTCGTCGCGCGATTCCGCGGTGACGCGGCGCACGGCCCATTCGCAGACGGCGCAGATCGGCAGGTTGACCAGGAAGATCCAGCGCCAGCCGAAGCCGGCCGCGATGAAGCCGCCGAGCGTCGGGCCCAGCGCCATCGCCGCGCCGCTGGTGACGCCGATGATTCCGAAGGCGCGCGCGCGGGCGGCCGTATTCGATGTGGGGTAGGCCAGCGAGACCGCGGCGAGGCCACCGGTGATGAAGAAGGCCGCGCACAGGCCCTGC
Organism: Ferrovibrio sp. GW821-FHT12F09; assembly: GCF_058806775.1. Taxonomy (NCBI): domain Bacteria; kingdom Pseudomonadati; phylum Pseudomonadota; class Alphaproteobacteria; order Rhodospirillales; family Rhodospirillaceae; genus Ferrovibrio; species Ferrovibrio sp. GW821-FHT12F09. The sequence goes on from NZ_JBXAPZ010000002.1 coordinate 240,166, forward strand.
AGCGCGCGGGCCATCCACAGCGATGGCCCATCCCAGGCCAGGCCGCAGAGCAGCGAGGCCAGCGCGAAACCGACATTGCCGAGCAGCAGGATGCGGCGGCGGCCGAAACGATCGGCCAGCGCCCCGGCCGCGAACAGCGTGCCGGCAAAGGCCAGGCTGTAGGCATCCATCACCCAGGCGGTGGCGCTGATCGAGAAGCCGAGTTCGTCGCGGATCGCCGGCAGCACCACGGCGATGGCGGTGACATCGAAGTTGGCCAGGCTGACCGACAGCGCCAGCACCCAGGCGACGGCCATCGGATGCGCCAGCAGGCCGGCGCGCGGAGCGGATGTGAGATCGGTCATGCCCCTGCATGCCACGGCCGGCGGTTGCGCGCGCGCGACAAGGCTTCACAGAAGCATGAATCTAATTCATACTACTCTGCATGTCTGCCCAGCACCCGCTGCCGCCTTTCGACTCCCTCGTCGCTTTCGACGCCGCGTTGCGCCATGGCAGCATGACGGCGGCGGCGGCTGAACTGGGCGTGACCCAGAGCGCGATCAGCCATCGCCTGCGCCGGCTGGAGGCTTTCATCGGCACGCCGCTGCTGCTGCGGCGCCGCGCCGGCCTGGCGCCAACCCCGGCCGGCACCGCGCTGGCGGAGGGTCTGGGCGATGTGTTCGACGGCATGGCCGGGCTGCGCGCCCGCTGCCGCCTGGCCGCGGCGCCGGCGCGCCTGCGGGTCGGCATCGGCGCGGCGCTGGCGCATCACTGGCTGCTGCGCCGCCTGCCCGCCTTTGCCCGGCGCCATCCCGGCATCGATGTGGAGCTGGTGATCTTCACCACCCGCGCCCAGGCCGAGGCGCGCGGCGGCGATCTCGATCTGCGCGTCAGCTGGGTCAAGCCCGACGAGGGCCGCAACACCAGCACCCAGCGCCTGCTGTTCCATGAACAGGTGTTTCCGGTCTGCGCGCCCACGGTGCTGGACGCGCCGCTGAAAAAACCGGCGCAGATCGCCGGCCTGCCGCTGCTGTTCAAGAGCGCGGAAGGCGGCCAGGGCCAGGAATGGGAATGGAGCACCTGGTTCAAGCGGCTGGGCGTGACCACCCGGCCGCGCGCCAGCCTGCGCTTCGACGAGATCGGCACGGCGGTGAGCGCTGCCCTCGAAGGCGCCGGCGTGGCGCTGGGGCGGTCGCTGCTGGTGCATGACGCGCTGGCCGAGGGCCGGCTGGTGCGGGTGCTGCCACGGCACTGGGACATGACCTCGCAGAAGGCCCATATCGCCGTCTGGCCGGCGCGGCTGTCGAACGACACCCGCGTGCGATCTTTTGTGACCTGGCTGGCGGCCCAGGCGACCGAAACTGTGGCCCAGGTTTCAGCCGGCCAGACCGCCCCGGCCACCCCCGCTCCGGTGCGCCAGATCCGGCGTGCCCGCTGAGTCGAATCGTTCTGCCTTAACCCTTTGAACAGTTTTAGGTTTTTCCCGGTATCCGCCGGGCATACCAGCCCTGCGCCGCCGTCATTGCGGCGCAACAAATCTGGCCTTGTCACAAAGGGTCCGGACCCGTATAAACCCCGCAACTTAAGCCCGAACCCAAAGGAATCGCGCCTGGCCACCTGCCCTCAGGATGGACCGGGCCTTTCGTGTAAGCCGCATGGACATTCGCAATATCGCCATCATCGCCCACGTTGACCATGGCAAGACCACGCTGGTCGACGCCCTGCTGCGCCAGTCCGGCTCGTTCCGCGAGAACCAGCAGGTCGCCGAGCGCGTCATGGACAGCAACGATCTGGAGCGTGAGCGCGGCATCACCATCCTGGCCAAGTGCACCTCGGTCGAGTGGCACGGCACCCGCGTCAATATCGTCGATACCCCCGGCCACGCCGATTTCGGCGGCGAAGTCGAGCGCATCCTGAGCATGGTCGACGGTGTCGTCCTGCTGGTGGACGCCGCCGAAGGCCCGCTGCCGCAGACCAAGTTCGTGCTGGGCAAGGCGCTCGGCCTGGGCATGCGTCCGATCGTGGTCATCAACAAGGTCGACCGCCAGGACGCCCGTCCGGTGGAAGTGCATTCGGAAGTCTTCGACCTGTTCGCGGCGCTGGATGCCAGCGAAGAGCAGCTCGACTTCCCCTGCATGTTCGCCTCGGGCCGCAGCGGCTGGGCCGATGACAGCCTGGAAGGCGCGCGCAAGGACCTTGCCCCGCTGTTCGACCTCGTCGTCCGCCATGTGCCGGCGCCGACCGCCGAACAGGATGCGCCGTTCAAGATGCTGGTCACGACGCTGGAGGCCGACAACTTCCTCGGCCGCATCCTCACCGGCCGCATCTACTCGGGCAAGCTGAAGGTTAACATGCCGATCCATTCGCTGCGCGCGGATGGTACCGAGATCGAGACCGGCCGCGTCACCAAGCTGCTGGCCTTCCGCGGCATCGAACGCGTGCCGGTGGAAGAAGCCGATGCGGGCGATATCGTCGCCATCGCCGGCCTGACCACCACCACCGTGGCCGACACCATCTGCGATCCCGCCGTCACCGAGCCGGTGCCGGCCAATCCGATCGATCCGCCGACTCTGGCCATGACCTTCTCGGTGAACAATTCGCCCTTCGCCGGCAAGGAAGGCAGCAAGGTGCAGAGCCGCGTCATTCGCGACCGCCTGATGCGCGAGTCCGAAGGCAACGTCGCGATTCACATTCGCGAGACCGAGGAGAAGGACGCCTTCCAGGTCGCCGGCCGTGGCGAACTGCAGCTCGGCGTGCTGGTCGAAGTGATGCGCCGCGAAGGCTTCGAGCTGTCGATCAGCCGCCCGCGCGTGCTGTTCCAGAAGGACGAGAACGGCGACCTGCTGGAGCCGATCGAGGAAGTGCATGTCGATGTCGACGACGCCTATACCGGCGTGGTCGTGGAAAAGATGTCGCTGCGCAAGGCCGAGCTGCGCGACATGCGCCCGTCGGGCGGCGGCAAGACCCGCATCACCTTCCATGCACCCTCGCGCGGCCTGATCGGCTATCACGGCGAGTTCCTGACCGACACGCGCGGCACCGGCATCATGAACAAGCTGTTCCATGGTTACGGCCCGCATCGCGGCGTCATCCCGGGCCGCCGCAACGGCGTTCTGATTGCCAACGGCACCGGCGAAACCGTGGCCTATGCGCTGTGGTATATCGAGGAGCGCGGCACCCTGTTCGTCGATCCCGGCACGCCGGTCTATGAGGGCATGATCATCGGCGAGAACAGCCGCGACAACGACCTCGAAGTCAATCCGATGAAGGCCAAGCAGCTGACCAACATGCGCGCCTCGGGCAAGGATGAGGCCGTGCGCCTCACCCCGCCGCGCAAGATGACGCTGGAGCAGGCGATCAGCTACATCGGTGACGACGAGCTGGTGGAAGTGACGCCGAAGTCGATCCGCATCCGCAAGAAGCTGCTGGACCCGAACGACCGCAAGCGCGCGTCACGGTCTGCTGACGCTGCCTAAAGCAGGCAGCCGATATCAAGACGACAAAGGCCGGGGGAAACCCCGGCCTTTTTGATTCCGGGCCTGCCGGGCCGATGCCGGAACCGGACGCTGCTCCGTAGACGGATATATTTGACTTTTCAAACACTTCCTGCAAATTAACGTTTATTACAGCGACAGCAATACAACTCTAGCCAGATATTCTCTTGATGATTGTTTTTCTTTCTGGATAAATACTATCCCAGATAGCCACCCCGAGTCAGACGTAACCGCGTCCGCTGCAAAACACAGAAAGCGACTGCGATGGCGAAACCGGCCCTGAATCTGAACAGCCTCCGCTTCCTGGTGGCGGACGGCAATGCCTACTTCCAGACCCTGCTCTACGGCATCCTGCATGCGCTGGGCGCGCAGCATATCGCTGTTACCGGTACCGGCGATGACGCGCTGGCGCGCAGCCGCGCCGAGATTACCGACCTGCTGGTCTGCGACTGCAACCTGCCGCAGCTCGACGGCTTCGACCTGGTGCGCCGCATCCGCGCCGACCATAACAACCCCAACCGCTACACGCCGGTGATCGTGCTGACCGGCCATGCGCAGGCGCAGACCGTGGAGCGTGCGCGCGACTGCGGCGCCAATTTCGTGCTGGCCAAGCCGATCTCGCCCAAGCTGCTGTATGACCGCCTGCTGTGGATCGCCGAAGACCCGCGCCCCTTCGTGATGGCGTCGGTCTATAACGGGCCGGATCGCCGCTTCAAGGGCGATGCCGGGCCGGCGCTGGCGCCTGACCGCCGCAGCGGCAGCGCCGCCCTGCCGGTGCTGGCCGCCAACGAAGCGCGGATGGCGCTGCACTGACGGATACGCCTGTCATGAGCGACACCAAAACCGATCTGCAGGTCATCCAGCCCGAACCCGCCAAGGCCGAGGTGAAGATCGTGCAGATCAAGTCGCGCTTCGCCATGCTGGCGCTGCGCGAGGGCGGCAAGTCGGCCGCCGCCCTGCTGGGCGCCGCCGATGCCTTTGTGCGCGCCGAGCGCGGGCGCTATCTGACCTGGGTGAGCGATGCGCTGCAGGCGCTCGACCTCACGCTCGACCAGTTGCCCGGCAGCATCCCCGAAGCCCTGCAGGCGGCGTATGGCCAGGCCATGCAGATCCGCGATCTCGGCGGCACCTTCGGCGCGCCGCTGGTGACCGAAGCCGCCGACAGCCTGTGCGAGCTGCTCTACCGTCTGCATGCCGCCGGCCTGTACAGTCCGGAAGCCATCGCCATGCACCAGTCGGTGCTGCGGCTGCTCTGCGCCGCCGACCAGAGCCGCAAGACGCCGGATGACAGCGCCGAACTGCTGGCCGGCCTGCGCAAGATCGTGGCGAAATATCCGCGCCCGCTGCCGCCGCCCAGGCCGAAAAAGCCCGACGCCGCAGCCGATCAGCCGCACTGAAAACCGATCAGTCCTTGATGCTCGCGCAGTAGCGCGTGGACGAGCGCAGCCTGGCGCAGGCGGCATCCGCATCCTTGCGCTCGGCGAAGCCGACCAGCACCAGGCGCGCAAAGGCGCCGCGCGGCGTGTCGGTCCATTCCACCAGCGGATCGTACTGGCCGTAGAGCGCGGCATTGGCCTTCAGCAGCTCCTGCCATTCGTTGATGGCGGCGGATTCCGTGCGGTGGGAAGCAAGATGCGCCTTCCAGCCGCCGGCCATGGCCGAGGCTGAGTCTTTCATGCTGCCCGACAGCATCGGCGGGGTCGGCATCGCACCGGCGGTGGCGGCGATCTGCTGCTGCTCCTGGGCCGCGCCGGGCTGATCGACCACCGACGGCGACGGTTTGTAGCCGGCCGGCAGGGCCGGCGACGGCGTCACGGACAGCGCTGCCGGATTGGAGGTCGAGGGCGGTATCGCGGGTGCGGGACGCGCGGCTGGCGCACTGGCAGGTGCACTGGCGGGTGCGCTGGCCATGCGCGGCGGGGCGGACGACCCAGACTGGGCCGGGACCGGCGCGGCAGCCATCGGCGTTACTGCTGCTGGCGTTGCGCCTGCCGGCGCTGCGGCTGCGGCTGGCTGGGCCGGCTTGTCCGGCTCCTTGTAACCCACCGGCGTGGTGTTGCTCTGGTCGCTCTTCGCCATGCTGGCGGCGCGCTGGGCGGTCCAGCTTGCCTGGGAAATGGTGCCGGGCGGCGGCAGCTGCACCTCCGGCCGCGGCGGATCCTGCGGATCGAGCCCGAGTTCGCGCCGCGCCTGGTAATAGCCTTCGCAGCCGCTGAGCAGCAGGGCCGCGAGCAGGACGGGCATGACGTTACGGCAATAGATCGGCAGACGGCTCATCGGGACGGCACTCTGAAGCAGCACGGGGCATTTTAGGCTGACGAGCAAAGCATGACCAAGGTATTAAGATGGTTAAGACAGGAGGAACAATGCCCAGCATACCCATCAAGGCCGACGTGACCGGCAAGGTCTGGAAGCTCGAAGCGGCCATCGGCGCCAGCCTGGCGGCCGGCGACGTCGTCATGATCCTGGAATCGATGAAGATGGAAATCCCGGTCGAGGCGCCCAAGGCCGGCCGGCTCGCGTCCCTGACGGTCGCCGAGGGCGACAGCGTCAAGGAAGGCCAGGTGCTGGCGGTGATCGAAGCCTAGCTCTGCCGTTCGATCCGGTGCCGCGCGATCAGCGGCATCTGCAGCAGCATGAACCCGACCGTGAGGCCGATCAGGCCGAAGACCTTGAACGCCACCCAGAGATCGGTGCTCTGGGTCCGCCAGACGATCTCGTTCAGCACCGCCATGGCGGCAAAGAACAGGCCGCAGCGCAAGGTCAGCTGACGCCAGCCGGCCTCGGTCAACGCCAGGGACGCGCCCAGCACCAGCTTCACCGGATACCGGTTCAGCAGCGCGCCGCCGAGCAGCAGCACGGCGATGATGGCGTTGACGATGGTCGGCTTCATCTTGATGAAGGTTTCGTCCTGCAGCCACAGGGTCAGGCCGCCGAACACGGCAACCACGCCGGCGGTGACCAGCGGCAGCAGCGGCAGGCGCCGCAGGTAATACAGCGACAGGCCGAGGCCGATGGCGGTGGCCGCCAGCAGCGCCGCGGTCGCCGGCAGCAGGCCCTCGGCGCTGTAGACGCCGAAGAAGACGACCAGCGGCCCGTATTCGGTGACCGGCTTGAGCCAGCGCGGCGCAGATGCCTCCGTGCTCACCGCAGCGCCGCCGCGATATTGCCGCCATCCACGGTGGCCACCGCCGCCGTGGTCTTGGACGCCACGGCCAACTGCACGAAGGCCTGGGCGACATCGCTGGCCTTCACTTCGCGCAGCAGCAGGTTGCCCGACATGTAATCCTTCTCGCTCAGGCCCCGCGCCTTCGAACGCTTGGCCACCATCTCGTCGGTGAGCAGCCCCGAGCGGATGCGGTCGGCATTCACGGCAGACGAACGGATGCCCTCTGCGCCGTAATCCAGCGCATACTGGCGCGACAGGAACAGCGTCGCGGCTTTCGGCAGACCATACGGCCCGAAATCGGGACCCGGGTTGACCGCCTGCTTGGAGGCGTTGAACAGCAGGCAACCGCCGGTCTTCTGCTGCAGCATCACCTTCACGGCGGCCTGGGCGACAGACTGGTGGCTGAAGAAGTTCAGCTCGAACGACTTGCGCAGCAGGTCGTCGGAGACCTCGCCGATCCTGCCGCCCCAGGCATTGCCGGCATTGGAGACGACGATATCGACGCCGCCGAAATGCTGCACGACCTTGGCAAAGGCTGCCTGCACCGCTTTCGGATCGGTGACGTCGCAGGCGATGCCGATGCCGCCGAGCTTCTTCGCCACTTCGGCGGCCCTGGCGCCATCGAGATCGAACACGGCGACTTCGGCGCCCTCGGCGGCAAAGGCTTTCGCGGTCGCCGCGCCAATGGCCCCGGCCCCGCCGGTGATGACCGCCACCTGGCGCGACAGCGGCTTCTCGCCGCCCTTGCCCAGCTTGGCCTGTTCCAGCGACCAGTATTCGACATCGAAGATGTCGCGCTCCTTGATGCTGGTGAATTTACCGATGGCTTCGGCCTTGGTGATGATGCTGACCGCCATCTCGGCCACGTCGCCGGCGATCACGGCATCCTTGCGCGTCTTGCCGACGCCGACCAGGCCGAGGCCGGGAATGAGCAGCGCGCGCGGCATCGGATCGAGCATGATCTTCTTTGGCTGCGCCTTGGCATTGTGGCGCTCGAAATAGGCCTTGTACTTCTTGATATAGGTATCGACCGCCTTCTGCGCCTCCGCCTTGAAGGCATCGAGCCTGCCGGCTTCCGGCGCCGGCAGCACCAGCGGCCAGGGCTTGGTGCGGATCACATGATCGGGCGTCACCGTGCCGGCCTGGCTGTAGCGCATCACATCCTTGCCGCGCGCGAAGGCCTGGATATCGGCGCTGTCGCGCAGGTTGAAAACCCAGCGCGTGACGGCGCCATCGGCATCGACCGGGATGCTGAGCAGGCCGCGCAGGATCGGCAGCACGTCTTCGGCGGCGGCGATCTTTTTCGGCAGCGCCTTGCCCGGCGTGAAGACGGTCTTTTTGCCCTTGGCGAGATGCGCCTCGGCCTTGCTGACGAATTCGATCATCAGATCGTAGGCCTCCTTCGCCGTCTCGGCGAAGGTGAAGATGCCATGCTTGAGCAGGATCAGGCCCTGGCATTGCGGATTGGCCTTGAAGGCGGCGGCGGCCTTCTTGGCGAGACCGAAGCCCGGCATCTCGTATTCGACCAGCGCGACGCGGTTCCCGTACAGCTTTTTGCAAATGGCATCGCCATCGGGCTGGTCGGTGATCGCCAGCACGGCGCTGGCATGGGTATGGTCGATGAACTTGTGCGGCAGGAAGGCGTGGAACAGCGTCTCCACCGAGGGATTGGGCGAGGTCGAGTCCAGCAGGTTGCAGCGCTGGATATTGACCATGTCCTCGTCGGTCAGGCTTTTCAGCGCGATCAGGTCCTGCAGCGGCGCCAGTTTCACAGCCGGCAGGCCCGGCGGCTCGATCACCGCCATGTCCCAGCCCGAACCCTTGACGCAGAGCACGTCCACCGGCTTGCCGAGCGGATCGGGCATCTGGGTCTTCACCGAGGTGTTGCCGCCGCCATGCTGCACCAGATCGGGCACGCCGCCGAGCAGGCGCGTCGTATAGGTGCGGATCGCCAGATCGGCATTCACGCCCTGCTTGGCGTAATGGGCAATGGCGGCCTTGGCGTCGCGATCGGACCAGAGATTTTTCATCGGGCAATCCTGTTTAAATCGTCACTCCCGCGAAAGCGGGAGTCTAGTTCTTCTGTCGTCTGGATTCCCGCTTTCGCGGGAATGACGGGTGATGGCTTACGCAAACTCGGGATACAGTTTCGTCAGGCCGGCTTCCGAGGCGGCACAGACGCCGCGCTCGGTGACCAGACCGGTGACGAGGCGGGCCGGCGTGACGTCGAAGCCGAAATTGGCGGCCCTGCTGCCTTCGGGCGTGATCGTCACCGGCACGATCTCGCCGCTGGCCGTGCGGCCACTCATCACGGTGACTTCTTCCTGGGCGCGTTCCTCGATGGGGATTTCCTTCACGCCATCGCGGATGGTCCAGTCGATGGTGGAATGCGGCAGCGCCACATAGAACGGCACGCCGTTATCATGCGCCGCCAGCGCCTTCAGATAGGTGCCGATCTTGTTGCAGACATCGCCCTCGCGGGTGGTGCGATCGGTGCCGACGATGCACATGTCAACGCTGCCATGCTGCATCAGATGGCCGCCGGCATTGTCGACGATCACCGTATGCGGCACGCCATGACTGTTCAGTTCCCAGGCGGTCAAGGATGCACCCTGGTTGCGCGGCCGCGTCTCGTCGACCCAGACATGCACCGGGATGCCCTTGTCATGGGCCTTGTAGATCGGCGCAATCGCCGTGCCCCAATCCACCGTGGCGAGCCAACCGGCATTGCAATGGGTCAGGATGTTGATGGTGCGCTTGCGGCCGGCCTTCTCGTAGAGGTCTTCGATGATCTTGAGGCCATGGTCGCCAATGGATGAACAGGTGGCGGCGTCATCGTCGGCGATCTCGGCCGCGACCTTATAGGCTGTCGCGGCGCGCTGTTCGGCCGGCTGGTTGTGCAGCGCGTTGCGCACCCGATCCAGCGCCCATTTCAGATTGATGGCGGTCGGCCGCGTCTCGTTGATGACGGCATAGGCTTTATCCAGCATCGCGTCTGAAGCGTCGACGCGCATGGCCAGCGCCAGACCGTAGGCGCCGGTGGCGCCGATCAGCGGCGCGCCGCGCACGATCATCGCCTTGATCGCATGGGCGGCCTCTTCCCAGGTGGTCAGGTTGGTGGTGACAAAGGCATGCGGCAGCTTGGTCTGGTCGATGATGCCCACCGACCAGCCGTCGCCGTTGACCCAGATCGTACGGTAGGCTACGCCCTTAACCTTCATGTCCCGTCCTTCGCCAGTACAGCGGAAACCGCGCGGCAGAAAATTGCGCGGAAAGTAGCGGAGCGGGCTCCACCGGGCAATGCCGGGAGCCGCAAATCCGCTTTGTTTCCCGCCGGTTTCGCGCTTTTTCACGAGATTGTCGCCTCAATGCTGGTCGCGATTTTCTTCACCACGGTGGTCGACCTGATCGGCTTCGGCCTGATCCTGCCGCTGCTGCCGTTTTACGCGATCCATTACGGTGCCTCGCCCTTCACGGTGGCCCTGCTGGCGGTGGTGTTTTCCATCGCCCAGTTTGCCGCCTCGCCGGTGCTGGGCGGCCTGTCAGACCGCTATGGCCGCAAGCCGGTCTACCTGCTGTGCACGGCGGTGAGCGCGCTCGGCTATATCTGGCTCGCCTTCGCCGACACCCTGCTGGTGATCTTCCTGGCCCGCATCCTGGCCGGCATCGGCAGCGGCAAGATCGGCATCGCCCAGGCGATCATCGCCGATGCCACCACGCCGGAAACACGCGCCCGGGGCATGGGCATGATCGGCGCGGCCTTCGGGCTGGGCATGATCCTGGGCCCGGTGCTGGGCGGCCTGCTGATCGGACCGGACGAAGCCCATCCGCGCTATGCCTGGCCGGCCTTCGCCGCCGCCGCGGCCTCCACCACGGCCCTGCTGCTGGCGCTGCTCACCTTGCGCGAAACCCATGCGCGGCCGACCGAACCCGGACGCCTGTTCCGCAATCCGCTGGCCGGTATCGGCGACCTCAACCGCCAGGCGCTGGCGCTGATCCTGGTCAACTTCGCCATCAACTTCGTCTTCGCCCAGATCGAGACGCTGTTCCCGCTGTTCACCGCCACGCGGCTGGACTGGCATGCCTATGACGTCGGCCTCGCCTTCACCTTCATCGGCTGCATCGTGCTGACCATGCAGGGCGTGCTGATCGGCCCGCTGACCCGCTGGATGGGCGAGGCCTGGGTGCTGAGCATCGGCCTGGTGATCCTCGCCATCGGCACGGCGATGACCTATGGCGTGTTCAGCATCCCGCTGATGGCGATCTCGATGCTGTGCACCGCCGGCGGGTTCGGCATGGTCAACCCGAGCATCAACAGCCTGATCTCGCGCAGCGCCGATGACGGCCGCCAGGGCCTGACCATGGGCGTCAACCAGGCGGTGGGGGCGCTCGGCCGCGTCGCCGGGCCGATCTGGGGCGGCCTGCTGTTCGACGAGGTGGGTATCACCCTGCCCTATCTGATCGGCGGCGTCCTGCTGCTGCTGACGCTCGGCTTCGGCTGGCGCATCATCCACCGGAAGCCATGAGCAGCACCTACCGCGCCATGCTCTGTCGCCGGCTCGGCCCGCCCGATGTGCTGGAGATGGCGACGCTGGCGCGTGAACCGCTGAAGCCCGGCGAAGTTCGCATCGCCATCCGCGCCGCCGGCGTGAACTTCCCCGATCTGCTGCAGGTGGCCGGCGATTACCAGCACAAGCCGCCGCTGCCCTTCGTGCCGGGCTTCGAGGCAGCCGGCGATGTGATTGAAACGGCGTCCGATCTCTGCCGCGTGGGTGAGGCCGTGCTGCTGCGTGGCCAAGGCTGCTATGCCGAAGAGATCGTCGCGCCGGCCGAGACCCTGCTGCCCAAGCCGGCGGGTTGGAGCTGGGAGGAAGCCGCCGCCTTCCCGGTCGCAGCAGCCACCGCCTGGGTGGCGCTGCTGTGGCGCGGCCGGCTGAGGCGCGGCGAAACCCTGCTGGTGCTGGGTGCTGGCGGCGGCACCGGGCTGGCGGCCGTGACTTTGGCCGCGCGGATCGGGGCGCAGGTGATTGCGGTGGCCTCCTCGGCGGAGAAGCGCGCGGCAGCACAAGCCGCTGGCGCCAGTCTCTGCATCGATCCCGCCAGCGAAGGCTGGGAAAAGACCGTGCAGGCCGATGCGGTGTTCGATCCGGTCGGCGGCGAGATATTCAGCACGGCCTGGCGCGCGCTGAAACCCGGCGGGCGCTGGCTGGTGGTGGGCTTTGCGGGCGGTGGCATCCCGAGGCTGCCAGCCAATCGCCTGCTGCTGAAGGAAGCCGAACTGATCGGCGTGCGTGCGGGAGAGCAAGCCCGGCGCGATCCGGCCGCCGCCCGGGCGCTGGATCAGGGATTGCGCGACTGGCTAGTCGGCGGCCAGCACGGGGCCGTCGGTCGGCCGCACATCGGCGGCGTCTACCGGCTTGAGGAAGCTGCTGCCGCCCTGCGCTGCCTGGGCGAACGCAAAGCCGTTGGCAAACTGGTCCTGCGCACCGGCCAGCTGAACGCCGGCTAGCGGCCCCGGCCGGCAGCGTTCGGCCGGCAGCGTCACCGTCACGCAGGTGCCCTCGCCGACCCGGCTTTCGATATACAGCTCGCCGCCATGCAGCTCGACCAGGCTGCGGCACAGCGACAGGCCGAGCCCGGTGCCCTCATGGCTGCGCGACAGCGCATTGGCCACCTGGCTGAAGGGCTGCTGCACACGTTCGATATCCTCTTCGGCGATGCCGATGCCGGTATCGGTGACGGCGATTTCCAGCCGGCCGTCAGCCTGCAGCTCGCAGCGGATATCGACGCTGCCGCCCTGCGGGGTGAATTTCACCGCGTTGCTGAACAGGTTGATCCAGACCTGGCGCAGGCGGCGCATGTCGCCCCAGATGGCCGGCGGCGGATTGGCGAACTGCTTGCGGATCTGGATGCGGTTGTTGACGGCGCGCTCGCGCACCAGCAGCAGCGCCGCGTCCAGGCTTTCGCTGGCATCCAGCCATTCCTCGTCCAGCGCCATCTTGCCGGACTCGACCTTGGCCATATCGAGGATGTCGCCGATCAGCGCCAGCAGATGCTCGCCGCTTTGCACGATGTCGCGGCAGTATTCACGATACTTGGCATTGCCCAGCGGCCCCATCATCTCGTCCATCAGCACCTGGCTGAAACCGAGGATGGCGTTGAGCGGCGTGCGCAGCTCGTGACTCATGTTGGCGAGGAAGTCGGATTTCGCGCGGCTGGCGGCTTCGGCCTCTTCCTTGGCCATCATCAGCTGCTGCTCGTTGCGGCGCTGGGTGCTGACGTCGCGGAACATGCCCTCGATCATCACGACGTTGCCACTCTCGTCGGTGACCCGGCGCATGGTCTTGGAAATCCAGATCGTGCTGCCGTCGTTGCGGCGCATCTCGGAGCGGAAATCGCGCGCCAGGCCATGGCGTTCCAGATGCCGGAACAACTCCCGGCGCCGTTCCGGATTCACATAGAGCTGGTCGCCGGCGCGGGTGACATTGGCCAGCATCTGCTCGGGCGAGGCGAAGCCAAAGATGGCGGCACCGGCGCGGTTGACCGACAGCACGCGGCCTTCCGGCGTCACCTGGATGATGCCTTCATGCACGTTGTCGAAGATCTGGCGGTATTTGGCTTCCGCCTGGCGCAGGCGGATCTGGGCACGCTTGCGCACCGTGATATCGGTGAAGACCGAGACATAGCCGCCCGGCTTGCCGTTGCTGGGCGGCAAACGGCGCCAGTCGAAGTTCAGCCAGGTGCCGTCGGTGAGGCGCACTTCCTGCTTGCGGTCGGCGCGCGTGGAGGCGGCGATATAGGCCTCGATCCAGGCGGTCGCCTCCTCGGCGCGAATGGTCAGCACCCCGCGCGAGACCAGCAGGCCGAGAAACTCCTGTGCCGGCAGGCCGGGCTGCAACAAGGTTTCGGGGATGCCGAACAGATCGGGCAGGCGGCGGTTGACCTGCACCAGGTTGGGGCCGCTATCCCAGACGGCAAAGCCCTCGCCCATGGTGTCGAGGGCGGCATGCAGCAGGGCGGCCTCGGTTTCGGCCGGCGCTGGGGAAATTTCATCCGCAGATTCGCGATGGCGCGCAAGCGCGGCCATGAAGCGGTCTTCGCCGAAGGGTGGTTCCTTCACCGCATTCCCCTTGCCGTCCCTTCGGCTGCCCGTGGCCGCAGGACGGAAGCCGGGTTCAGATCCTCTGCAACCGGCCAAATCCCCTGTTTCTCGACCCATTTCATTGAGTCGCAGCTTTTTACGCGTTTTTCGGGCAGGAATTTGTCACACAGGCCAGCCTTAACCGCAACAGGAAACGGCAATTTGCCAGTTATACATATGGGTTAGGCAAATTAGGGTTGGGTTGTGGCCAGAGGCCATCCGTCTCCCGGTTGCAGGTGCCGCCATGAAAAAAGGCCGGCCGCTTGCGCGGCCGGCCCTTTCGGAACCCACTCGGTACGCTGGAAACCGCTAATGCTTAGATGCAGTAGCTCTTCAACGGCGGAAAGCCATTGAAGCCAACCGACGAATAGGTCGTCGTGTAAGCACCGGTGGACAGGATCTGGATCTTGTCACCCACTTCGAGCGCCAGCGGCATCTGGTATTCCGCCTTCTCGTACAGGATATCGGCGCTGTCGCAGCTCGGACCGGCGAGCGACACGCGCCCGGTCGGGCCGCCATCGCGGGGGGTCACGATGCGATACTTGATCGCCTCGTCCATGGTTTCGGCCAGGCCGGAGAACTTGCCGATATCCAGGTACACCCAGCGGCGGTCGTCGTCGTAATCCTTCTCCGAGATCAGCACGACCTCGGCCTGGATCACGCCCGCATCGCCCACCAGGCCGCGGCCCGGCTCGATAATCATATCGGGCAGATTGTTGCCGAAATGCGCGGTCATCGCGTCGCTGATCGCCTTGGCATAGGCCTCCAGCATCGGGATATCCGTGCGGTACTTCGCCGGGAAACCGCCGCCGAGATTGACCATGCGCAGATCGACATCGTGCTGCTGCAGCACGGTGAACATCTGCGAGACCTGGGCCACAGCCTTGTCCCACTGGTTCAGATCGGTCTGCTGCGAGCCGACATGGAAGGAAATGCCATAGGGGTCCAGACCCAGCTCACGCGCCTTGACCAGCAGGTCGGCGGCCATGCGCGGGGCGCAGCCGAATTTCTTCGACAGCGGCCATTCGGCGCCTTCGCATTCCATCAGCACGCGGCAGAAGACCTGCGAGCCCGGCGCGAGCTCGGCCAGCTTCTCCAGCTCGCAGAGCGAGTCGAAGGCATAGAGGCGCACGCCCTTCTCGAAGGCCCAGGCGATGTCGCGCTTCTTCTTGATGGTGTTGCCGAACGAGATGCGGTCGGGCGTCACGCCCTGCAGCATGCACTGCTCGATCTCGTTGGCCGAAGCCGTGTCGAAATTCGAACCGAGCGTGCGCAGGCGGCGCAGGATTTCCGGGGCCGGGTTCGCCTTGATCGCGTAGTAGACCTTGGCGATCGGCAGCAGGCGGCGCAGCTCGCGGTAGTTCTGCTCGACGATATCGACATCGACGACCAGGAACGGCTCGGTGTCCCGCGCTTCGGCGAGAAACTTCTGCATCTTGGGGGTAATTTGACCCAACTCGATACGCTTCTGCGAATTACGTCGCAGACGGGTATTGGTGCGGCCAGCGCTGGCTGCAAGCATCGAAACCTCCCTCTCGGACCGGCTTTAAACCGGCACAGCTATCAGGCTGTGCGACCAAAAAGGACGCGTTCGTCGTTGCATAACCTGCCAGGGGCCATCGGCACGTGCGGGTGCGTCGTTGAAGCGGTATTTACAACATCTCCCCCCCATTGCAATAGGAAATTGCCCTGTGGGGAAAATTTTTTACCGGCAGCGTGTTCTGTGCGTCACAGCCGCGCTGCGCCATCATCTCGCCGCAATACAAAAAAGCCGCATGGATTGCGGCTTTTTCTGATCTTCGGGTCGCGAGCGAGCGGCGTGCGGCGGCGCAGGATAAAATTTCGGTAAGCGCCGCCGCGGCGGTCCGGAGACGCTGCGGCAGCCTCGCGCAGCGCGACTCGCGAGACCGAGTCCGCGCCTCAGCGGGCCGCGATCTGGCTGGTGAGGCCGATGAAATCCTGCAGCCGCTGCGGCGACAGAACCTGCGGCTGGCTCGGGCTGCCGAGGCCGGTCAGGCGCGTGGCGGCGCCGATCTTGTCGAGCCTGACGCTGTGGCCGCCGAAGCTGGTCACCTCGGCTCGGCCGACGCTGAGCAGCGCGATTTCGGTGCAATCGGGCAGGATGCGGCCACCGATGGTGGCAGATTTCACCGTCACGGTGCCGCCCGGCATCACAACGTACACATTGCCGGGATTGGCGCTGTCGAGGTGGAAGCTGCCGCGTTCGAGCCGCAGCACCACCCGGTCGGCGGCGAACTCGTCGACGCTGATGACGCTGTTGGGGCCGATGATGACGCTGGTGCGGTCGTCCAGGGTGAACTTCACGCCCGAACCGGGGCCGCTGGCGATGCGGCCGCCCAGCACCACCGGCAGGCCGCGCCGGCTCTCCTCGCCCACCACGCGGGGGGCCGGGCTGGTGACGGCGGCGGGCTGGATGCCGAAACCGGCCGGCTGATCAGGCGCCGCCCAGGCATTGGCGGCGACGCCGGCGACAGCCGCGGCGGCGAGAGTGAGCGATACGCGCAGAGCGCGGCGAAGAAGAATGGCAGCCATGACGCGGCTCCTCGGGGAGAATTTCTAGTGTGGCGTCACTATGCGCCCGCATCTGCGCCGGCGCTGTGATGGTGGATACGAAGGGGACCGGCCGCCGATGACCGGCGAGGCCGGCGGACCCGAACCGGCGTCAGGCCTGTGCCGCCACGCCCTAATGCCGCCCGCCGGTCGCCTATGGGCACCCCTGGGCTTCCCAGACGCCAGATCGGGCGATCAAGCCGTTGTTTTACGGGTTCAAATTTTTACACTTAATAATGACTCGTAGTTGCAAAAGGCAAAGCTTCGTAATAAGACCCTGTACACCGACAGCCAGCCACCCAGCGTACGCCCCGCGCAAGGCAGCCAGCCAGATCAGAAATGACCGGCTAACCAAGGCATGGGGACCTACGTGACCACTATATCCAATCGACATCCGATTCTTCGCGGCGTTGCCGTGGCAGGCGCCCTGCTCGGCGGCGCGGGCGTCCAGGACGCCATGGCCCAGCAGGTGGCCGACGCGGTGAACCTCAACCCGGTCACCATCACGGCGACCAAGACCGCCCACACCCTTGATGAGGTGCCGGCAAATGTCTCGGTCATCGACAGCGAGCAGATCGACAGCCGCAGCCCGTCGAAGATCGACGACCTGCTGCGTGACCTGCCGGGCGTCGACATGAGCGGCGGTCCCCGCCGCATCGGCCAGGACGTCAACATCCGCGGCATGGGCGGCCAGCGCGTGGTCACCACGCTGGACGGCGCCCGCCAAAACTTCAATGCCGGCCACAAGGGCCGCTTCTTCCTCGACCCCGACCTGTTGAAACAGGTGGAGGTCGTGCGCGGCAGCAACTCTGCCCTGCATGGTTCCGGCGCCATCGGCGGCGTCGTCGCGATGGAAACCAAGGATGCCTCCGACCTGCTCGACAGCGGAGAGACCATGGGCTTCCGCACCAAGTATGGCTACAGCTCGGTCGCGCGCGAAAACTACTACAGCGCCGGCGTGTTCGGTCGTTACCAGGACAAGGTCGACCTGCTGGGCAATTTCTCCTATCGCGATGCCGGTACCCTGAAGCAGGGCGGCGGCACCGAACTGGTCCCGTCATCGGAAGACCTGCGCGACATGCTGCTGAAGGCAACGATCCGACCGGCCGAGGGCCATAAGCTCAGCTTCAGCGCGATCCGCTTCAAGCAGGATGGCGACACCCTGTCGAACCCGGATGCCGTGCAGAGCGTCAACGAGGCCTATCCGGTGTATCGCGACACCGAGATGCGGACCTATACCACCGCCTACTCCTTCACCAATCCCGATATGCCGTTGCTGAACCCGACGGTGAAGCTGTATCGCAACGAGCTGGCCACCAACGAGAACCGGTCGCGCCCCGCTGCCGCCCGTTATGACCGGACCCTGCTGACCACCGACGGCTACGACATCTACAACACGTCGCGTTTCGAAACCGGCAGCTACAAGCATGCCGTAACCTTCGGCACCGAATACTACCAGGACCATCAGAGCTCATATCGCAACAACAGCTTCCGTGCCGGTTATCCCAATGCCGAAATGGATGTCTATGGCTACTACATCCAGGACGAGATCGAGCTGTTCCGCGGCTTCACCCTGACGCCATCGGGCCGGTTCGATACCTATGAAAGCCAGGCGAATATCTCGACGCCGAAGGATGAAAGCCAGTTCTCGCCGAAACTCGCAGCCAACTGGCAGCCGATGACCTGGCTCAGCCTCTACAGCTCCTACGGCTACGGCTTCCGCGCCCCCAGCCTGCTGGAAATGTATGTGGCCGGCGCGCATCTGGGCCCGGGCAACCTGTTCGTCCCCAACCCGAACCTGAAGCCGGAGACCACCGAGACGGCGGAAGGCGGCGTCAAGCTGAAGTTCGACAATGTAATGACCGCGAAGGACAGCCTTCGCGTCAACGCCACCTACTTCCACACCAAGGCGGAAGACTTCATTGAGACGATCGTCACCGGCAATGCCGGCGCCGGCAGCACCACCAACCAGAACATCCCCGAAGCCACGATCCAGGGTGCCGAGCTTTCGACCGCCTATGATACGAGCTTTGCCTTTGGCTCGATGGGATATTCACGCATCCGCGGCGAGAACGACCGCACCAGCCGCCCGCTGGATTCGATCCCCGCCGACAAGTTCACCGCGGTGCTCGGCGGCAAGCTGCCGCAATACGGCCTGAAGTTCGGCTGGCGCGGCGAATTCGTCGCCGAGCAGGACCGCGTGAGCAACGTGCCCTTCGTAACAGGTACCCCGACCTCGGCCACGCCGACGACCAGCGGCTATGCGGTGCACAGCCTGTTCGTATCGTGGCTGCCGATGCCGGATTATCTGCAGGGCTTCCGCGTCGATGCCGGTGTCGAGAACGTCTTCGACAATACCTATCGCCGTCATCTGGCCAGCCTCTACGAAGAAGGCCGCGATTACCGAATCTCTGTCAGTTACACCAAAGGATTCTGATTAAACCCGGCCGTCCCGAGCCCCATCGGGACGGCCGGTATCTGCCACGACACAGCCTGGAGCTTTCCGATGACCAGCCAACCGAACTCATCCCTCGCCGACCGCTGGGCCGCGCTGCGCGCTGCCGAGCCCAACCTGCGCATCCGCGATGCCGCCGCCCGCCTCGACGTCTCCGAGGCCGAGCTGCTGACCACCCGCCTGGGCCAAGGAACCGACCGGGGCGCCACCCGCCTGCAGGGTCCGTGGTCCGACATCATCAGCGCTGTCAGCGGCGTTGGCGAAGTGATGGCCCTGACCCGCAACAACGCCATCGTGCATGAGCGCCATGGTGTCTATGGCGCGCTGTCGCTGGAAGGCCATGTCGGCCTGATCCTCGGCGACGACATCGACCTGCGCATCTTCTTCGGCCCCTGGGCCCATGGCTTCGCCGTTGCCGAGGACACCAAGGCCGGCCCGCGCATCAGCCTGCAGTTCTTCGATGGCGCCGGCCAGGCGATCCACAAGATCTACGCCACCGAGAAAACCGACACCGCCGCTTTCAAGGCCATCGCCGAGACATTCCGTGCGCCCGAGCAGTCGGCCGAACTGGCAATCAAGCCGGCCGCGGCCAGGCCTGCGCCGCGCCCGGATGCCGAGATCGATGCTGCCGGCCTGCGCAGCGAATGGGCCGCGCTGAAGGATACCCACGACTTCTTCCCGCTGTTGCGCAAGCACAAGGTGGCGCGCGAACAGGCCTTCCGCCTCGCCGGCCAGGACTTCGCCGTGCCGGTCAGCAACGACAGCGCCCGGCGCATGATGGAAGCCGCTTCGGCAGCCGACCTGCCGATCATGGTCTTTGTCGGCAATCCCGGCATGATCCAGATCCACACCGGCACGGTGAAGCGGCTGGTGCCGACCGGCCCGTGGCTCAATGTGCTGGATCCGATGTTCAACCTGCATCTGCGCGAGGATGCCATCGTGTCGAGCTGGCTGGTGCGCAAGCCCAGCGTGGACGGCACGGTCACCTCGCTGGAGCTGTTCGACAAGGACGGCGAGCTGATCGTCTCCTTCTTCGGCAAGCGCAAGCCGGGCAATCCGGAACTGCAGGACTGGCGCACGCTGGCGGAATCGCTGGTGTCGCGCGCCGCGGCCTGATCTCACGGCCGGTCCGGATACCGATCCGGGCCGGCACCTTCCCTGTACGCACAGGAGCATCGCCATGACACTCACGCGCCGCTTCCTTCTGGGCGCCCTCGCCGCCACTGCGCTGCCGCGCCCCGGCCATGCCGCCGCGCCGCCGCGTCTGGTGGTGGCCGGCGGTGCCCTGACCGAGATCGTGGTGGCGCTCGGTGCCGGCGACCAGCTGGCCGGCGTCGACACCACCAGCCTGTATCCACACAGCCTGACCAGCAAGCTGCCACAGATCGGCTATGTGCGCACGCTGAGCGCCGAGGGCATCCTGTCGCTCTCGCCCACCCTGCTGATCGCCACCGACCATGCCGGCCCGCCGGCGACGATCGCGCAGTTGCGGGCCGCCGGCCTGCCGCTGCTGGTGGTGCCGGAAAGCTATATCGATCCGGCCGTGCCGAAAAAGATTCTGGCTGTCGCAGAGGCGGTCGGCCGCCAGGCCCAGGGCAAGGCCATGGCCGATGCCGTGGAGGCCGACCTGCAGGCCCTGCAGCGGATGGTCGCGCCACTGAAAAAAACCCGCGTGCTGTTCGTGCTCAGCACCAGCAACGGCAATATCCTGGCCGCGGGTCAGGAAACCTCGGCCGATGCCATGCTGAAGCTGGCCGGCGCCGAGAATGTCGTCTCCGACTACAAGAACTTCAAACCGCTGAATGCGGAAGCAGCCCTTGCGGCCGATCCCGATGTCGTCCTGCTGCCCGGCCATTCCTTCGAGGCGCTGGGCGGCGCGGCCGGCGTGTCGAAACTGCCGGCGCTGGCGCCCACCAAGGCCATCCGCACCGGCCGCGTGCATGCCATGGATACGCTCTACATGCTCGGCCTCGGCCCGCGCATCGCCCATGCCGCCCATGACCTGGCCGAACTGCTGCATCCCGGCGCGGCCCTGCCGGCCCTGCCGGCCCGTCCCTGGCTATGAGCGTGATCGAAGCCCCTGCCGGTGTCGCGCCGCTGCGCCTGCGTCTGCCGCTGCTGCTGGGCGGTGCGCTGGTCCTGCTGCTGATCGCCGCCATCGCCGGGCTGGCGATCGGCGCCGTGCGGCTGTCGCCATCGGAGGTGCTGGCCGCCCTGTTCGGCCAGGCTGCCGAAAGCCGTCATGAATCCATCGTGCTCTACCTGCGCCTGCCGCGCGTGCTGCTGGCCGGCCTGGTCGGCGCCGCGCTCGGCATCTCCGGCGGCATCATGCAGGGCCTGTTCCGCAATCCGCTGGCCGATCCCAGCCTGATCGGCGTGTCGGCCGGCGCCACCGTCGCCGCCGCCACGATCATCGTGCTGACCGGCACGGCCTTCCCGGCCGTCTGGCAGCCGGTGCTGCTGCCGCTGGGTGCCTTTGCCGGCGGCCTAGCCGTGATCGCCATGATCTATCGCGTCGCCCTGGTGAACGGCACGACGGTGGTGCCGATGCTGCTGCTGGCCGGCATCGCCTTCAACGCCATCGCACTGTCGCTGACCGGCTTCCTGATCTTCCTCGCCAACGACGTCCAGCTGCGCGACATCTCGTTCTGGACCTTCGGCAGTGTCGGCGGCGCGCGCTGGCAGAGCGTGGCCATCCTGGCGCCCTTTGCCGCCGCGCCAATCATCGCCCTGCCCTGGTTCTCGCGCGCACTGGATGCGCTGAACCTGGGCGAGCGCGAAGCCGGCCATCTGGGCTTCCGGATCGAACGGGTCAAGCGCCTGGCCTGCCTGTGCACGGCGCTGGCCGTCGGCGGCGCTGTCGCGGTCAGCGGCACCGTCGGCTTCGTCGGTCTGCTGGTGCCGCATGTGGTCCGCCTGGTCGCCGGACCACAGCATGGTCGCCTGCTGCCGCTCTGCGCCATCCTGGGCGCGGCCCTGCTGATCGGTGCGGACCTGATCGCGCGCATCATCGTCGCCCCGGCCGAACTGCCGCTCGGCCTGCTCACCTGCCTGATCGGCGCGCCGGTCTTCCTCAGCCTGCTGTGGCGGGCCCGCGGGGAGTTCGCCGCATGAGCCTGCAGGTGGACACCGTCACCGTCGAAAAACCGACCCGCCGCCTGCTGGACGGCGTGTCTTTCGATCTCGCGGCCGGCGAACTGCTGGCCATCGTCGGTCCCAACGGCGCCGGCAAGACCACGCTGCTCTCGGCCATGGCGGGCGATCTGGCACCGAGCGCCGGCACAATCCGCCTGGACGGCATGCCGCTCTCCGGCTGGACGCCTTTGGCGCTGGCCCGTCGTCGCGCCGTGATGCCGCAAGCCTCCAAATTGGCCTTTGCTCTGCCGGTGCGCGCTGTGGTGGCGCTGGGCCGCATGCCGTTCCGCGAGACCGGCACGGCCGCCGCCGATGCGGCTGCCGTCGAACAGGCGCTGCGCGCCGCCGACATCCTGCATCTGGCCGACCGCTCCTATGGCACGCTGTCAGGCGGCGAACAGCAGCGCGTGCAGCTGGCCCGCGTGATCGCGCAGCTGGATTTCAGCGGGGCTGCGCCCGTGCTGCTGCTGGACGAACCCACCGCCAGCCTGGACCTTGCCCATGCCCATGCGGTGCTGGCGCTGGCGCGCGACCTGGCCGCCCGCGGCGTGGCCGTCGTCACCGTGCTGCACGATCTGGGGCTGGCCTATCGCTACAGCGACCGCGTGCTGGTGCTGAACCGCGGCCGCATCGAGGCGCTGGACCGGCCGCAAGCCGTGCTGAACAGCGAGCTGCTGCGCCGCGTCTTCGCCGTCGATGCGCAGGTCTATGACGACTGTCTGGTCATCCGCGGGCCGGCGACGCCGGCGGCGGCGTAACCCTATTTGGTGCCGTAGATCCGGTCGCCGGCATCGCCCAGGCCCGGGCGGATATAGCCGTGTTCGTCGAGCTGGCGGTCGATGGCGCAGGTGAAGACCGGCACATCAGGATGATTGTCCTGCATCACCCGCAGGCCTTCCGGCACGGTGAGCAGGCAGACGAACTTGATCTGGCTGGCGCCGGCCTCTTTCAGGCGGGTGACAGCGGCGGCAGCCGAATGACCCGTTGCCAGCATCGGATCAACCACGATCACCAGGCGCTCGCGCACGTCTTCCGGCAGCTTCAGGTAATACTCCACCGGCACCAGGGTCTCCGGGTCGCGGTAGAGGCCGACATGGCCGACGCGGGCCGACGGCACCAGATCCAGCATGCCGTCGAGGATGCCGTTACCAGCGCGCAGGATCGGCACAAAGCACAGCTTCTTGCCCGAGAGCAGCGGCGCCTTCATATGCTCCAGCGGCGTCTCGATATCGACCTTCTCCATGGGCAGGTCGCGGGTGACCTCGTAGCAGAGCAGCAGGCTCAGCTCGCGCACCAGGCGGCGGAACTCGGCCGTCGAGACCTCCTTGCGGCGCAGGAGCGTGAGCTTGTGCTGCACCAGCGGATGCTGGACGACCGTGGCATTGGGAAACGCATTCATCGTCTACTCTCCCCCGAAAAATGAAATCCTAGAAAACCGTGCCGTCGCTGGCCACTGTCAGCGGCGGGCCGCCATCGGGTCGCTTCTCCCTGGCGATCTTGCGCCCGGCCGCCCAGGTGCCGCCTTCCAGGATGCGGGCCAGCGGCATCTCGGCCGCCGTCTTGCCCAGACGGGCGCGCACCGGATCGGCGATCTGGTCGAGCAGCGCCAGCGTCAGCGCGCGCCATTCCACCACTGCCTCGTCCTCGACCGGGATCGGATATTTCTTCAGCGCGTCGTGGCGCACGCTGAGCACGCCCAGATCGATGAACAGGCCACCGTTGCGGTATTCCGGCAGGCCGGTGAGATCGTCCAGCCCGCTGACCACGATGCCGGCATCCTCGAAGATTTCCACCAGCGAGTAGGTCAGCCATTGCGACAGCTTGTGGAACGGGATCAGGCCGGAGGTGAGATCGCCGCTCATCAGGCCGCGATGACGCCAGACATCGCCCAGATTGGCGCCGTCGATGGTCATGCGCGAGGGCCAGATCGGGCCCAGGCCTTCCAGCACGGCGGCCAGGATGGCGGCCGCCGGCAGCTTGCCGTCCGTCACCGCACGGCTCTTGAGATAATCGTAGAGCCCGCCGATGCGGGCCTGCGGTCCGAACAGGTCGGGCCGGCTTTTCAGCGCCTGGCCGAGATTGCGCATCAGCGCCGCGCGGCCTTCCACGCCGACCAGCGGGTTGGCATCCGAGACCTGGAAGGCATGGGCGATGGCATTCGGGGCCAAGGGCGAAAGCCCGGCAGCATCGGCGCGCAACGGCTGCGCCTTGTCGCCGGAGAACAGTCCGGCGCGGAAGGCATGCAGGCTGGCCACTGCCAGGCCTTCGGAGCGCGCGACCTTGCCATGGCCGGTCTCGTCATAGGACCAGCCCGGCCCGGCGCCGGCATCGAGCAGCACGCTGGTGACGCAGAGATCGAAACGGATGCGGGCGATCTCGTCGGTATCGGCGCCCTTCAACGTCGCCTCCAGATCACGCCAGCGATTGACGCCCCCGGCGGCGAAATGCCGCCAGCGCGCATGATAGGGAATGGCCAGCGTCGGATAATTCTCGCGGATCACCTGCGCCACGTAATCGGCGGCGGGCTCCAGCTTATCCAGATGCAGGCTGAAATTCGGCAGGGCCTCGCGTTCGGCCAGGTTGAACAGGGCATGGCAGCGTTCACGGATCGCCTTCGGCGTCCGCAGCCAGGCCACCGCCTGTGCCGGATCGTTCAGGTTACTCACCAGGTTTACTCCTCGAGACCGCGGCCTTTGGCCTTTTTCAGTTCGTCTTCGTCCGGCACCTTGTCGGTGAAATAGCCGGCCGCCTTCTTGGCATCCATCTCGACCCGGGCATCGGCGGGAATCAGCTCGTCCGGGATCGGCACGCGCTCCACCACCTGGATGCCGCTGGCGACAATGGGGTCGTATTTCATGTTGCTCATCGACACCAGGCGATCGATGCGGCTGATGCCGAGCCAATGGAGCACGTCCGGCATCAGCTCCTGGAAGCGCATGTCCTGCACCCCGGCGACGCATTCGGTGCGCTGGAAATAGGTCTCGGCGCGGTCGCCTGATTCCTGGCGCTTGCGCGCGTTGTAGACCAGGAACTTGGTGACTTCGCCCAGCGCGCGGCCTTCCTTGCGGTTATAGACGATGATGCCGACGCCGCCCTGCTGGGCCTCTTCGATGCAGACTTCGATGCCATGCGCGAGGTAGGGCCTGCAGGTGCAGATATCCGAGCCGAAGACATCCGAGCCGTTGCATTCGTCATGGATGCGGCAGGCGATCTTGGTGGCCGGCTTGCCCAGCTTCGACACATCGCCGAACAGGTAGATGGTCATGCCGCCGATGGGCGGCAGGAAGACCTTGAGATCGGAACGCGTCACCAGCTCGGGGAACATGCCGCCGGTCTGCTCGAACAGACCTCGGCGCAATTCGGTTTCGCTGATGTTGAAGCGCTTGGCCACGCCGGGCAGATACCAGACCGGCTCGACCGCCACCTTGGTCACCTTCACATCGCCGTTGCTGGCGAGGATATGACCGTCAGGCTTGATGCGGCCGGCGCGCACGGCATCGTGCAGCTCGGGCATGTTGATATGCGCCTTGGTCACTGCGATGGTCGGGCGGATATCCCAGCCGGCCTTGATCTGCTCGGCAAAGACCTGGCTGGTGATATGGCCCCAGGGATCGAGCGAGACGATCTTTTCCGGATCGGCCCATTGCGGGAACGGGCCAAGCGGCTCGGCCGGCGCGGTGTTGGTGAGATCGGGCTTGTGCTCGGCCTTGAGCTGGCCCGATGCCACGGCCAGCGCACGATAGAGCGAATAGGCGCCCGAATGGGTGCCCACAGCATTCTTGCCCCCCGGATTCTTCAAGGTCGCCACGATGGGCCCGCGCTGCTGCGGATCGGCGGCGCCCCATTCCACCGACAGCGGCTTGCTGCCGGCCGAGCTGTTGGGATGCGAGGTCAGCACGATGGATTTCGGTGCCGGCTTCTTCTCGTTGGGGATATTCGGAATCTCGGTGGTGCTCATGGTCTGTACCCGAAGGTGGATGGCCCGGTTTTGCGCAAGGGTGCGGCGAGGTTGGCGAATTCACAGAGCAGCGGCCGCGTGTCGCGCGGATCGATGATCTCTTCCACCAGGAAGGCCTCCGCCGTGCGGAACGGCGAACGCACCTGATTGAGGCGCTCTTCGATGTCTTTCAGCAGTGCGGCCGGATCCTCGGCCTTTTCCAGGTCGGCGCGATAGGCCGCCTCGATGCCGCCCTCCAGCGGCAGGCTGCCCCAGTCGCCGGACGGCCAGGCATAACGGTAGCGCAGGCGCGTGTGATTGGAATGGCCGGCGCCGGCAACACCGAAGGCCTTGCGCAGGATGATCGAGCACCAGGGCACGCTGGCCTGATAGACAGCGGCGAGCGCGCGGGCGCCATGGCGGATGGTGCCGCTCTGCTCGGCTTCCGGGCCGATCAGGAAGCCCGGGATATCGACGAAATGCACCACCGGCAGATGGAAGGTCTCGGCCAGGTCGACGAAGCGCGTGATCTTGTGGGCGGCGTCGGCAGTCCAGCCGCCGCCGTAATGGTAGGGATCGCTGGCCAGGATGGCGACCGGCCAGCCGTCCAGCCGCGCCAGACCCGTCACCACCGAGCGGCCGTACATGCGGCCCATCTCGAAGAAGCTGCCGTCGTCGACGACGGAGTCGAGGATCTCGCGGATCTTGTAGACGCGGCGGCGGTCGCGCGGGATCGTCGCAATCAGTTTCTCTTCACGACGATTGATGTCGTCGGTCGGCGTTACGCGCGCCGGCAGCTCATGGACCGACGGCGGCAGGTAGGACAGGAAGCGCCGCGCCGCCTCGAAGGCTTCGGCTTCGGTCGCAACGGCCAGATCGACCGCACCGGCGCGGGTGTGGATGTCGACGCCGCCGAGTTCTTCCTTGGTCATGATCACGCCGGTGCGCGCCACAACAGGGGGCCCGGCGATGAACATCTGCGAGATGCCCTCGACCATCACCGAGAAATGGCTGCTGACGGCACGGGCGGCACCCAGGCCGGCGACCGAACCCAGCGCCAGGGCGACCACCGGCACGGTCGAGAGATTGGCGACCAGATGTTCCCAGCCCGGCATCAGCGGCACGTAGGTGCGGCCTTCCATCTCCAGCGACTTGACCGAACCGCCGCCGCCGGTGCCATCCACCAGGCGCACCATCGGGATGCGCAGCTCCAGCGCCATCTGCTCGGCATGCACCTGCTTCTGCCAGATCGAGGCATCGGCCGCGCCACCGCGCACGGTGAAGTCGTCGCCGCCGACCACGACGGGACGGCTGTCGATCCTGCCGCGCCCGAAGACGAAATTGGTCGGGCTGAACTCCTGGAGCTGGCCGGTGGCGTCATAGCGCGCGCGGCCGGCAATGGCGCCAACCTCATGGAAGGAACCGGGGTCGAGCAGCTGGTCGATGCGCTCGCGCACCGTCAGCTTGCCACCGTCATGCTGGCGCTTGATCTTGTCGGCCCCGCCCATCTGGCGGGCCATCTCTTCGCGTCGCCGTAGCTCGGCGATCTCGGCTTCCCAGCTCATAAATTCAGGCCTCTTGGCACTGGAAAGCGATGGAGTGTAACGCCGCTCGCAGAGGGGCACAACGGCTTTGGGAGGGCCATAACCCCTTCCACGAAACCGTCATTTCCGGCCTGCCCCGGCGGAAACGGGACAACCGGCCGATCATGGCGGAGAATAACCGCCTGGCCTGTCACAGCGGCCGGACCTGCCCCGTCTATGGGAGTGAAGCGTGCATGGTGCACGCCACGGAGAAACGACAATGACACCCCGCCTGAACGCCCCCTTCAAATCCATCCCCGAAGGCCTCAAGGCCATGATGGCCCTGGAGGCCAGCTTCAACAGCAGCAGCCTGGAACAGGGCCTGCGCGAACTGGTGAAGCTGCGCGCCTCGCAGATCAACGGCTGCGCCTTCTGCATCCACATGCACGCCACCGATGCCCGCAAGCATGGCGAGACCGAGATGCGGCTCTATATGCTGAACGCCTGGCGGGAATCGCCGCTGTACAACGACCGCGAACGGGCGGCGCTGGCCTGGACGGAATCCCTCACCCGGGTGGCCGAGACCGGCGCGCCGGATTCAGATTACGCTCTGGTCAAGGCCGCCTTCACCGAAGCCGAACAGGTGCAGCTCACGCTGCTGATCGGCGCGATCAATGTGTGGAACCGGCTGCAGGTCGGTTTCCGCGCCGCGCATCCGGTGGAGAAGGCGTAAAGCCTAAACTCGGGCAATCGTGGCCAGGGCGGTGCCGACGATCTTCTCGACACCGTCCGCCACGATGAAAACATCGGCGCGCGTCACCGCCTGGCGCTTGCCGGCCTTCACCACCGTGCCGATGGCGGTGAGCTTGTCGCCCAGCGCCGGCGCCAGCAGGTTGAGCTTGTATTCCGACGTCACCACATCGCCAACCACCGAGGCGGCGGCCCAGGCGCAGACCGTATCGGCCATGTAGCCGATGATGGCGCCATGGACGAAGCCATGATGCTGCTTCATCTCCTTGCGCACATCGACCTCCACCTTGACCCGGCCGGGCTCCAGCTCCAGCACGCGGGTGCCGACCCAGCTGGTGAAGGTGCTAATGGCAATCACATGCTCCAGTCGCTCGCGCGTCAGCAGCAGCTTCGGGGTGTCGTCTTCGCTCATCTGAAACTCCGGTGCAGCAGTTTGCCGATGCGGCGCAGCGGTTCGGCGGAATGCTGGGTACGCGCCAGCACGATGGCGCCTTCCAGCGAAGCCACGGCCCAGAGCGCCAGGTCGCTGGCCTCTTTCGCCGGCTTGCCGTCGCGGCGCAACTGGTCGGCGAGCAGGTCGGCCCAGGCCTGGTAACCGGTCTGGCAGGCCAGCCGCAGCGGCTCGACAAAGGCCCCGGTCTCGACCGCGACGATGGTGAGCGGCGAGCCGTCCTTGAAGCCGGACTCTTCCATCCAGCCGGCAATCTTGACGCTGAGCGCCAGGATCGCGGCGGCGGCCGAACCGGCCTGTTCGATCTCGGCCGTCAGGGTGGCGAGGAAGCAGTCGGAGGCCCAGGTGACGGCGGCGGCGGCAAGCTGTTCCTTGCCTGCGGGGAAGTAATGGTAGAGCGACCCCTTCGGAGCACCGCTTTTCTCGACGATCTCGTTCAGCCCCACCCCGGCATAGCCGCGCCGCGACATCAGCTTCGCCGTCATCACGACAAAGCGGTCGCGGGTGGTGGCGGGGCGCTTGCGGGCCAGGGTAGCGGCTTTGGACATGCTACAATTATATAGACTGGTCTAGTTATAACAAGAACAAAAAAGAAAGGGGGCCGAAGCCCCCTCTCCGTCAAGGCAGATGTCAGAAACTGCCGGGATAATTGCCACCGTCGAGCAGCACATTCTGGCCGGTCATGTAGGCCGCCGGCACCGAGCAGAGGAAGGCGCAGACCTGGCCGAATTCCTCCGCCGTGCCGAAGCGGCCGGCCGGTACGGTGGTGGCCTGCTTGGCGATCTCGGCGTCCAGCGCCTCGCCCTGCAGCGCGCCGCCCTTGTTCATGGTCACGCGCAGGCGGTCGGTCAGGAAGCGGCCAGGCAGCAGGTTGTTGATGGTGATGCCGTCCTTCGCCACCTGGCGCGACAAGCCGGCAATGAAGCCATGCAGGCCCGAGCGCGCGCCGTTGGAGAGGCCGAGGATCGGGATCGGCGCCTTCACCGAACTGGAGGTGATGTTGACGATGCGGCCGAACTGGCGCGCCGCCATCTTGTCGATCACCGCCTTGGCCAGCAGGATCGGGGTAATCATGTTGGCATCTAGCGCCTTGATCCAGTGCTCGCGGTCCCAGTCGCGGAAATCGCCCGGCGGCGGCCCGCCGGCATTGTTGACCAGGATGTCGATCTCGCCGGCTGTGGCCAGCGCCTGCTCGCGGCCTTCAACCGTGGTGATGTCGCCGGCCACCGTCTTCACGCTGACATCCGGCGCGGCCTCGCGGATTTTCTTCGCGGCCGCTTCCAGGGTCTCGGCGCCACGGGCGGTGATGGTGACATGCACGCCCTCCTTGGCCAGCGCCAGCGCCGAACCGAAGCCCAGCCCCTTGCTGGCAGCGCAGACCAGCGCGTTACGCCCCTTGATACCGAAATCCATGCGATACTCCTGTTCGCTTGCTCAATCAAAAAGAAGAAAAGGCTACTGCGCGGTGAGGCCGCCGTCGACCATCAGTTCCGAACCGGTAACGAAGCTCGCCTCATCGCTGGCAAGATACAGGATGGCATGCGCCACCTCTTCCACCGTGCCCATGCGGCCGACCGGCTGCAGGCGTTCGAGGAAGCGGCGCGCCTTCACCGGATCCTCGGCCTGGGCGATATGCGCCTCCACCAGCGCGGTGGCGACATAGGCTGGGTGCACGGAATTGACGCGGATATTCCAGCGGCCATGGGCCGCCTCCATCGCCAGCGCCTTGGTGAACAGTGTCACCGCGCCCTTCGAGGCGCAGTAGGCGGTCATGTCCGGCGCGCCGGTCTTGCCGGCCACCGATGCGACATTGACGATCGAGCCGCCGCCACTTTTGTCGCGCATCAGCGGCACGGCATGCTTGCATCCGAGAAACACGCCATCGGAATTCACCGCCTGCACCAGGCGCCATTCCGCCAGCGTCATCTCCGTCACCTTGCGGAACAGGCCGATCCCGGCATTGTTGACCAGGATATCCAGCCGGCCTTCCTGCACTGCCACATCGGCAATCGCCGTCTGCCACTGGTCTTCCTGCGTGACATCGAGGCTGCGGAAGCGCGCAGCAGGGCCCAGTGCAGCTGCTGCTGCTGCACCTTCGGCGTTACGGTCGGTGAGGATGACGCGCGCGCCTTCGGCAACAAACAGTTCAGCCGTCGCCAGACCGAAACCGGATGCCGCGCCGGTGATCAGCGCCACCTTGTTCGCCAGACGCGGCATCAGGCGACGCCCCAGTCTTTCAGCGCCGTCTCCCCACCCTCGCCGCGCGACGGCGGCTTGGCGCGGATGGCGCCCGGCGTGCGCGAGAAGCGCGGCGCCGGCGCCGGCTGCACCACGTCATCGGGCGACACGAAGGTCTGGCGCGCCGCCATATGGGCATGACGCGGCGCTTCCTCCAGACTCAGCACCGGGGCGAAGCAGATATCGCTGCCCTCCATCAGCGCGCACCATTCGTCCCGCGTTTTGGTGCGGAAGGTGGCGGCGAAGGCGGCGCGTAAAGACGGCCAGCGTTTGCGGTCATGCTGTTTCGGCAGCGTCGCCGGATCGAGCCCCAGCACCTTGACCAGATCTGCATAGAACTTGCCCTCGATGGAGCCGATGGCGACAAAGCCGCCGTCGCGGCATTCGTAGGTGTCGTACCAGGGCGCGCCGGTATCCAGCATGTTGGCGCCGCGCACATCGCTCCACAGCCCGCCGCCCTTCATGCCGAAAAACATGGTCATCAGCGAGGCCGCGCCATCCACCATGGCGGCATCCACCACCTGGCCTTTGCCGGACTGCTGGCGCTCGAACAGCGCCGCGAGCACGCCCATGGCCAGATAGAGCGAACCGCCGCCGAAATCGCCGACCAGATTGAGCGGCGGCACCGGCTTGCCATCCTTATGCCCGATGGCATGGAGGGCGCCGGTGAGCGCGATGTAGTTGATGTCATGGCCGGCGGCCATGGCCAGCGGCCCATCCTGGCCCCAGCCGGTCATGCGGCCATAGACCAGCTTCGGGTTGCGCTGCTGCGCCACATCGGGTCCGAGCCCGAGGCGTTCCATCACGCCGGGGCGAAAACCCTCGATCACCACATCGGCCTTGCCGAAGAGGTCGAGCACCAGCGCGATGGCTTTCGGGTCTTTCAGGTCGAGGGCCAGCGAGCGTTTGCCACGGCCGAGCAGTTCGTATTTCGGTTCGATCGGCAGGCCGAGATCGACATCGCCGGTGCGGTCGATGCGCAGCACATCGGCGCCCAGATCGGCCAGCAGCATGCCGCAGAACGGCACCGGCCCGATCGCCGGCATCTCGATCACCTTCAGACCCGAGAGAGGACCGCCGCTCATGCCTTGCTCCTCGGCTTCCATTCGATGGTGGGCAGGCCGGCTTTTTTCCAGGCGCTGAAGCCGCCATCGATATGCGCGATCTTCTGCAACCCCATATCCTTCGCCGTCTTGGTCGCCAGCGCCGAACGCAGGCCGCCGGCGCAGAAGAAGATGAAGCGCTTGTCTTCTGCGAAGACCGGCTTGTGATACGGGCTTTCCGGATCGATCCAGAATTCCAGCATGCCGCGCGTGGCATGCAGCGCATCGGGAATGGCGCCATCGCGCTCCAGCTCGCGCGGATCGCGGATATCGACAAAGACGACATCGGGCCTGGTCCGCTCGGCCGCCGCCTGTTCCGGCGTCAGCGTGACGATCTCGGCCAGTGCTTCATCGAGCATGGCCTTGTAGCCTTTGGGCATGGCTTCCTCCGTATACGTGGAGGCAACTATAAGTCAGCCGTCGGAACGAGGCCATGCCCACTGCAGCCAGCCCGGACGCAACCGGGGCAGGCTTGGCCACAACACCGGCTGCCAGTCCCAGCCGGCCGCCACCACCGCATCGCGCACGGCCAGCAGCAGCGGATCGTTGTCGTCGAGCAGCAGGCCGTTGTTGCGCCAGCGCTCGGGCGGCGACGGCGCCTCGCCCAGGCGTTCGGGCGGCGGGCTACGGCCGACCAGCGGCAACACCTTGACGACGCTGCGTTCGAGATCGATGACGAGATCGACGCCGGTGATCCAGTCGCGTCCGGCCAGCAGGCCAAGATCCTGCTGCCGCAGGTCGTCGCTGCGGCCGGCAATCGTCAGGCCGTCCGGTTTGCGGATCGTGCTGAGACGCAGGCTGCGGTTATCCAGCCCGATCAGGCGCAGACGCAGTTCGCTGGCCGGCACCGGCGCGCCCTCGCCGACGCGCAGCGCGCTGTGCTCCAGCCACTGACCGGCCACCAGCACATGCAGCAAAATCCATAAACCCGCCAGCGCGCTATGACCGCCGCGGCTGTGCAGCATGCGCAGCGGTCCGGGAAAGCGGCGGGCACGCAGGGCCGGGATCGCCTGACGCCGCCGCGCCAGCGCCGGACTGTCGGGGCCATAGAAGGCAAACAGCGTATCGCCGATCACCAGCCACTGGCCCTTGGCATAGCCGCGTTTCTTCTCGCCGGCGCCGCCGGTCTGGAACGAGACGCCGGCATCGGCATATTCCACCCCGGCGGCGGCAAAGCTGGCGAAGCGCTGCTCGGCCGCAGACTGGGCTGCCGTCTCGGTGCGGAACCGCGCGGCGATACAGGCGGTGCCGTCATGGAAGCGCGCCAGTTCGGCCGCCTGCGCCTCAGGGAACAGCGGCCGCAGATCGCGGTATTCGCCGGCATGGCGGCCGAACACCGCCCAGGAATTCATGAAGCCGCCATAGCGGGTGGCCAGTGCGATGGTATCGATGCGCAGGCGGCGCGCCGCCCAGCGGTCAAACAGGGCATAACCGGCCGCCGGCAGGCCGATGCCGCTGAGCAGAATCAGCAGCAGGGCCAGCCAGGGTCCGTTGGCCGCCCAGTCCACAGTCGCCATATTGGCCGACAGCTGCTCAATCATGCGTTCTGTTTGCCTGAAAACCCGAATTGTAACAAGGGGATACCTTATGACGCGGTTGTTAACGGAATCTTTGCCGCGCGCCGGCTAAAGGAAACACTGCTCTTATCAGGTTCAGCGCATGCCTCCTGTCACGCCCTTCCCGCCCGCCGCCACTGCCGACAGCTATCGCATCGGCGGCCATAAGGTGAGCTACGAGCTGCTCAACACCATGAAGCAGGCCAGCAGCCGCACCGGCGTCGACTTCGCCTATCTGGTGGCGCAGGCCGGACAGGAAAGCGGCTTCAAGGCCGATGCCCAGGCCAAGACCAGTTCGGCGCGCGGCCTGTTCCAGTTCATCGAAAGCACCTGGCTGGAAACCGTGCGCGACCACGGCGCCAAGCACGGCCTCGCCAGCGAGGCACAGCAGATTTCTACCGGCAGCGATGGTCGCCCGCGTGTCAGCGATGCCGAGGCCCGCCGCGACATCCTGTCTTTACGTGACGATCCGCGCGTCGCCTCGGTGATGGCGGCGGAATATGCCCGCAGCAACCAGCAGATCCTGTCGCGCGAATTCGGCGTCGACGTGAAGAAGGTCGACCTTTATCTCGGCCATTTCCTCGGCGCGAGCGGCGCCACCAAATTCCTGTCGGGCCTGAAAGACAATCCGGCACAGAGCGGCGCCGCCCTGCTGCCGGAAGCCGCGTCTGCCAACCAGGGGGTGTTCTACACGCCCGATGGCAAGGCGCGCTCGCTGGGCGATATCTATGCCTTCTTCACCCGCAAGCTGGAAAACAATGCCACCGGCCTGGAGACCGTGCCGCTGGACAGCGCCGAGACCGTGGCGCGTAGCGGCAAGGGCGGCTCGGCCGTGCAGACCCATCTGGACGAACAGCGCCGCATCGTCGATCACGGCGTGAAGATGATGGCGATGGAACTGCTGCACAAGATCATGAGCGGCAAGACCCGCCTGACCAGCGGCAGCAAAACCGATACCGACATCTAGCGCTTGAAACGCAAACAGCCCCGGTCTGCACCGGGGCTGCCGCAAACGACTATCCTTCGGAAATTCAGACCACGCGCGCGATCACCGGCTTGCCGGCGAAATGCGCCGCAAGATTCTTCAGCACCAGATCGCCCATGGCCTGGCGCGTCTGATGCGTGGCCGAGCCGATATGCGGGGCCAGCGCCACGTTATCCAGCTTCCACAGGGCCGACGGCACATTCGGCTCGTCGACAAAGACATCGAGGCCGGCGCCCGCCAGCTTGCCGTCGACCAGCGCTTTCACCAGCGCCGGCTCGTCCACCACGCTGCCACGCGCGATATTGACGACATAGCTTTTCGGTCCCAGCGCATCGATCACCGCCTGGTTCACGATGCCATGGGTTTCCTTGCCGCCCGGGCAGGCGATCATCAGGATATCGACCTCCTTCGCCATGGCGACGAGGTTGTCGTAATACTTGTACGCAATATCGGCCTTCTTGCGCGGGCCGAAATAGGCGATCTCGACGCCGAAAGCCTCGGCGCGCCTTGCAATCGCCTGGCCGATCCGGCCCAGCCCCAGAACGCCCATCACCTTGCCGCCCAGCTTCTCGGTGAGCGGGAATTTGTCGGTCGGCCATTTGCCCTGGCGCACGAACTGATCGGCCTGCGGGATACGGCGCATCATCGCCAGCGTCAGCGACATCGCGGTATCGGCCACGCATTCGGTCAGCACATCAGGCGTGTTGGCGACGATGATACCGCGCTCTTTCGCGGCGCCGATATCGATCGGATCATAGCCGACGCCGAAACTGGAAATCACTTCAACCTTGGGCAGGGCTTCCATCAGTGCCCGGTTCACGCCCGAGCTTGCCGAGGTGACGATGCCGCGCACAGTGGGCGCCACCTGCTTGAGCAGCGCGTCACGATCCTTGGCTTCCCACAGCTTGTGCACGACATAGTCGCGATCCAGCACCTGCTGCACGGCCGGCATCATGGCGATGGTCTGGACGATTTCGACGGCCATATGGCCCCTCCCTCATACTGATATATGAGTGAAGCCTAACGAAGCCCGCGGGGCGTATTCAAGGCGCAGCGGCGATTATTCCGCCGGCCCGGCGCTCAGGGCTTGCCGCCGAACAGGCGCACGAGATCGAAATGCCGGCTGACACCCAGCTTCCGGTAGAGGTTCCGCCGATGCACCTTGATGGTGTTTATGCTGTTTCCCAGCATATCGGCGATCCGCTTCGGCGGCACGCCGGCGGCCAGATGGGTGGCGACGCGGATTTCGGCGCGGCTGAGACCGAACTGCTCGGCCATGGTCTCGTCCACCGTTGTCACCGTTGCCGGCGGCCCGACAATCTGCACCGCCAGATCGACTTCATCGCCAGCGAAGAGGAATTTGCGCAGCGCCAGCGGCATGACATGCACCCGCCAGGCCTGCGCGCCGGACGGGCGGCGCACCGCCAGCGATACAGCAGGCTCCATCTCGCCCGCTGCAACCGATTGCAGCAAACGGTGAATGGCCTGCTGCAGCAGGCCGTCATCCTCGGGCAGCGCTGCCCGCAGCAGACTGTCCGTCAGGCTCAGGCCATCCGCATCGCCCAGCAGGGCCTCGGCCTGCGCATTCATCACCTGCACCTTGCCGCGGCGATCCAGCAGCACCAGACCGTCGCCGCGCTGGTCCGCGGACATGCGGATGACATCGATGTGGCGGTCACGCGCGATCATGCGGTTGCGAATGCGCAGCATGGTACGGAAATGCGGCACCAGGTCTTCCAGGCCGGCGACCGCATCGGTGTCGAACTCGCCATGGCTGCCACCGCGATTGAGCACGAAATAATTATGCCGCCCCTCGCCCTCGCCGAAGATGCCAGTGACCAGGTATTCATGGCCGTCCGGCTTGAGGAATTCATTGATGAAGGCGTCACGCGCGCGCCGCTCGGGATCGACGATTTGGCTCGAGGTCATGACGCGGCCGTAATTCTGCTTCTGCAGCATCACCGGACGGAAGGGGCTGAGCGCCGCGTAATAGCCGGGCACCGTGCTGGCGCCCTGCTGCGGATCGACGGCGCTGGAAATGCGGAGGTGATCGTGGCGGGAGTGGCCGTCCATGGTCGCGACCGTGGCCAGGCTGGCGTCATAGGCCAGCGCCAGCTCGCTGAGAAACGGTTTCAGCGCGCCGTCGTCGACGACGGTCATGTACAGCTTCTCAAGCAGGGCTGAAGAATTCCGGGCGGTCAGATGCGGCATGACATCCCCCTGGGCTCGCGCGCGGCTAACCCATAGGGGCGGAGGCGTTTCCGATCAAGGCCGTTTTTGCGAGAGACTCGCCGAAACACCGCATGAAATCTGCGTGAACAGCAGACTCTTGTATGCAATGCACGCAAACTAATCCCGCAGGATTAGCGCCGCATGCTGACGGTCTCTCTATCTGGAATATTTCCAAAAAAGAGAGACGGACCCTCAGGCGGCCCGGCTGGCCGCCGTCGTGGTCGCCTGCTGGTCCGGCAGGGGCTTGCGCAGTGGCGCCAGGTTTTTCAGGAACTGGTCGGTGCAGGCATCCCAGGAATACTGCAGCGCCAGCGCGCGGCAGGCCTCGGGCGACTTGCCCAGCGCCCCCTTGATTGCCACGGCCAGATCCTCGTCGAGGCAGCCGACCTCCGGATGCGGACCGACAATGTCGATCGGCCCGGTGACCGGATAGGCCGCCACCGGCACACCCGATGCCATGGCCTCCAGCAGCACCAGACCGAAGGTGTCGGTCAGGCTGGGGAAGACGAAGACATCGGCGGCCGAGAAATAGCTGGCCAGATGGCCGTTCTCCAGATAACCGGCGAAGACCGCTTCCGGATACTTGGCGCGATAGCCTTCCAGGTCGGGGCCGATGCCGACCACCAGCTTGGTGCCGTCGAGCTTCAGTTTCAGGAAGGCTTCGATATTCTTGTCGACCACGACGCGGCCGGCATAGAGATAGATCGGTCGGGGCAGATCGAGGATGTCCTTCGGCCGCGGCTTGAAGCGTTCGACATCCACGCCGCGCGACCAGGTGCGCAGGTTCTTGAAGCCATGCTCGGTCAGGCTCTGGGCCAGACTGTCGGTCGCCACCATCACGCCGGCGCCGCCATTATGGAACCAGCGCATGAAGGCATAGCTCCAGCTGAGCGGCAGGCCGCTGCGCTCATGGACGTATTCGGGGAATTTGGTGTGATAGGCGGTGGTGAAGATCAGGTCGTTGCGCTTGCAGTATTTGCGCGCCGCCATGCCCAGCGGACCCTCGGTGGCGATATGGATGGCGTCCGGGGCAAAGGCCTCGATCAGCCGCACCAGCTTGCGGTATGGCAGGATCGCCAGCTCGATCTCCGGGTAGGTCGGGCACGGGATGCGGCGGAATTGCTCCGGCCCGATCACCTCGACCAGATAGCCGCGCTTTTCCAGGATCTCACGGGTCTTGGTCAGCGTGCGCACCACGCCATTGACCTGGGGGTGCCATGCATCGGAAACGATCAGAATGCGCATTGCGTGATCTCTCTCCCTAAACCGGCCCTTCCGGCCGAATCACCGGTTCCCTATTCCATCGCGATTCGATGACAGGGCGATGAAAACCTGGGGATAAGTCGGAGACAGTCGTGACAGGTCGATGACAATCCACAGTCCGGGACAGCTTGCCCCGGGATTGCCGCTGCGGGGACGGATTGTCATAATCCGGTCACTGACTCCGGGGGACTTCCATCATGCGCCTTGCCGCCATTCTGGCCTTTTCCGTGCTTGCCCTTGCCCTGCCCGCCCAGAACATCGCCTGGGGCCAGGACAAGGTGGTCAACGTCTATAACTGGTCGGATTATGTCGATCCGCAGGTGCTGAAGGATTTCGAGGCCGAAACCGGCATCAAGGTCCGTTACGACGTCTATGACAGCAACGACACGCTGGAGAGCAAGCTGCTGGCCGGCAAGACCGGCTATGACATCGTGGTGCCGACGCAATACTACATGGCGCGCCAGGTGCAGGCGAAGCTGCTGCGCCCGCTCGACAAGGCGAAGATCCCGAACCTGAAAAACCTCGATCCCGCCCTGATGGAGCGGCTGGCGAAATTCGATCCCGGCAACGCACACGCTGCCATCTATCTCTGGGGCACCAGCGGCATCGGGCTGAACCCTGACAAGATCAAGCAGCGCCTGCCCAATCCGCCAGCCTATTCGCTGAAGATGCTGTTCGATCCGGAGATCGTGTCGAAATTCGCCGATTGCGGCGTGATGGTGCTGGATGCGCCGGACGAGCTGATGACCGCCGCGCTGAAATATCTCGGCCTCGATCCCAATGCGAAAGACGCCGCCAGCCTCGCCAAGGCCGAAGCGGCGCTGCTGAAGGTCCGGCCTTTCATCCGCAAGTTCCACTCCTCGCAATACATCAACGACCTCGCCAACGGCGATGCCTGCCTGGTCTACGGATTCTCCGGCGACATCCTGCAGGCGCGGACACGCGCGGAAGAAGCCAAGAAGGGTGTGAAGGTCCAGTACCTGTTGCCGCGCGAAGGTGCGCAGCAGTGGTTCGACGTGATGGTGATTCCGGCCGACGCGCCCAATCCCGATAACGCCCATGCCTTCATCAACTACATCCTGCAGCCCAAGGTGATCGCCAAGATCACCAATGCGGTGCAGTATCCCAATGCCGTGCCGGACTCGCTGTCGCTGGTCGACAAGGAAGCCATGGCCGACAAGGATGTCTTCCCGCCGGCCGATGTCATCAAGTCGCTTTATACCGTGCAGCCCTTCAACCAGGCCGAACAGCGCCTGCTGACCCGCAGCTGGACCCGCATCAAGGGCGGCAACTGACCGCATGAGTCTGTTGCAGGTCGAGGGCGTCAGTAAATCCTATGGCGGCGAAACGGCAGTCGATGCCCTCGACCTGAGCGTTGCGCCGGGAGAGTCCCTGGTGCTGCTTGGCCCCAGCGGCTGTGGCAAGTCGACCCTGCTGCGCATGATCGCCGGACTGGAAGTGCCCGATGCCGGCCGCATCCTGCTGGATGGCGCCGACATCACGGCGCTGCCGCCGCACAGGCGGCCGGTGAACATGATGTTCCAGTCCTATGCGCTGTTTCCGCATCTGAGCGTCGCCGACAATGTCGCCTTCGGCCTGCGCCGCGACGGCCTGCCGAAGTCCGAGATCGAAACCCGCGTCAGCGAGGCCATGGCGATGCTCGAAATCGCCGGCTTTGCGAAACGCAAGCCGCATCAGCTGTCCGGTGGCCAGCAGCAGCGCGTGGCCCTGGCGCGCGCGCTGGTGAAGCGGCCGCGCCTGCTGCTGCTGGATGAACCGCTCGGCGCACTGGACAAGCGCCTGCGCCAGCAGACCCAGGCCGAGCTGCGCAAGCTGAACCGCCAGACCGGCATCGCCTTCGTCTTCGTCACCCATGACAATGACGAAGCCATGGCGCTGGCCGACCGTATCGCCGTGATGGATCATGGCCGCATCCGTCAGATCGACCAGCCGCGCACCATCTACGACCGCCCGGTGGACCGCTTCGTCGCCAGCCTGATGGCCGAGACCAACCTGTTCGAGGCCGAGATCGTCTCGGCCGACGGCGCGGCGAAGAGCGGCAGCCTCGACCTGCGCTTCCGCCCCGAAGGCCGCACCGGCGGCCGGCAGCTGCTGGCGCTGCGCCTGGAGCAGATCGAGATTGCCCGCGAAGCATTGCCCGCCGGGCCGAATACCGCGACCGGCACGATCACCGATATCGACTATATCGGCGACATGACCACGGTGGACGTGACGCTGGCCGATGGTCGGATCATCAAGGCTTCGCAGCTCAATGCCATTCACGAGCCGTTGCTGGAACTGGACCAGAGCGTGTGGCTGAGCTGGGATGCCGATGCGTTGATCCCGTTGCGGGACAGTCTGTGAGCCGGCGCCGCCTCGCCCTGCTTGCCCTGCCCGGCCTGTGGCTGCTGGCGCTGGTCGCCATCCCGCTGCTGCTGGTACTGAAGATCAGCTTCGCCGAGCCTCTGCTGGCCCAGCCGCCCTATACGCCGCTGATCGAGGATGGCGTCTGGAACGCACAATTGGGCAATTACGCCCTGATCTTCGAGGATGCACTTTATCTGCGCGCCTTCGGCAACAGCCTTCTCTATGCCGGCCTGTCGACCGTCTTCTGCCTGGTGCTGGGCCTGGGCATCGCCCGTGCCGTCGATCGCGCGGCAGAGCGCTGGCAGCCGCTGCTGCTCACCCTCATCGTGCTGCCCTTCTGGACCTCGCTGCTGATCCGCGTCTATGCTTGGATCGCGCTGCTGAAACCTGAAGGCCTGATCAATGCCGCCCTGCTCTGGCTCGGGCTGATCGACCAGCCGCTGGTGATGATCAATACCGGCTTCGGCATCATCATCGGCATGACCTACAGCTACCTGCCCTTTGCCATCCTGCCGATCTATGCCAGCCTGCATGGTCAGCCGCGCCAGCTGGCCGAAGCCGCCATCGATCTCGGCGCTTCGCCCCTGAAGGCCTTCTGGCTGGTCACCGTGCCGCTGGCCCGCCCCGGCCTGATCGCGGCCGGGCTGCTTGTCTTCATTCCCACCATGGGCGAGTTCGTCATCCCCGACCTGTTGGGCGGATCGGGCACCATCATGCTGGGCCAGACCATCTGGACCGAATTCTTCTCCAACCGCGACTGGACCATGGCCTCGGCGATCGCCGTGCTGCTCACCGCCCTGCTGCTGGCGCCAGCCCTGTGGCTGCAGAAGGTGGAACTCGCCGACGACAAGGGGGCGGCACACTGATGCAGCGCTTTGGCGGCATCCATCTCACGGCGCTCGGCCTCGGCCTGGCTTTCCTCTACCTGCCGATCCTGCTGGTGGTGATCTTTTCCTTCAACGCCTCGCGGCTGGTCACGGTCTGGGGCGGCTGGTCGCTGCACTGGTACGAGACGCTGTTTTCCAATCCCGCCTATCTGGACGCGGCGCTGTTCAGCTTGCGCATCGGCGCGCTGTCGGCCACGCTCGCCACCATCATTGGCACGGCCGGCGCGCTGGCGCTGACCCGGCTCGGCCGCTTTCCCGGCCGCGGTCTGTTTGGCGCCATGATGCTGGCGCCGATGGTGCTGCCGGAGGTCATCCTCGGCGTCAGCCTGTTGCTGCTGTTCGTGGCGCTGGATGTCGAGCGCGGCCTGCTCACTGTCACCATCGCTCATGCCACCTTCGGCGCCGCCTTCGTGCTGGTGATCGTGCAGTCGCGGCTGGTGACGCTGAATCCCGATCTGGAAGCGGCCGCCCGCGATCTCGGCGCCGGTCCCGTGCAGGCTTTCCTGCTGGTCACCGTGCCCGGCATCGCGCCGGCCCTGGCCGCTGGCTGGCTGCTGGCGTTCACGCTGTCGGTCGACGATGTGGTGATCACCTCTTTCGTGAACGGGCCGGGGGCCACGACGCTGCCGATCAAAGTCTACAGCGCCGTGCGTTTAGGCATCTCGCCCGAGATCAACGCGATCTCCACCATCATGATCGCGGTCGTCACGCTGCTGGTGATCGGCGCCAGCCTGCTGCACAAGCGCAGCCTGGCTAAAGGCTGAAGCCTTTCAGCACCAGATCGAGGCGCCGCCAGAATTCGCCCTCATCGCCGGGCAGGCCAAACCGCACCCAGTGCGCCTGGTAGTCGAACAGGCGCACATGGATGCCCTGTCCCTGCAGGGCCACGGCAAAGGCGGCGGCATCCTGCAGCTTGGCCAGGCGATAGAGGGAAATGCCGCCCAGCACATGAATGCCGCGGTCGCGCATGCCCTGGTCGAAGCGGCGGCTGCGCGCCCGCAATTCGTCGCGCATCGCGGCTTGCCATTGCGTATCGCGGAGCGCCGCAGCGCCGATTTCCAGGGCCGGCCCGCTGACCGCCCAGGGACCGATGGCGGCATCGAGTACGGCCAGCACCTCGGGATCGCCCAGTACGAAACCCAGCCTGAGTCCGGCCAGGCCGAAGAATTTGCCGAACGAGCGCAGGATCAGCAGGTTCGGGATGCCGGCCAGTGGCGCCAGCGAGAGCTCCGGCACCACATCGGCAAAGGCTTCATCCACGATCAGCCAGCCGCCGCGCGCGCTCAGTTCGGTATGCCAGCGCTGCAGCATCTGCGCGCCGATGGCGCGACCGTCGGGATTGTTCGGGTTCACCACGACGAGAATATCGGTGCCGCTCAGCGTACCGGGGATGCCGTCGATCTCGGTGACCGCATGGCCGTTCTGCTGCCAGGCATGGGCATGTTCGCCATAAGTCGGCCCCAGCACGCTGACCCGCGCCGGCGCGAACAGCCGCGGCAGCCACTGGATTGCCGCCTGGGTGCCGGGCACGGCGACGATGCCCGCGCGTTCGGTATCGCAGCCATAGGCCTGTCGTGCCGCCTCCAGCAGATCGGCCAGCGCCGCGCGGGCCGGCAGCCGCGTCCAGGCGTCGGGGGACAGCGCCGGCAGGGGATACGGCACCGGATTGATGCCGGTGCTGAGATCGAGCCAGTCGCCGGCAA
Source organism: Ferrovibrio sp. GW821-FHT12F09 (assembly GCF_058806775.1). Taxonomy (NCBI): domain Bacteria; kingdom Pseudomonadati; phylum Pseudomonadota; class Alphaproteobacteria; order Rhodospirillales; family Rhodospirillaceae; genus Ferrovibrio; species Ferrovibrio sp. GW821-FHT12F09. The sequence goes on from NZ_JBXAPZ010000002.1 coordinate 283,105, forward strand.
AGGCATCCGGCGCGGCGCGCAGCGCACTGAGGTCGCCGCCATGAACAGGCCCGGAAACGACAGGCGCGGCAGGTTGACGGCTCGGCGGGACCTCGCCCATGGTGACCTCATCTGAAACGCCTGATCTCATCAACGAAGGGCGATTGTACGGTGCAGCCTGCAGCAATCAACCTCTGGCTCCTGGTCGTTGCGCTCGGTCTGGAAGCCCTGATCGGCTGGCCGGCCGCGGTCCATCGCGTCATCGGCCATCCGGTCAGCTGGATCGGCGGCCTGATCGGCCTGCTGGAGCGCAACCTGAACAGTCCGCTGCGCAGCGATGGCTGGCGGCGGCTGGCCGGTGCTGCCGCCCTGCTTCTGGTCCTGCTGGCGACCGCCGTAATTGCCATGGCAGTCAGCGCCGCCCTGCGCAGCCTGCCCTGGGGCTGGCTGCTGGAAGCCGCGCTCTGCGCCAGCCTGCTGGCGGCGCGCAACCTGCACGACCATGTGGCCGCCGTGCGACGCGGCCTGGAGCTCGATGGCCTTGCCGGCGGCCGCAAGGCCGTGGCGATGATCGTCGGCCGCGACCCCGACAGCTTGGACGAACACGGCGTCAGTCGCGCCGCGCTGGAAAGCCTGGCCGAGAATTTTTCCGATGGCGTGGTGGCGCCGGCCTTCTGGCTGCTGGTCGGCGGCCTGCCCGGCATCGCGCTCTACAAGGCGCTCAACACCGCCGACAGCATGATCGGCCACAAGAGCGAGCGATACCGCGCCTTCGGCTGGGCGGCGGCACGGCTGGACGATCTGGTCAACCTGCCCGCCTCGCGGCTCAGCGCCCTGCTGCTGATTGTCGCTGCCGCGCTGCTGCCGACCGCCAGCGCCGCCGCGGCCTTCAAAGCCGTGGAACGCGATGCGGGCCGGCACCGCTCGCCCAATGCGGGATGGCCGGAAGCCGCCATGGCCGGCGCACTCGGCCTGAAACTGGCCGGGCCGCGCCGCTATGGCGAAACCTGGGTCGAGGATCACTGGATGGGTGATGGCCGCGCCGAAGCCGTGGCCGGCGATATCCGCCGTGGCCTGCATCTGTATCGCATCGCCGTGGCGTTGCTGTTCGGCGCAGCCCTGGTCAGCGCGCTGCTTTGATCAGCGCATCCATGTCGAGATGCCGCTCGACAGCTTCGGCCAGCGCATCCAGCGCCGCATCCACGCCGGCCTCGTAATCGCCCGTCGCCACAGAGCGCCCGGTAAGCTGCGACAGATAGGCGGCACGGAAGGCATCGCTGCCGAACAGGCCATGCAGGTAACAGCCGGCGATGCGGCCATCCAGCGCGGCGGCGCCGTCATGACGGCCCTGCAGGCGCAGCAACGGCCGTGCGGTGTCCGGACCCGCTGTATTGCCCACATGCATCTCGTAACCCTGCACGGCTTCGCCGGTGAAGCGTTCGAAGCCGCGGGTCTCGATCAGGGTCTTGGCATCGGTCAGCACGGTATCGACCTGCAGCAGGCCGAGGCCCTCGATCGCTTCCGGCGCACCCTCGATGCCGGATGGATCGCTGATGCTGCGGCCCAGCATCTGGTAGCCGCCGCAGATGCCCAGCACGCGGCCGCCGCGCCGCAGATGCGCGGTCAGATCGCCATCCCAGCCCTGCGCGCGCAGGTCTTTCAGATCGGCGATGGTGGCCTTCGAGCCGGGCAGGATGACCAGCGCCGCATCGGCCGGCAGCGGCTGGCCCGGCGGCACGAAGACGAGGCGCACGCCCGGCTCCTGCCGCAGCGGATCGAAGTCGTCGAAATTGGCGATATGCTTCAGCCGCGGCACGGCGATCACGGTATCCCCGGCGCCGGCCTCGGCGTTATCCAGCCCCAGCGCGTCCTCCGCCGGCAGGCGGCTGACTTCGGGCAGATGCGGCAGCACGCCGAAACTGCGCCAGCCCGTACGCTGCGTGATGACCTGCAGGCCCTCGTCGAACAGGCTGGCATCGCCGCGGAACTTGTTGATGACATAGCCGGCAACCAGCGCCTTCTCTTCCGGCTCCAGCAGCGCGGCCGTGCCGACCAGCGAGGCGATCACGCCGCCGCGGTCGATATCGCCCACCAGCACCACGGGCACACCGGCTCGCGTGGCGAATCCCATATTGGCGATATCGTTGGCGCGCAGGTTGACTTCCGCCGGTGAGCCGGCGCCTTCGACGATGACGAAATCGGCCTCGGCCTGCAGCCGGCCAAAACTTTCGGCGACGAAGGGCCAGAGTTCGGCCTTGCGGCCCAGATATCCACGCGCATCGCTCTGGCCGTAGATTTTACCCTGCACGACGATCTGGCTGGTGCGGTCGCCCTGGGGTTTGAGCAGCACGGGATTCATATGCACGCTGGTCGGCACGTTCGCGGCGCGCGCCTGCAGCGCCTGCGCCCGGCCGATCTCGCCGCCATCGGCGGTGACGGCGGCATTGTTCGACATGTTCTGCGGCTTGAACGGCAGCACGCGATGGCCGCGCCGGACCAGCGCCCGGATCACGCCGGCGCAGAGCACCGACTTGCCCACATCGGAGCCGGTGCCCTGGAACATGAGCGCGCGTGCCGTCATTTCAGGACCAGCGGCAGGCCGGCGGCGGTGAAGATCACATGATCCGCCGCCGCAGCGATGGCCTGGTTGAGCCGGCCCTGATGGTCGCGGAAGTCACGTGCGAGTTTATTCTCCGGCACGATGCCGAGGCCGACCTCGTTGGAGACCAGCAGCACCGGACAGCGCGCCACCTTCAGTGCCCCGATCAGCCGCTCGGTCTCGGCCGCTATATCGCGGTCGGCATGCATCAGGTTGGACAGCCACAGGGTCAGGCAGTCGACCAGCACGGCGCCGGCATCGGCGGGAATAGTGATGTCCAGCGGCGCTTCCACGGTCTGCCAGCGCGGCCCGCGCCGCGCGACGTGTTCGGCGATGCGCTGGCGCATCTCGTCATCCCAGGCTTCGGCCGTGGCGATATAGACCAGAGGGCCCTGGCGTTCGGCGGCCAGTTGCTCGGCCAGCCGCGACTTGCCCGAGCGCGCGCCGCCGAGGATCAGGGTGATCTTCGCATCGGTGCGCGGCCCGGCCGTCATCTCAGGCTTTCACCTTCTCGCGCATGGTGACAAATTCTTCCGCCGCCGTCGGGTGGATGCCGATGGTGGCGTCGAAATCGGCCTTGGTCGCCTTCGCCTTGATGGCAATGGCAATGCCCTGCAGGATCTCGCCGGCGCTCTCGCCCACCATATGGGCACCGATCACGCGGTCGGATTTCGCATCCACCACCAGCTTCATCATCACGCGCTCCTGGCCACCCGAGACGGTGGCGCGCAGCGGCTTGAAACTGGTGCGGTAGATATCGACGTCGCCATACTGCTTGCGGGCGTCGGCCTCGCTCAAACCGACCGTGCCCACCGGCGGCTGGCTGAACACGGCGGCCGGCACATCGGCATGATCGGGCGAACGCGGCTTGTTGCCGAACACCGTATCGGCGAAGCAGTGGCCTTCGCGGATCGCCACCGGCGTGAGGTTGATGCGGTTGGTGACGTCACCCACGGCATAGATATTCTCCACGCTGGTGCGCGAATATTCGTTCACCACCACGGCGCCATCGGCATCGGTCTTCACGCCGATGGCCTCCAGGCCGAGGCCGTCGGTATTGGGCTTGCGGCCGGTGGCGGCCATCACGGCATCGACCTCCAGCGTGCTGCCATCGGTCAGATGCACCAGCAGGGCGGCGCCTGCCTTCTCAACCTTCGTCACATCGGTTTTCAGCTTCAGGTCGATACCGCTCTTGACCAGCTCGCCGGCCAGATGGTTGCGGATATCGTCGTCGAAGCCGCGCAGAATCTGGTCGCCGCGATAGAGCACGGTGACGGCCGAGCCAAAGCCGTTGAAGATGCCGGCGAATTCCAGCGCGATATAGCCGCCGCCGACCACCGCGATGCGCTTCGGCTGGTCTTTCAGATGGAAGGCCTCGTTGGAGCTGATCATCAGCTCGGCGCCCGGGATCGCCGGCCTGACCGGATGGCCGCCGGTGGCGATCAGAATCTTGTCGGCCGTCACTGTCTTGTCGCCGATCACCACGGTATGGGCGTCTTTGAGCGTGGCGCGGCCGTCGAAGGTTTTTGCGCCGGCATTCTCGAACAGCTTGCGGTAGATACCTTCGAGCCGGGCGATTTCCTTGTCCTTGTTGGTGATCATGGTCGCCCAGTCGAAGCTCGGCTCCGGCACCGTCCAGCCGAAGCCGGCGGCATCCGCGAAGGCATGGGCATATTCCGAACCGTAGACCAGCAGCTTCTTCGGCACGCAGCCGCGGATCACGCAGGTGCCGCCATAGCGGTATTCCTCGGCCACGCCGACACGCGCGCCATAGCCGCCGGAGATACGGCCGGCGCGCACACCGCCGGAACCGCCGCCGATCACAAAGAGGTCGAAATCATACTGGGTCATGCGGGTCCGGTCCTTCGGCAGCGTATTCGGCAGGCAGTTCATGCCCACGGCCGACGCTGGAGATCAGGGTGCGGACCTCAGGATAGCGGTGAGCCACCGCAATGTGGTGCAGGCGGAGCGCTTCGACAAGCGTGCCGCCCAGCCCCAGCAGGCGGTCGGCATGACCGATCATCACCGTATTGGGCCAGGCCTTGGGACGGATATCGCCCAGGGCGGCAAAGATATCGGCCGCGCGGCCCGGATTGCGCTGGGCCATCAGGGCGACGGCCGAAGCGGTCGAACGCGAGACGCCGGCATAGCAATGCACCAGCAGATGTTTCACCGGCTGCGCCGCCAGCTTCTCGCCCACCTTCAGGATGGCGGCCACGTCATGCTCGGTCGGCAGGGTGCGGCCGGCCGCCTCGGTGACGATATCGTAGAAGCGGAATTCATCGCGCAGCGCCTGCGGGTGATGCACATAGCCGTCCGGCTGCGGCGTGCCGGGATCGAGGATACCGAGGATATGCGTCACGTTGCCGGCAAACTGTTCCAGCTCGGCAACGCCGCAGATGCTCAGGTCGTAGGGCAGCAGGCCCCGGTCGCGGACACTCATTCAGCTCACTCTACGGTTACGGATTTGGCCAGGTTGCGCGGCTGATCGACATCGGTGCCTTTCAGCACGGCGACATGATAGGCCAACAGCTGCACCGGAATGGCATAGAGGATCGGCGCCACAAAGGGATCGACCTCGGGCAGTTCGACGGTGGCGAAGGTGCGCTCGTCGATATGGGCGAAGCCCTTCCTGTCCGACATGAAAATCACCTTGCCGCCGCGCGCCATCACCTCCTGCATGTTGGAGATGGTCTTTTCGAACAGGCTGTCGCTCGGCGCGATTACGATCACCGGCACCACCTCGTCGATCAGCGCGATCGGACCATGCTTCAGCTCGCCCGCCGCATAGCCTTCGGCATGGATATAGGAAATTTCCTTCAGCTTCAGCGCACCTTCCATGGCCAGCGGATAGCAGGGACCGCGGCCGATATACAGCACGTCGCGCGCATCCATGATCTTCTCGGCCAGGGCATGCAGGGCATCGTCGTGGTTGAGCACCTCGGCCGCCTGGGCCGGCACCTCCATCAGCGCCGCCATCATGCGGGCGAGATCGGCGGCCGGCAGGGATTTGCGGGCCTGCGCCATGGCCAGGGTGAAGGCGGCCAGCGTCACCAGCTGGCAGGTGAAGGCCTTGGTCGAGGCGACGCCGATTTCCGGGCCGGCCTTGGTCGGCAGCACGCCATCGGCTTCGCGCGCCATGCTGCTTTCCGGCACATTGACGATCACCAGGGTGCGGCCACCATTCTGCTTCACATAGCGCAGCGCGGCCAGCGTATCGGCGGTCTCGCCCGACTGCGAGATGAAGATCGCCAGCCCGGCAGGATCGACCGGGGCTTCGCGGTAGCGGAATTCCGAAGCCACATCGACCTCGACATTGATCTTCGCATAGCGCTCCAGCCAGTATTTCGCCACCAGGCCGGAGTAATATGACGTGCCGCAGGCAACGATGGTGATGCGGGTGATCTTGGCCAGATCGAGGCCGAGATCGGGCAGATGCACCAGGCGGTCGGTCGGGCTGACCACGGTATTGATGGTGTCGCCCATCACCGCCGGCTGCTCGTAGATTTCCTTCTGCATGTAGTGGCGGTAGTTGCCCTTGCCGATCATGGCGCCGCTGATCGCGGTCGGCTTCACCACGCGCTCCACCTTCGCATTGCCGGCATCGTAGAACTGCGCGCCGGCGCGGGTCAGCACCACGCTGTCGCCTTCTTCCAGATAGGCGATCCTGTCGGTCAGCGGCGCCAGCGCCAGGGCGTCGGAGCCCAGATACATCTCGCCATTGCCAAAGCCCACGGCCAGCGGCGCGCCGCGACGGGCGCCGATCAGCAGGTCTTCCTTGCCATGGAACAGGATGCCGAGCGCAAAGGCACCGCGCAGGCGGCCGAGCGCAGCCTGCACCGCGGCAACCGGATCGTTGCCTTCGGCCAGATACTGGTCGATCAGGTGCAGGGCCACTTCGGTATCGGTCTGGCTGGTGAAGCTGTGGCCCTTGGCCACCAGTTCCTCGCCCAGCTCGCGGTAATTCTCGATGATGCCGTTATGCACCAGCGCCACGCGCGCCGTGGCATGCGGATGCGCATTGGCCTCGTTGGGTGCGCCATGGGTGGCCCAGCGCGTATGGGCGATGCCGATGAACCCCTGCAGCGGCTGCTGGGTCAGACGCTCTTCCAGATTGACGATCTTGCCCTCGGCACGGCGCCGTTCGATGGCGCCGTTCTGCACCAGAGTGGCGATGCCGGCGGAATCGTAGCCGCGATATTCCAGGCGCTTCAGCCCGTCGATCAGCAGCGGCACGACATTGCGCGTCCCCACCACTCCCACAATGCCACACATACTGCTGCTCCTACTTTTTAGTCTTGAGGGCCGACTTCATGGCGCGGAACTTCGCGGCCAGGCCGGGCTTGTCTTCCTGCCGCGCGCGCGCGACGCTCATCGCATCGGCCGGCACATCGCGGGTGATCACACTGCCGGCCGCCACCATGGCGCCGTCGCCGATCTTCACCGGTGCCACCAGTGCCGAGTTCGAGCCGATGAAGGCGCCGGCCCCGATATCGGTATGCGCCTTGGTGAAGCCGTCGTAATTGCAGGTGATGGTGCCGGCGCCGATATTGGCTTTCGCACCGATGCGGGCGTCGCCGATATAGGTCAGGTGATTGACCTTGGCGCCGGCCTCGATGCTGGCATTCTTGATCTCGACGAAATTGCCGATATGGGCACCGGCCGCGATCCTGGCCCCGGGCCGCAGGCGCGCGAACGGGCCGATCGTCGCACCCGACGCAATGCTGGCGCCCTCGATATGGCTGTGGCTGCGGATCAGCACGCTGTCGGCGATGTTGACGCCCGGGCCGAAGACGACATAGGGCTCGATCACCACATCCTGTCCCAGCACGGTGTCGGTGCGCAGGAACACCGTCTCCGGCGCGGTCATGGTCACGCCGCCGGCCATCGCGGCCTGGCGCAGGCGCTGCTGCATCGCGGCTTCGGCGATACTCAGCTCGGCGCGATTGTTGATGCCCATCACCTCGACCGGATCGGCCTCCACCACGCCGCAGGTCCAGCCCGCCGCATTGGCATGCTCGACCACATCGGTCAGCAGGAATTCGCCCTGCGCATTCTTGTCGCTCAGCTTCGCCAGCAGGGCCGGCAGGCGCTTACCGTCCAGTGCCAGCAGGCCGGCATTGCACAGCGTCACCGCGCGCTCGGCCGCATCTGCATTCTTGTATTCGACGATCTTTTCCAGCAGGCCGTCGGCATTGACGATCAGCCGGCCATAGGCGGCCGGATCGGCGGGGCGAAAGCCGGTGATCACAGCAGCGGGATCATGGGCCGCGCGCCGCGCCGCCAGCAGGTTCTGCAGCAGCGCCGGCGTCAGCAGCGGCGTATCGCCATAGAGCACGATCACGTCGCCGGCAAAGCCCTCCAGCGCCGGCATTGCGGCCATCACCGCATGGCCGGTGCCGCGCGGCGGATCCTGCACGGCAACACTGGCCGGCGCGGCCGCCGCGGCCACCGCGTCATGTCCCTTGCCGATCACCACGACGACACGCTCGGGCTGCAGCGTGGCCGCCGTATCCAGCACATGCCGCAGCATCGCCTGCCCGGCCACCGGATGCAGCACCTTGGGCAGCGTCGACTTCATGCGGGTGCCCTGGCCTGCGGCCAGAACGACAACGGCGGTGGCCAGTTTCGCCATGCTTGGGTTCCGTGTAAAAGGTCGGTGATTCGCCGGCTTTTTTTGCCGCGCGGACTGTCTCACAGTCCAGTCGGAAAGCGGAAATAAATTCCAATTTCGGTCTGTTTCAAGGTCTTACCAATTGTAACGCCTCCCGAACCGCGGAAAAACCATGACCCGGAAAGCCATTCTGTTCGACCTTGACGGCACACTGGTGGATACCGCGCCTGACCTGGCGGCGGCAACCGACTATGCGCTGGACCGCGCCGGGCGGGCGACGATCGGGCTGGACGCGGTGCGCAGCATGGTGGGCGATGGTGCACGCGCCCTGCTGGAAAAAGGCTTCAAGGCCAGCGGCGGCATGCCGGAGCCTGCGGCCTTCGAGATGGCGTTCAAGGATTTCATGATCTATTACGAGCGGCATCTGGCCGATACCAGCCGTCCCTTCCCCGGTGTCACCACCTGCCTGGCCCAGCTGTCCGAACAGGGCTATGCGCTGGGCGTGTGCACCAACAAGCCCGAAGGCTTTTCCCGCAGCCTGCTCGACCAGCTCGGCCTGACCGGGTTCTTCGGCACCATCGTCGGTGGCGACAGCCTGCTGGTGCGCAAACCCGATCCCGGCCATATCCGCGGCACGCTGGACAGGCTCGGCGAGGATTTCGCCTGGGCCGCGATGGTGGGCGACTCCGCCAACGATGTGAATGCCGCCAAAGCCGCCGGCCTGCCCTGCGTGGTGGTCAGCTTCGGCTATACCACCATCCCGCCGGCCGAGCTGGGCGGCGACCGCCTGATCGACCATTTCTCGGATCTGCCCGACGCGCTCATCGCCCTGGGCGGATAGAAGCCGCTTACGCGCTGCCGATCTGGAAGCCGTCGTGCACGCGGGCCGGCGGCAGATGCACCGTCACCTTCGTACCCACGCCCGGCGTGCTCTGGATATCGAGCCAGCCGTCATGCATCTGCACCAGGCGTTCGCTGAGCGGCAACCCCAGGCCGGTGCCGGACTGGCCGCGGGTGAGGGAATTCTGGATCTGGCCGAACGGCTGCCGCGCGATCTTGATCTGCGCTGCCGTCATGCCGACGCCGGTATCGGTCACCACATAGGCAAAGCCGCCGCCTTCGACGCATTCGCCGGTCAGCGTCACCTGGCCGGATTCGGTGAACTTGATCGCGTTGGCCAGCAGGTTGATGAGCACCTGCAACAACGCGCGGCGGTCGGCATGCAGCTGGATCAGCCGTTGCGGCGGCACGACTTTCAGCTCCACGCGACCGCGCTCGATCTTGTCGCGCACCAGGCGCGTCGCCGCCGTCATGATCTCGTCGGCATCGAAATCTTCTTCGGCCAGCTCGAACTTGCCGGCCTCCACCTTCGACAGGTCGAGGATATCGTTGATGATCGCCAGCAGCAGCTCGCCGCTGGCATGGATGTCGCCGGCATATTCGCGATAGCGCGGCACATTCACCGCTCCCAGCATCTCGTTGCGGATGATCGACGAGAAGCCGATGATGGCATTGAGCGGCGTGCGCAGTTCATGGCTCATATTGGCGAGGAATTCCGACTTGGCGCGGTTGGCCTCTTCCGCTGCCCGTTTCGCTGACAGCGCCGCCAGTTCGGCCTGCTCCTTCAGTTCCACCACCCGGCGCTCGCGGAACAGCAGCAGCACCAGCCCGATCACCAGCAGCACGGCAAAACCGGTCAGGATGCCGACGCCGTCGGCAAAGCGGTCGAGCCGGCGCTCCTGCGTCAGCAGCATGTCGCGCGCCGTGCTGCGCGACTGCTCCAGCAGACCCAGCAGCCGGTTGGCGGCATCCTGCGCCCGACCATGGATCAGCGCCATCACGGCGGGCGAATTGGGTTCCTGCCCTGGCACGCCGCGCTCGAACCAGCGCGCGATATCCTGCAGCGCCGGATTGGCCACGGCATGCATGCCGGCCGCTCCCACCATATTGTCGAGATTGTAGTTGGCGCGCAGCGCATCGGCACGGGCGCGGGTGGAATAGAGATACACCGCCACGCGGTTGCGCGATGCATCGCTCGGATCGCGCCGCCAGGCCTCCACCGCCCAGACCAGGTTGCCGATCTCGCGGATCATGGTTTCGGCATCGCGCTCCTGGTCCAGCAGCGTCAGCGGCAGGTCGCGCGCCACCGTGGTGAGCGTATTCTGGATATAGAAGGCAATGCCGAGGACGCCGGCCACCACCAGGATCATAACCGCCGCAATCTGTTGCCGACCGAAGACGAATTTCATCATCAACCCGTCGGCAGGCCACGCGCCCGGTAAAACCGCTCGGCACCCGGATGCAGCGGGATACTGCGTCCGGTGGTGGCGGCCGGGAAACGGATATCCTGCCCGCGCGGATGGCCGCTGCGCAGGATCGCCTGGCCGCGCTCGCTCCACAGCGCCTCCAGGAACCCGGCGATCAGCTCGTCGGGCAGATCGGCGCGGGCGATCAGCTGCGCGCCGACCATCAGGGTCGGAATCTCCGGCTGGCCCGCATAGGTGCCGGCCGGGATGCTGCCGAAGCTGAGGAACGGATTGCGCTGCATCACGCCGCGCACCTGGGCTGCATCCAGCGGCAACAGCCGGGCGCCTGCGGTCGCCAGCGCATCCTCCACCGACTTCACCGGCCAGCCGGCAACGATGAAAAAGGCGTCAAGCTGGCCGCCGGCCATCTGCGGGATGGCCAGGTCGGGCTTGATGTAGAAGGCGCGCAGGTCGCTTTCGGTCAGGGCGTAAGCGCCAAGCAGGTTGCGCACATGGATCAGCGAGCCCGAGCCCGGTTCGTCCAGCGCCACGGCGCGGCCGCGCAGATCGTTGATGCGGCCGATATTGGCCTGGCGGCGCACCACCACATGCATGGCTTCCGAATACAGATGCGCAACGAAGCGCAGCCGGTCCTGCGAGGGCCGGTTGGCATAAATCTCCTTCGAGCCATAAGCCCAGGTGGCGACATCGGCCTGCACCAGCGCCATCTCGATCTCGCCGTTCTGCAGGGCCGTCGCATTGGCGACCGAGCCATTCGAGGTCTGCGCCACCGCCACCAGGCCGGTCACGCCACACCGGCCGTCACGCTCCTGCCCGGCCGCACAGCCCGGGCCAAGCGGCGTCTCGCTGACCGCACGGGCGATCAGACTGCCGACCGGAAAATACGTGCCGCTTTCACCGCCGGTGCCGATCCGCACCACGGCCGGCGCCTGCTGGGCCGCGGCCGGCAGGACCTGCACCGCCAGGCCGGCCAGCCCCAGCACCGCCAGGACCAGCCGGGTCGTGACGCGGGGGCGCAGCGGGGCGGGCGCGCTCATCTATTCGGCATCCGGCTGCTGCGCCGGCGCGGCCCTGGCAAAGGCCTCCAGCGTTTGGCAGGCCGCCTCGATCCGCATCACGGTCGGGCAGCCCGAGAAATCGCATTTGAAGCGGCGGCCGTTGGCCACCTGCGGCACCAGGCAGATATCGGCCATGGTCGGCGTGTCGCCATGGCAGAAGCGGCCGGTGTCCGGGCTGGCCGCCAGCAGCTTTTCCACCGCCTGCAGACCATCTTCCACCCAGTGGCGATACCAGGCGTCCTTCTGCTCTTCCGAGACGCCGAGCGTGCCGGTCAGGTAGCGCAGCACGCGGGGGTTGTTGATCGGATGGATTTCGCAGGCCACCGCCAGTGCCAGGGCCCGCACCCGGGCGCGGGCCGCCGGATCCTTCGGCAGCAGTGCCGGTTCGGGATGGGTTTCCTCCAGATATTCCATAATCGCCAGCGACTGGGTCATCTGGGTGCCGTCATCGCCGACCAGCACCGGCAGCAGCTTCTGCGGATTGATCGCAGCAAAGCTGTCCTTCAGCTGCTCCAGCTTGGCCAGATGGATAAAGGTCTGGTCGTAGGCCAGGCCTTTCAGATTGAGCGCGATCCGGACCCGATAGGCGGCCGAGGACCGGAAATACCCATATAGCAGCATAGCCCCCCTCCAATGCGCCGGATTCTACCGCAGTCTCGTTATGTTACAAAGCCTTGTCGGGATTATTGGACCATCGAAAGGGTTGCCGCGCCGTCAGCGCCCGCTCTATTGTCGGCGCGCCCTGCGGACCCCATCTGTCCGGCATGGGCCAATGGATGGCACAGGCTGGCAGGGTAGCCTTAGAACATGCGTCTGACGATTAACGGCGAAATGCGCGACATGGCGGCAGCGGCAACCGTGGCACAGCTGCTGGGCGCCCTGGAGCTGGATGCGCGCAAGATCGCCATCGAGCTGAACCGCGAGATCGTACCGCGCTCGGCCTATGACGCGACCGCGCTCAACGACGGCGACAAGATCGAGATCGTGCATTTCATCGGCGGCGGCAATGCGCCGCTGGGGCAGGACGATTATTTCGAGGTGGCGGGCAAGCGTTTCCGCTCGCGCCTGCTGGTCGGCACCGGCAAATACAAGGATTTCGAGCAGACCAAGCTGGCCATCGAGGCCTCGGGCGCCGAGATCGTCACCGTGGCCGTGCGCCGCGTGAATGTCACCGACCGCAACCAGCCGATGCTGGTCGATTACGTCGATCCCAAGATCTACACCTACCTGCCCAACACCGCCGGCTGTTTCACCGCCGACGACGCCGTCCGCACGCTACGCCTGGCGCGCGAGGCCGGCGGCTGGAAACTGGTGAAGCTGGAAGTGCTGGGCGACCAGAAGACCCTCTACCCCGACATGGAAGCCACACTGGCCGCGACGAAGCTGCTGGTGAAAGAGGGCTTCGACGTCATGGTTTACTGCGCCGACGACCCGATCGCGGCGAAGAAGCTGGAAGAGCTGGGCGCCTGCGCCATCATGCCGCTGGCCGCGCCGATCGGCTCGGGCCTGGGCGTACAGAACCCGGTCGGCATTCGCGTCATCATCGAGAATGCGAAAGTACCGGTGCTGGTGGATGCCGGCGTCGGCACCGCGTCGGACGCCGCCATCGCCATGGAACTGGGCTGCGACGGCGTGCTGATGAACACCGCGATTGCCGAAGCCAAGGACCCGATCCGCATGGCCCGGGCGATGAAGCTGGCCATCGAAGCCGGCCGCCTCGCCTATCAGGCCGGCCGCATGCCGAAGAAACTGTATGCTGATCCTTCGTCGCCGCTTGCCGGCCTGATTTAAACCTTGTCGGGGCGGTCGTGAACGAACTCATCCAGCTCTTTGCCGAATTCCGCGTCTGGTTTTCATCGCTCCTTGATATCGACCGCCTGATCACGGATTACCGTGAGTGGTTCTATATCATCACCTTCGTCTGGACCTTCCTGGAAGGCGAGACCTTCGTGATCTTCGCCGGTGCCGCTGCCAGCCAGGGCATGCTGCACATGTACTGGCTGATTGCCGCCGCCTGGCTCGGCAGCTTCTGCGGCGACCAGCTTTATTTCTGGGTCGGCCGCCAGTATGGCCACCGCCTGCTCAAGCGCTTCCCCAAGCTGCAGGGCGGCGTCAACGTCGCCCTCGACATGCTGCACAAATACCATGTCGGCTTCATCCTCAGCTTCCGCTTCATCTATGGCGTGCGCAATTTTTCGTCGCTGGCCATGGGCATGAGCATGATCTCCTGGCCGCGCTTCGCCGCGCTCAACTTTGTCGCGGCCGGCCTCTGGGCCAATGCCTTCAGCTGGGCGGGCTACCTGCTCGGCGTGATGTTCGAGGCGGCGCTGGGTAATATCGCCAAGGATTTCGGCCTGATCATGCTGGGCATCTTTGCCGTCGTCGGCATCGTGCTGTTCTTCGTGCATCGCCGCGGCAAGAAGAATTTCGAGGCCAAGGTGGCAGCGCAACAGAAGCAGCAGGTCGCCCCGCCGACCAGCGTGGACTAGGCGACATCCACCTTATCCATCTTCGCATTCAGCTTGTCGATGATGCGGTCAAGCTGAGCCGCCTCGTCCACCGTCAAGGCCGTCAGCAGGTCGCGCTCGAAGCCCAGCGCCAGCGGCGCGATCTCGCTGTACACCGTGAGGCCCTTTTTAGACAAAGTGAGCCGCGACTTGCGCTTGTCGCCATCGTCGCGCACCCGCTCCAGCAGGCCCTTGCTTTCCAGCGCCGCCACCGCGCGGCTGACCGTCACCTTGTCCATCGCCGAGCGCTCGACCACGTCGTTGGCGGTCAGGCCCGGATAACGGCCGAGATTCGCCACCACCCGCCATTCCGGAATGCTGATGCCGAAACGCTCCGCATAATGACGGGACAGGGCGCCGCTGATGCGGTTGGTCACCACCGACAGCCGGTAAGGCAGGAAGCGCTCCAGCGCGAGCGGGCTTTTGGGCATTTTGGGTCCTCGGGACCTTGAATATAGTTTCAATTGTAACTAATATTGTGACTAATCGCAATTCAGTCCTCTGGGAGGAGTTACCCCATGGCCGACCTGTTCGACAACCCGATGAATACCGACGGTTTCGAGTTCATCGAATATGCCGCCCCCGAGCCCGAGAAGCTGGCCGCGCTGTTCGAGCGCATGGGCTTCCAGGCGGTGGCGAAGCACCGCTCCAAGAATGTGACGCTGTACCGCCAGGGCGACGTCAATTTCATCCTCAATGCCGAACCCGCCAGCTTCGCCCAGAGCTTCGCCCGCATCCACGGCCCGTCCATCTGCGCCATGGCTTTCCGCGTGAAGGATGCGCCGAAAGCCTACAAGCGCGCCGTCGAACTTGGCGCCTGGGGCGTCGAGGCCCATGCCGGCCCGATGGAGCTGAACATCCCCGCCATCAAAGGCATCGGCGATAGCCTGATCTATCTGGTCGACCGCTATGGCGAACGCGGCACCATCTACGATGTCGACTTCGTGCCGATCCCGGGCGTCGACCGCAACCCGAAGGGCGTCGGCCTCACCTATGTCGATCACCTGACCCATAACGTGCATCGCGGCCGCATGGGCGAATGGGCCGGCTTCTACGAACGCCTCTTCAATTTCCGCGAGATCAAGTATTTCGACATCGAGGGCAAGCTGACCGGCCTGAAGTCGAAGGCGATGACCAGCCCCTGCGGCAAGATCCGCATCCCGATCAACGAAAGCTCCGACGACAAGTCGCAGATCGCCGAATACCTGACGGCCTATCACGGCGAAGGCATCCAGCATGTGGCGATGGGCACCGACGATATCTACAGCACCGTCAGTGCGCTGCGCGGCCGCGACCTGCCCTTCCAGTCGACCAACGACACCTATTTCGACCAGATCAACGAGCGCCTCCCCGGCCATGGCGAGGATGTCGCCCGCCTGAAGGAGCTGCAGATCCTGATCGATGGCGCGCCGACCAAGGGTCAGGGTCTGCTGCTGCAGATTTTCACCGAGAACGCCATCGGGCCCATTTTTTACGAGATCATCCAGCGCAAGGGCAATGACGGCTTCGGCGAAGGCAACTTCAAGGCGCTGTTCGAGTCCATCGAACTCGACCAGATCCGCCGCGGCGTGCTGAAGGCCAATTAAGAAAAACAGGTCCAGGAGGAAACGCCCATGGGTAAGAACTGGATACCGATGAGCCATAGCGAGGGCACGGCCGCGAAGCAGGCCCATGTCGCCCTCCCCGATGGCACCTACGAACGCGAGATGAGCAAGGAGGGCTTCTTCGGCCCCGCCGCACATCTCTATCACCAGAATCCGCCGACCGGCTGGATCGACTGGGAAGGCCCGCTGAAACCCCGCGCCTTCGATACGGCGAAATTCGCCGATGCGGTGGATTGTCCGTGGAAGGCGAAGACGCTGCTGTCGAACGCCCATGTGCAGTATCGCCATATGACGATGACGGCACCGATGGACCATCTGGTGCGCAACGGCGACGGCGACGAGCTGCTGTTCGTGCATGACGGCGACGGCGATCTCTACTGCGACTTCGGCCGGCTGTCCTACAGCGAAGGCGATTACATCATGCTGCCGCGCGGCACCATGTGGCGCCTGGAGCCGAAGAGCCCGAGCAAGTTCCTGCTCATTGAAGCCACCAACGACAGCTACCGCCTGCCCGACAAGGGTCTGGTCGGGCCGCATGCGATCTTCGATCCCGGCGTGCTGCAGATTCCCAAACTGGACACACCGTTCCTCGCCCAGCAGCAGGTGAAAAAGCCCTGGCGCATCGTCATCAAGCGGCGCAGCCAGCTTTCCACCGTCACCTATCCGTTCAACCCGCTGGATGTGGTGGGCTGGAAGGGCGATCTCACCGCGGTGAAGCTCAACTGGCGCGACATCCGTCCGCTGATGAGCCACCGCTATCACCTGCCGCCCAGCGCGCACACCACCTTCCTGGCCAGCCGGTTTGTGGTCTGCACCTTCGTGCCGCGCCCGATTGAATCCGACCCCGAGGCGCTGAAAGTGCCGTTCTTCCACAACAATGACGACTACGACGAGGTGATCTTCTATCACCGCGGCAGCTTCTTCAGCCGCGACAACATCCATCCCGGCATGATCAGCCTGCATCCCTGCGGCTTCACCCATGGCCCGCATCCGAAGGCCTTCGCCGCCGGTGCGAAAGCCGCCAAAAAAGAGACCGACGAAGTGGCGGTGATGCTGGATACCCGCGACGCGCTGGATGTCGGCGCTGCGGCCGACAGCATCGAATTCACCGGCTATGCGGCGAGCTGGAATCCGGACGGATTCAAACAGGCGGCGGAGTAGTTTTCTCGTCGCTCCCGCGAAAGCGGGAGCCCAGTCTTTCCACCGCCTGGATTCCCGCTTTCGCGGGAATGACGATGTAAAATTCATATAGGGAGACACCCACCCATGAAACTTGCCTCGCTGCGGCATGGCCGCGACGGCCGCCTCACCGTCGTCAGCCGCGACCTGAAAACCATGCTGCCGGTGGATGGACTCTGCCCCACACTGCAGATGGCGCTCGACTCATGGGCCGTGATGGCACCGAAGCTGCAGGAGCGGTACGACGCCCTGAACAAAGGCACGGCCACCGGCGCGATTGCTTACGATCCGCAGAAGCTGCATGCGCCGCTGCCGCGTAGCTTTCAGTGGTGCGACGGCTCGGCCTATCTCAATCATGTCGAACTGGTGCGCAAGGCGCGCAATGCGGTGATGCCGCCGGAATTCCTGCATGACCCGCTGATGTACCAGGGCGGTTCGGATGACTTCCTGCCCCCCACCGCCGATATCGAAGTGGCCGATGAATCTTACGGCATCGATTTCGAGGGCGAGGTCGCCGCCATCACCGGCGACGTGCCGATGGGTGCTTCATCCACCGAGGCCGCAAAGCATATCCGCCTGCTGATGCTGGTGAACGATGTCAGTCTGCGCAACCTGATCCCCGGCGAACTGGCGAAAGGCTTCGGCTTCTTCCACGGCAAGCCGTCCACGGCTTTCGCGCCGGTCGCCGTCACGCCCGATGAACTGGGCAGCGACTGGAAAGACAACAAGGTGATGCGCCCGCTGGTGACGCATCTGAACGGCAAGCCGTTCGGCGCACCCGACGCCGGCACCGACATGCAGTTCAGCCTCGCCGATCTGGTGGCCCATGCGGCGAAGACGCGGCGTCTGCGCGCCGGCTGCATCGTCGGCAGCGGCACAGTATCGAACCGCGATGCCAGCAAGGGCTTCTCCTGCCTGGCCGAGATCCGCATGATCGAGACCATTGCCGACGGCAAGCCGAAGACCCCATTCATGTCGTTTGGCGATCATGTCCGTATGGAAATGACAGACAGCAAGGGCCAGTCGATCTTCGGCGCGATTGACCAGACCGTGGTGAAGTACAACACCTAGCTCAACGCACAGCCCGCACTGGTGCATCCACCAACTCGGGTTTGCCGCCAGCGAGCGGCCCGGCCGTGCCCGCCACCACATCGAAGGGGAAACCCAGCGTGATGGCACTGGCTTCGTCCAGCCGGGCGATCTGCGCCGGCGTCAGCGTCACATTAAAGGCTGCCAGATTGTCGTCGAGCTGCGCCAGCGTGCGTGGACCGAGGATCGGCAGCGTACCCTTCCCCAGCACCCAAGCAATCGCCACCTGCCCAGCCGAATGACCGGTTTCCTGCGCCACCGCCAGCACCGCATCCACCGTCGCGGTCTTGCGTGCATCGCTTTCGGCATGGATCACAGCCCCCAGTCCCTGCGCGCGACCGGTCTCGCCCTTGCGGTATTTGCCGGTCAGTAGCCCGCCCCCCAGCGGCGACCAGCCGACCACGCCGAGATTGAAAGCCGCGGCCATCGGCAGCAATTCGCGCTCCGCCGTACGCTCGACCAGGCTGTATTCCAGCTGAACGGCGGAAACCGGCGTCCAGCCGCGCAGTTCCGCCAGCGTCACTGCCGTAGCCACGCGCCAGGCCGGAAAATCCGACAACCCGGCGTAAAGAATCTTGCCCGCACGGATCAGGTCATCCAGGCTGCGTGCAATTTCATCGACCGGCGTGACGCCATCGGGCATATGCACCCAGAGCAGATCCAAACGGTCGGTCTTCAGCCTCTTCAGGCTAGCCTCCACCGACTGCACCATCGCCTTGCGGCTGTTGCCGCTGCGTTGCAAACCTGCCGCCGGGCTGTCACCGAGTGAGTATTTCGTCGTCAGTACGACATCGTCGCGCTCGGCAGCAATGAATTCGCCAACCATCGTTTCCGACTGGCCGAACTGGTACTGGTCCGCTGTATCGATGAAATTGCCGCCGGCTTCACGGTAGCGCGCGTAGATCGCCTGCGCCTCGGCGCGGTCGGAACCATAGCCCCAGCCCTTGCCGAAATTGCCCGTACCGAGGGCAAAGCTGGAAACTCGCAGGCCGGTCTGGCCGAAAATCCGGTAACGCATGGCAGTTCCTTTCGATATGCACACGAAAGGTAGGGTGCTGCGCTGCGCATCTCCATCGGACCTGCATATGGCGGGACCAAACCTAGGTATAATGGACTAGCCGGCGATCCCCAGCGCGCGATCCGACACATAGGGATTGCTGCTGCGCTCCTGCCCGAAGGTCGAGAGCGGCCCGTGGCCCGGCACGAAGGTGATGTCGTCGCCGAGCGGGAACAGCCGCTCGCGGATCGAGCGGACGAGATCGGCCGCATTACCGCGCGGGAAATCGGTGCGGCCGACCGAGCCCTGGAAGATCACGTCGCCCACCAGCGCCGCCTTCGATGGCCCGTGATAGAACACCACATGGCCCGGCGTATGGCCCGGACAGTGGATGACGTCGAGCACCAGGTTGCCCACGGTGACGGTGTCGCCATGCTGCAGCCAGCGCGTCGGCGTGAAGCTGCGGCTGGGCGGGAAGCCATACTGCTTGGCCGCCGCCGGCATGCCGTCGATCCAGAACTTGTCATCCTCATGCGGCCCCTCGATGGGCAGGCCGAGCTGCTCGGCGATCTCCATCACCGCGCCGGCATGATCCAGATGGCCATGGGTGACCAGCAGCTTTTCCAGGGTCACGCCCTGGCGCGCGACCGCGGCCAGCAGCATCTCGGGCTCGCCGCCGGCATCGACCAGGGCGCCGCGCATGGTCTGCGGGCACCAGATCAGCGAGCAGTTCTGCTGGAACGGCGTGACGGGATTGATCTCGACATGCAGCGCGGGCTGGTCGGCGGGGTCTGGGGCGGTCATGGCTCCGGATTAACCGGCCGGCGGCGTCAAGGCAATTGTCACCGCATAATACCCTCATAAAGGGGCGGTATTTGTTTCATAATCTACTGTAACCAGAAACGAAGCCAAATGAAGCGCTGCGATGCCCGACGGCCGCCCATCGTCCCGGCCGGCCTGCGGCGGTTTTCCGCCATCCGGCCAGAGAAAAGACCGCCGCGCAAAACCCTGTTTCACGTGAAGCATCCCGCGAACATCGGAGCCGGCCGAAAGCTGTCCACAGGCCACCGGCTCCCAGCGCGATCAACGGGTTGCCCCCTGCTGTGCGATGGTGTACGGCAGGCGGTCTGGTCAACGAACGGCGATGGAATCGCATGGCAACGGCACGGAAATCCGCAGCAAAACCGACGGCGAAGCGGCCGCGCGTCATCTATGTGCTGAACGGTCCGAACCTGAACATGCTGGGCCTGCGCCAGCCCGAGATTTATGGCCGCGACACGCTGGCCGATGTGGAAAAGCTCTGCCAGGCCGCCGGCAAGCGGCTGGGCCTGCCCATCGTGTTCCGCCAGAGCAATTACGAGGGCGAGCTGGTCACCTGGATCCAGGAGACCCGCACCAAGGCCGCCGGCATCGTCTTGAATGCCGGCGCCTATACCCATACCTCCGTCGCCATCCTGGATGCGATCAATGCCGCCGAGACGCCCTGCGTCGAGGTGCATCTGTCCAACATCCACCGCCGTGAAAACTTCCGCCATCATTCCTATGTGTCGCTCGCGGCCAGGGGCATGATCTGCGGCTTCGGCCCCAAGGGTTACGTGCTGGCGCTCGAAGCGCTGGCCGATATCGTCTGAACCGTTTTCTTCGTCTCGCGAATACAGGAGTAGCGCATGGCCGCGCCCAAGGATAAAGCCAAGGACAGCCGCATCGACCAGCAGATGATCCGCGATCTCGCCGACCTGCTGAACGAAACCGGCCTGACCGAGATCGAGTGGGGCGAAGGCCCGTTGAAGGTGCGCGTCACCAAGGCCGGCGCGCCGGTTTATGCCGCCGCCCCCGCGCCCACGATTGCCGCTGCGGCCGCGGCAGCAGCCGTTGCCGCCACCGGCGCTGCGCCGGCCGCAAGCGACGATGCCAGCCATCCCGGCGCCGTGAAGTCGCCGATGGTCGGCACCGTCTACACCTCGCCCGAGCCGGGTGCGGCGCCCTTCGTCAAGGTGGGCGACAGCGTGGCTGCCGGCCAGACCGTGCTGATCGTCGAAGCCATGAAGACCATGAACCCGATCACCGCCACCAAGGGCGGGCGCGTCGCGCGCATCCTGATCGAGAACCAGCAGCCGGTCGAATTCGGCCAGCCGCTGCTGGTCATCGAGTAACAGGACAGGGCCGCGTATCATGTTCGACAAGGTGCTGATCGCCAACCGCGGCGAGATCGCGCTCCGCATCCATCGCGCCTGCCGCGAGATGGGTATCCGCACCGTTGCCGTGCATTCCACCGCCGATGCCGATGCGATGCATGTACGCATCGCCGACGAGTCCGTCTGCATCGGCCCGCCGCCGTCCAGCCAGAGCTACCTCAACATCCCCGCCATCATCTCGGCCGCCGAGATCACCGGCGCCGATGCGATCCATCCCGGCTACGGCTTCCTGTCGGAGAACGCCAAGTTCGCCGAGATCGTCGAAGCCCATGGCATCACCTTCATCGGCCCGACCTCCGAGCATATCAAGCTGATGGGCGACAAGATCACCGCCAAGGAAGCGGCGCGTGAACTCGGCATCCCGGTGGTGCCCGGCTCGAAGGGCGCGGTGGACGACGAGGCGCAGGGGCTCAAGCTTGCCGCCGACATGGGCTATCCGGTGCTGATCAAGGCCACCGCCGGCGGCGGCGGCCGCGGTATGAAGGTGGTGCGCTCCCCGGCCGAATTCGGTCCGGCGCTGCAGCAGGCCCGCTCGGAAGCACGCAATGCCTTCGGCAACGACCAGGTTTACGTTGAGAAATATCTCGCCCGTCCGCGCCATATCGAGATCCAGATCTTCGGCGACGGCCAGGGCAATGCCGTGCATCTGGGCGAACGCGACTGCTCGCTGCAGCGCCGCCACCAGAAGGTTCTCGAAGAGGCCCGCTCGCCGGCGCTGAACGACGACCAGCGCGTGCAGATCGGCGACATCGCCGCCAAGGCCATCGCCAAGCTGAACTACCGTGGCGCCGGCACCATCGAATTCCTGTTCGAGAATGGCGAATTCTACTTCATCGAGATGAACACCCGCCTGCAGGTGGAGCATCCGGTGACCGAAGCCATCACCGGCCTCGACCTGGTGCGCGAGCAGCTGCGCATCGCCGATGGCGCGCCGCTGGGCTATAGCCAGGCCGACATCAAGTTCAGCGGCCATGCCATCGAATGCCGCATCAATGCCGAGAATCCGCGCACCTTCGCGCCCTCGCCCGGCCGCGTCACCGATTATCACGCGCCCGGTGGGCTCGGCGTTCGTGTCGACTCTGCGCTCTACACCGGCTACCAGATTCCACCGCATTATGACTCGCTGATCGGCAAGCTGATCGTGCATGGCACCAGCCGCAACGAATGCCTGATGCGGCTGCGCCGCTCGCTGGAGGAATATGTGATCGGCGGCATCGAGACGACGATTCCGCTGCATCTGGCGCTGATCAACGAGCCCGACTTCGTCAATGGCGCCTACGACATCCACTGGCTGGAAGAATTTATCGCCAGGCAGGGCTGATCTTGGCCGGGGCGCGTCCTAGCTCTTCCGCATGAGCACGCGCCCCGAACCGCTCACCCCCGAATTGCTGCTGCAGGCCTATGCCCGCGGCTATTTCCCGATGGCCGATGCGGCCGACGATCCCGGTTATTACTGGGTCTATCCGAAATATCGCGGCGTCATTCCGCTGGATGGCTTTCACCTGCCGCGCAAGCTGGCGCGCAAGGTGCGCAGCGAGACCTTCCGCGTCACCGTGGATACCGATTTCCCCGGCGTGATGGCGGCCTGCGCCGAACCGACAGAGCATATGCAGCGCCGCAACACCTGGATCAACACGCCGATCCGCGAGGCCTATACCCAGCTGCATCGTCTGGGCTTTGCCCACAGCGTCGAATGCTGGGACGACAGCGGCGCCATGGTCGGCGGCCTCTATGGCGTGCATCTGGGCGCTGCCTTCTTCGGCGAGAGCATGTTCAGCCGCGCGACCGATGCCTCAAAGGTGGCGCTGGTGCATCTGATCGGCCGCCTGCTGGCCGGCGGCTTCACCCTACTGGATACGCAGTTCGTCACGCCGCATCTGGCGCAGTTCGGCGCGGTGGAGATCAAACGCGAGCAGTATCTGGACCTGCTGTACGACGCGTTGCCGCGGCGTGCGGATTTCTACGGCCTGCGCGGCGATGCGCCGGCGGCGCTGGTCCTGCAGTCGATCACCCAGACGTCGTAGACCGGATGCTCCAGCGGGTTGAGGCCCGGGCTGGAGGCGAACATCCAGCCCTTGAACAGCGCGTTGGCTTCCTGCTCGGGCCGCTGCTCGACGATTTCGAGGAAGGCCATGCTTTCGGGCGGATATTCCGGCGGCCGCTTGCGGCAGGTGCGCGGCGTCACCTTCAGCGTGCCGAAG
Organism: Ferrovibrio sp. GW821-FHT12F09; assembly: GCF_058806775.1. Classification (NCBI taxonomy): domain Bacteria; kingdom Pseudomonadati; phylum Pseudomonadota; class Alphaproteobacteria; order Rhodospirillales; family Rhodospirillaceae; genus Ferrovibrio; species Ferrovibrio sp. GW821-FHT12F09. The sequence continues at coordinate 306,394 of NZ_JBXAPZ010000002.1, forward strand.
CCGATGGTCTGATCGACCGGCGCCTCGAAGGTGTAGATGCGCGCGGTGATCTTATCCAGGCCCTGCAGGACGACGACCGGCATCGGCGTGGACGGATACTGCGGCATGGGATCGGGCATCTGCGCATGCGCAGCAGGTGCGGTCAGCAGCGCGACGGCCAGCAGAAGACGACGGAACGCGCGCACGAAAAACTCTCTGACGGTCAGTTGGCCTTGGGCGCGATGCCCTGCAGCGGGTTGAGCTCGGCATCGCCGCCGCTCTTCTCTTTGTCCTTGCCGCCACCGGCGCCGGTGGCGCTGAAGATGGCCTGGCCGATCAAATCCATCAGGTTGACGGAGCCCTGCGTGTACTTGATCTCACTGCCCGGCTTCAGCGTGGTGTTGCTGCCGCCCGGCTCGACCGAGATGAAGTTGCCGCCCAGCAGGCCCTCGGACGCGATCTTCACAGCAGAGTCCTCGGGCAGCTGATAGCGGCTGTCGACCGAGAAGCTGACGATGGCGTCAAAGGTCTTGGGATCCAGAGCCTGCTTGGTCACGGTGCCGATCTTGATGCCGCTCATGCGCACATCGCCGCCCACCACCAGACCGTCGGCGCGGTTGAAGCGCGCCTGCAACTCATAGCCGGACATGCGGCTGCTGCCGACGCCGCCGGTGGTATAGGCGAAGGCCAGGAAAAAACCGGCGACGAGCAGCACCACAGCGCCGATCAGCGTCTCCACCAGATTGCCGTTCATCCCCTGCCCCTGCCTGTGACTGCGCTGTCGTCGTTATTCAGGCTGCCAGGCCTGGTAGTCGCCGGTCGCGGCGGGGCGGCGACCGCCCTTGGCGACGCTGCCCTGCGGCCGGTAGGCGTAAGGCGTGCCGCTCAGATTCGGCAGATGCTCTTTCTCCCACGGCTTGTGCTCGACGCCATGGATCGGCGCGTCGTCGACCGTGTAATGCAGCCAGGCATGCCATTCCGGCGGCACCTTGGAGGCTTCCGCCAGGCCGTTGTAAAGCACCCAGCGCTTGCGCTTGCCGTCCTTGAGACGGAAATAGCGGTTGCCGAAGCCGTCGGTGCCGACGTGCTCGCCCTTCCACCAGGTGAAAAGCTTGGTGCCGATCAGACTCATGAAACGCCCACCTCAGGCCGGGAATCCGGCTGGAAATACAGCCGGAATATGGCATTGCGGGCGGCTGCGGGCAAGCCTTCGCTGGGCCTGCTGCGAGTCGATATCAGGCCGGAAGACTTTGATTATCCGGCTTTTTTCTCTGCCAGATAGCCGCGACGCACGGCTTCCGCCAGCATCGCCTGCACATAGGCCCATAGACGCGGCGAGGCATCTGCCACCAGGCTCTTACGCGCCAGCACCTGGTCCAGCGTCACGCCGTATTCACGCCAGGTGCCACCTTCCGTGTGGAAGTTGTGCAGCATCGGCTGCACGCGGTCGATGGCACGGGCGAATTTCGCATCCTTGGTCTCGCGCGCCTCGAACTCGTCCCACAGCGCCCGGAAGGCCGTGCCCTGTTCCGCCGGCAGCATCCCGAACAGCCGGTCGGCGGCCTGCTGCTCGCGCGCGTCCTTGTCCTCGGTCGCCACTACGTCATAGAGGAAGGTGTCGCCGGCATCGATCTCGACCAGATCGTGCCACAGCAGCATCTGGATCACGCGGCCGATATCGACGCCCGGTTCGGCATATTCGGCCAGCACCAGCGCCATGGTGGCCAGATGCCAGGAATGCTCGGCGTCATTCTCGCGCCGCGACGCATCCATGATCAGCGTGCGCCGCAGGATGGTCTTCAGCTTGTCGATCTCGACAATGAAGCCGATCTGCTGCTCAAGACGATTGTCCATCACGCCGCGCTCAACGCGCCGTGATCAGCGCGATTTCCTGGGCGAATTCCTTTTGCAGCTCGCCACGCGCCACGCTCTCGAAGGCCGGGTATTTCTTCGCCGCCGCCTGCAGCGCCGGGTTATCCAGCGGCAGTTCTTCGGGCCGCAGGATATCGCCCGCCTTCACGCCGCCCTTCTGGCCGACGCCAAGCACGGCGCGGGTCAGCACGGTGGTCAGCAGGCGCTGGCCCTCGCCGCTGGCGAAATAGCCGTCCAGCGCCTCGATCTCGCCGCGTGTGTAGCTCTGGCTGGCGGCATTGACCACGGCGCCGCGGAAGCGCGGCCCGGCACTGGGCGCGCGCTGGCGCAGCTCGGCGGCGCGCTGCTGCTCGGCCGGAGTGCCGGCCGGCAGGAAGTTCAGATAGAGCTGGGTGATGGTCTCGACGCGCTTCTCCAGGCCGATGGTCGTCATCAGCTTTTCGGCCGCCGCCCGGGTGGCCTTGTCCTGGGCCAGACTCGGGCCCGCCACGAGAGCGGAAAAAATCATGGCGGCAGCAAGCAATAGAGGGCGCATGGGGCGAATCCTGAAGAACTCAACGAGTCATAGTCATAAGCCTAAATATGGCGAAATCCAGTCAAGAGAACGTAAAAAGAACCATCCTGAATTAATTAATATTCTCCATTTGCTCCGACTCACGAGAGGTCCCTAGATTTAGCGCCTGTTGCGGGGGCTTGGTAACCAGATATTGGGTTTTCCAACCGAAACAACGCTTTGATTTCATTAGGTTCGGCGGGAGAATCACGCAATGCGTATTCAGCGGCATTTTACGGTGGCCGGTCAGGATGCTTATGCCGGACTGGAGTGGAAAACCACCAGCAGCGAAATCCGCAATCCCGACGGCAGCAGCGTCTTCAAGCTCGATCGCCTGGAAGTGCCGGCCGGCTGGAGCCAGGTGGCCGCCGATGTGCTGGCGCAGAAGTATTTCCGTCGCGCCGGCGTGCCGGTGGCGATGCGCCCGGTCGAGGAAAGCGACGTGCCGGAATTCCTGTGGCGCCGCGAGGCCGACACGGATGCGCTCAGCAGCCTGCCTGAGAAAGATCGCTTCACCCAGGAGACCAGCGGCCGCGAAGTGTTCGACCGCCTCGCCGGCACCTGGGCCTACTGGGGCTGGAAGGGCGGCTATTTCGACAGTGAAGAGGACGCCAGCGCCTTCTTCGACGAGATGCGCTTCATGCTGGCGGCGCAGATCGCCGCGCCCAACTCGCCGCAATGGTTCAACACCGGACTCCATTGGGCCTATGGCATCGACGGCCCGGCCCAGGGCCATCATTACGTGGACTTCAAGACCGGCCTGCTGACCAGTTCGGCCTCGGCCTACGAACATCCGCAGCCGCATGCCTGCTTCATCCAGTCGGTACAGGACGACCTCGTCAACGAGGGCGGCATCATGGACCTGTGGGTGCGCGAGGCGCGCCTGTTCAAATACGGCTCGGGCACCGGCAGCAACTTCTCCAAGCTGCGCGGCGAGAACGAACGGCTCTCGGGCGGCGGCAAGTCGTCGGGCCTGATGAGCTTCCTCAAGATCGGCGACCGTGCCGCCGGCGCCATCAAGTCGGGCGGCACCACGCGGCGTGCCGCGAAAATGGTGATCTGCGATATCGACCATCCCGATATCGAGCAGTTCATCGACTGGAAGGTGAAGGAAGAGCAGAAGGTGGCGGCGCTGGTCACCGGCTCGAAGCTGTCTCAGCAGCATCTGGGCGCCATCATGGCCGCCTGCCAGCTCGGCAGCGGCGAGGCGCGTTTCGATGCGAAGAAGAATGCGCAGCTGCGCAAGGAAATCCTTGCCGCGCGCAAGGTGATGATCCCGGAAAACTACATCCAGCGCGTGGTGCAGTTCGCCAAGCAGGGCTACACCGCCATCGATTTCCCGGCTTACGACACCGACTGGGATTCGGAAGCCTATCTTTCGGTCTCGGGCCAGAATTCCAACAACTCGGTGCGCGTGTCCGATGGCTTCCTGCAGGCCGTGGAACAGGACGGCGACTGGAACCTGATCCGCCGCAACGACGGCAAGCCGGCGAAGACGCTGAAGGCGCGCCAGCTCTGGGAACAGGTCGGCTATGCCGCCTGGGCCTCGGCCGATCCGGGCATCCAGTTCGATACCAGCATCAACGACTGGCATACCTGCCCGGCCGACGGCCGCATCAATGCGTCGAACCCGTGCTCGGAATACATGTTCCTCGACGACACGGCCTGCAACCTCGCCTCGATGAACCTGATGTGCTTCCGCCAGGCGGATGGCAAGTTCGACATCGCCGGTTTCGAACATGCGACGCGGCTGTGGACCGTGGTGCTGGAAATCAGCGTTCTCATGGCGCAGTTCCCCAGCAAGGAGATCGCCGAGCGCTCTTACAAGTTCCGCACGCTGGGCCTGGGCTACGCCAATCTCGGCGCCCTGTTGATGTCCTGCGGATTCTCGTATGACTCCGAAGCCGGCCGCGCGCTCTGCGGCGCCATCACCTCGCTGATGACCGGCGTGTCCTATGCCACCTCGGCCGAGATGGCCGGCGAACTGGGCCCCTTCCCCGGCTATGCGCCGAATGCCGAGAACATGCTGCGGGTGATCCGCAACCATCGCCGCGCCGCCCAGGGCGACCATTTCGGCTATGACGGCCTCACCACGCCGCCGGTGCCGCTGGATCATGCCAGCTGCCCCGATGCGGCATTGCTGACCGCCGCGGAAGCCGTGTGGACCCGCGCGCTGGAGCTGGGCACCCAGCATGGCTACCGCAACGCGCAGGTCAGCGTGATCGCGCCGACCGGCACCATCGGCCTGGTGATGGATTGCGACACCACCGGCATCGAACCCGACTTCGCGCTGGTGAAGTTCAAGAAGCTGGCCGGCGGCGGCTATTTCAAGATCATCAACCGCACCGTGCCGCTGGCGCTGAAGACGCTGGGTTACAACGACGGCCAGATCAAGGGCATCATCGACTATGCCGTCGGTCATGGCACGCTCGATGGCGCACCCGGGATCAACCACGAGACCCTGGCGGCGCGCGGCCTTGGCGCTGCCGCCATCGCCAAGGTGGAGGCCGGCCTGCCCGGCGCCTTCGATATCAAGTTCGTGCTGAACCGCTGGACGCTCGGCACCGATACCTGCAAGGCGCTCGGCTTCACCGACGCCCAGCTCGACGATCCGGCCTTCGACCTGCTGACGGCGCTGGGCTTCAGCAGCGTCGAAATCGCCGCCGCCAATCTCCATTGCTGCGGCGCCATGACGGTGGAAGGCGCGCCCTACCTGCAGGACAAGCACCTGTCGGTGTTCGACTGCGCCAATCCCTGCGGCAAGGACGGCGTGCGTTTCCTCTCGGCCGAAAGCCATATCCGCATGATGGCGGCGGCCCAGCCCTTCATCACCGGCGCGATTTCGAAAACCATCAACATGCCCAACCTCGCCACCGTCGAGGATTGCAAGCAGGCCTACATGCTGTCGTGGAAACTCGGCTGCAAGGCGATGGCGCTGTATCGCGATGGCTCCAAGCTGAGCCAGCCGCTGCAGGCGCAGATGCTGGATGATGATGTCGACGCCATGGAGACGATTGCCGAGCAGGTGGCGGAAGCCCCGGCAGCGGCGCGCGCCCAGATCATCGCCGAGCGCATCGTCGAGAAGCATATCGCCGGCCGCCTGAAACTGCCGCTGCGCCGCAAGGGCTATACCCAGAAGGCCATCGTCGGTGGACATAAAGTGTATCTGCGCACCGGCGAATATGACGAGGGCAAGCTGGGCGAGATCTTCATCGACATGCACAAGGAAGGCGCCGCCTTCCGCAGCCTGATGAACAACTTCGCCATCGCCATCTCCATCGGCCTGCAGTATGGCGTGCCGCTGGAAGAGTTCGTCGATGCCTATACCTTCACCCGCTTCGAGCCTTCGGGGATGGTGGAAGGCAACGACGTCATCAAGATGTCGACCTCGATCCTCGACTATGTGTTCCGCGAGTTGGCGATCAGCTACCTCGGCCGCACCGACCTGGCCCATGTGCAGCCGGAAGACCTGCGCCACGATGCGCTGGGCGCCAAGGAGCTGCCGGCCTCCGAGAAGGTGAAGGTCGAGCAGGAGCAGATCAAGGTCGCCTCCACCGGCTATATCCGCTCCAACCTCTATGTGCTGAAGGGCGGCCAGAATCGCGCGCCGGCGACGGAACTGCAGGCCACCGGCACGGATGGACCGATGATGCATGTCACCACCGACACGCATATCCATGCCGAAATGGATGTGCCTGTGGCCGCAATGGGCGGCGGCAACGGCACCCCCAGCGTGGCGCAGCAGCGCTCGCTGGCGCGCATGAAAGGCTATGAGGGCGACAGCTGTCCCGAATGCGGCAACTTCACCCTGGTGCGCAACGGCACCTGCCTGAAATGCGACAGTTGCGGCGGCACCACGGGCTGTTCGTAAGATACCGCCGGTTTCTCCTCCGGCCCGCCCCGGCATCCCAAAGGATGCCGGGGCTTTTCTTTGTCCCGGCAGCTTTTGCCGGCCGGCAGACCCTGCCGGGCCACAGCAATAAATCGCAATGATATTTCAATAGCTTAAACAGGGATTTGGATGGCCTGCCGCTTGCAAGTCTGCCAGCAGCAAAGGATTCCGCCATGACCTCGATTACCTCGGCCTACGGCTATACCAGCACCATCCTGGCCGGCACCGCCAAACCGGCGACCACGACGCCCGACACTGCGTCTGGCGAGACGGCGAAGAAGCCGGTCATGGTCGCCACCGACCTGCGCCAGGATCTGGGCGTGGAAGTGACGCTGTCGCCGGCCGCCCTGAAGGTGCTGGCCGAGCAGGCTGCGGCCACCGCCACGCCGGATGAGGAAGACCTGATCACTGGCAAGATGAAGCAGATTCTCTCGGCCATCTTCCTGACCAGCGCCCAGCAGGCCGAGGAAGCCGACAAGGCGCTGCCGCCGCTGACCGGCGAGACCGAGGCCGACACCGCGCGCAAGGCCGCCGCCCAGCAGGCCAGCGATTTCATCGACGGCAAGGCCGCCAATCCCTTCAAGGGCAAGTCGCCGGCCGAACTGGCCGCCGTGATCGTCGATAAGGATGGCAAATACACCACCAACGAACGCCGCGCCGCCTACAGCGAATTCGCCCGCCAGGATTTCGTGTTGATGAAGGACAGCCTGGTGCCGCAGAGCGAGTTCGAGAAAAAGACCGCCGACGCGGAAGTGCCGAAATCCGGCACGCCGGAACGGCTGACCGCGGCCAAGAAGGCCACCGACTTCCTGAATGGCAAGGGCGCCAATCCCTTTGCCGCCCTCACCCGCGACGAACTCACCGCCGTGATCGCCAACGACGGTGGCGACTACACCATCAACGAGCGCCGCGCCGCCCTGACCAAACGCGACGAGCTGGAGAAATCCGTGCTGGCCAAGTCAGCCACGACGCTGACCATGGCCCAGAAGCTGGCCGCCAACAACGAGACCGTCACCGGCACGCCCGAACGCGTCGAGCGCGCCCGGCTGGCCACCCGCTTCGCCAATGGCTGGAGCACCGACAATCCCTTCAAGGGCCTCACCCGCGAAGAGCTGAACGCCATCGTCTATGATGAGACCAAGGCCTATACCACCAACGAACAGCGCGCGGCCTTTGCCGAACTGAAACAGTATCTGCCGAGCAGCGCCATTCCCGTCGACCCCAAGGATCCCAAGGTGGTGGCGGAAAAGGCCAAGGCGGAAGCCGCTGAAAAGGCCAAGAAGGAAAAGGAAGACCCCTACAACAGCGGCGGCGCCTACAACTACCGCCTGATGCAGCAGGTGATGCGTGCCAACAACACGTCCTTCCTGCTGAGCCTGTTCGGTGGCGGCGGCAGTATGGGCCAGGGCCTCTCCAGCTATCTCCGCGCCTGACGGCGCTTACGCCGCCTTGACCTCGGCCTGGGTGGCAATCACCTGACGGTCGAGATGCGCCACCAGATCGGGCGGCAGCTGCAGCTTCTGCACCAGCGCCGCCAGATACGCCTGCTCGGCCGGATGATCCGGGTCGATGGCGATGCGCGAGGCCAGATACAGTTCGGCCGCCTGTTCTTCGTTGCTCGCCGCAGCGGCAATCGCATCGACGCTCACCGGTTTGGCCAGCAGGTCGAAGACCGCGGCTTTGCTTTCCGAATCCAGCGCCATGCGCTCGATCTCGCCAAACAGCCGGCCCTGCTCCACCGTATCGAAATGGCCATCGGATTTTGCCGCGGCGATCATCGCCTGGATCAGCGCCAGTTCGAAGGGCTGGCCATTGCTGGCCGGCGCCGCCGAGGGCAGGTATTTCGGATCGACATTGGCGATATCGGTCGGCTGCGCCACCGGCGCCGTGCCGGCCTTCTGCCCATCCTGGTAATTGCGAAAGGCGCGCCAGGCCAGCAGGCCCAGCGCCGCCGCGCCGCCATAGACCGCCACTGTGCCGGCGGTCTTGCGCGCGGTCTTGTTGGCGACCAGCAGGCCGAGCAGGCCGCCAACCGCGAGGCCCTTGCCGCCGCCCAGCGTATCGAGGCCGCGTTTGGCGAGATCACCGAAATTTGCGCTGGCGCCCTGCGGTTTGCCACCAGAATTGACACTGTTGCCGCCGAGAAACTGGTCCAGCAGGGATTTCGCGTCGATCATCGCTCGTCTAGCCTCCGTGTATGAGTTGCAGGACGCTAGATCGGAAATATCCTTTGCGTATTCAAGATGCCACGCGCTTTCATCTCTGCGTGATCGTGCTGCTGCTGTCATGTTTTGGCCGCATTCCTCCGGCCGCAGCGATGGATGCGATCTGGCAGAATGAACTGCTGTTCCAGGTGAATGCGGTGCGCGCCGCCAACAGCCTTGCGCCGCTCGGCTGGAATACGCGGCTGGCGACAGCGGCGGCGGCACATACCGCCGATTTACAGAGCTGCGGAAAACTGTCGCATGACGGCTGCGACGGCAGCGACCTGATCCTGCGCCTGCAGCGCGTGGCCTACCGCTATCGGGCCGGCGCGGAAAACATCGCGCTCTGCGGCTGCGATGCGGCGGAGGTCGTACGGCTGTGGATGCAGAGCGAGGGCCACCGCCGCAACCTGCTGCATCCCGGCGTCACCGAGATGGGCGCGGAGACGCGGGTCGATCCGACCGAACTGCGGCGGAGTTTATGGGTACTGGTGCTGGGGCGGGAGTAAAAAAGATGAACACACCCAAAAAACATCACTCAGTTCCTGCGTTCTACTTACGAAAGTGGAAAGACGAGAACGGGAAAATCCAAATATTCAAGAATCTTCGTGGAAAAATTGACAGGCAATACTCTGTACCAGAAAGAACCGGCTACGAGCATGATCTGTATTCATATTCAGAGGAATTTCTCGCGTCTAATGCCGCTGAGGTTGAAACGGATTTTTACTCTCCGCTGGACAATAAAAGTGCAATAATTCTAGATCGCCTTATTAGCTTTCGGAAATTATCAAACGAACAAAGGACGGTTTGGGCGCAATTTGTTTTGAACTTGAAAGTTAGAACGCCAGAGAATGTATCGAAAATAAAAGATGCATTAAGCGCCGGGTTTTTGGAAAACATTCAGAGTAAGCAAGATGAGTACACCGCTGCAAAAGGGCCTAGCGATCCCGACAGCGTAGACCACTGGGTTGATCTTAATTACCCCGGACTAATAAAGAATATTGGCGTTGGCCAGATACCTAAAATTGGCTCTTACCCGAAGGCGATCAGAGATTTTAAGGAAATGAAATGGTTGGTTATTGATGCCTCCAGTAGTGGAACATCGCTGATCACTGGCGACAGACCTCTAATTTTTCCTGTAGGCCTGCATCGCAGAGACTGTTTTATCGCATTACCTTTGTCGCCATCGCACGCGTTTTTCGCATTTCATCGCGACGGTATCGCTGACATAGTAATTCAACGCTACTCGATAGATAGAGTTACTGAGGAATTGAATGACGCTATTGCCCGCCAAGCTAGTAAGCGCGTTTACACTACAACGTCCACAATTTTGCCTGACGATTTTTTATTAAAGCGACTCAAAGATGCCCTTCAATAATCACCCCAACCCAAAGGCCAGCTTGAGCGCCGTGCCCATTTCGGCAATCGCCTCGCCGGCCTGGGGCAGCACCTTGCCCAGCACCACGAAGCCGTGGATCTGGCCGGGGAACTCGCGGAACACCACCGGCACGCCGGCGGCCTTCAGCGCTTTCGCATAGGCCTCGCCCTCGTCGCGCAGCGGATCGTGGCCGGCGACCAGCACATAGGCCGGCGGCAGATGCGCCAGGCTCTTGGCGCGCAGCGGCGAGGCGCGCCAGTCGTCGCGGTCGGCGATGTCGCTCAGATACTGCTGCTGGAACCAGTCCATGCTGGCGCGGGTCAGCAGATGATCCTTGGCAAAGCGGTCATGGGAGCCGGTCTGCATATGCATGTCGGTGGCCGGATAGATCAGCAGCTGATAGGCGATCTTCGGCACATCGGCCTCGCCGGCCGCCGCCTTGTCGCGCGCCAGCAGGCAGACCACGGCGGCGAGGTTGCCGCCGGCAGAATCGCCGCCGACCGCCAGTTTGCGCGGATCGATGCGCAGATGCTTGGCCTCGGTCGCCACCCAGGCGGCCACCGCATAGGCGTCGTCCACCGCGGCGGGGAATTTATGCTCCGGCCCCATGCGGTAATCGACCGAGACCACGGCGCAGCGCGTCTCGCTGGCCAGGCTGCGGCAGACCACGTCATGGGTGTCGAGATCGCCGATCACCCAGCCGCCGCCATGGTAGAAGACCAGCACCGGCAGCGCCTCTTTCTTGTCGGCGCCGGCCGGTCGGTAATAGCGCAGCGGGATCGGGCCATGCGGGCCGGGCGCGGCGATGTTGTCGACTTCCGACATCTCCGGCGGCTCGGGCGTCACCGCGGCGCGGGTCTCGCTGTACATCTTGCGCGCTTCCGGCGGCGTCAGCGTGGCCACATCGGGACGGCCGGCAAGCTTCACGGCATCGAGAAAATTCTTGGCTTCGGTATCGAGCATGGCGAGGCTGTTCTCTTTTGTTGTTCGTTAGACGCAACGCTGAATACGGCGGGAAACTCCCGCGCGGCGGATCAGCCCAGGGCCGGAAACAGGCCGCGCAGACCGCTGGCAAAGATTTGAACCGCTACTGCGGCGAGCAGCAAGCCGAAAATGCGGTTGAGGATGTTAATCCCGGTCTGGCCCAGGCGGTCGCCGATGGGACGGGCCAGCTGCAGCACCACCCAGATGCTGACACAGATCAGCGCCAGCACGGCCACGCTCAAGCTCTTGTGCTGCCAGCCGGCGCCGCGCTCCATATAGATGATGGTGGCCGACATCGAGCCCGGGCCAACCAGCAATGGCATGGCCAGCGGCACCACACCCACAGCCGCACGCTCGTCGCCGGACTTGCCCGTCGCCTCGGCATGCTCTTCCGGGGTCTGCTGCTGCGGGCTCATGCGCGCATTGATCATGCTGAGCGCCATCAGGAACAGCACGATGCCGCCGCCGACCTGGAAGGCCGGCAGACTGGCGCCCAGAAGACGCAGGATCAGGTCACCCGAGAAACCCGCCACCAGCAGGATGACGAAGACCGCCAGCGCCGCCGTGCGCGCGGTGCTGCGCCGCTCCTCGCGCGAGCGGTCGCCGGTCAGCATCAGGAACAGCGGGATGGCCGCGAAAGGATCGAGGATCGAGAACAGCGTGACGGCAAAGCGGACATAGTCGAGAGGATCGAGCATGGCCGCCCTGCCTTACATCACGAAGGTTTCTTCTCGAGGTCGGGGGCGACCACGCGGATATGCAGCTCGCGCAACTGCTTCATCGTCGCTTCGCTCGGCGCCTGCATCATCAGATCCTGCGCCTGCTGGTTCATCGGGAACAGCACGATTTCGCGGATATTCGGCTCATCCGCCAGCAGCATGACGATGCGGTCGATGCCCGGCGCGATGCCGCCATGGGGCGGGGCGCCGTATTTGAACGCATTCAGCATGCCGCCGAACTTATCCTCGACCACGTCGGGACCGTAACCGGCGATCTCGAAGGCCTTGTACATGATCTCGGGCTTGTGATTGCGGATCGCGCCCGACGACAGCTCCACGCCGTTGCAGACGATGTCGTACTGATAGGCGTTGATGGTCAGCGGGTCCTGCGTGTTCAGCGCCTCCAGGCCGCCCTGCGGCATCGAGAAGGGGTTGTGGCTGAAATCGACCTTCTTGTCGTCCTCGTTATACTCGAACATCGGGAAGTCGACGATCCAGCAGAACTTGAAGACGTTCTTCTCGCAGATATCCAGCTCGTCGCCGATGCGGATGCGGGCCTGGCCGGCCAGCTTGGCGGCCGGCAGCTCTTTGTCGCAGGCGAAGAAGATGGCATCGCCATCCTTCACATTGCCGAGCTGCTTCAGCAGGGCGATGCGGTCGGCATCGAGGAACTTCGCGATCGGCCCCTTGGCCTCGCCGTTGTCGAGGATGATATAGCCGAGGCCGGCGGCGCCTTCCTGGCGCGCCCAGTCATTCATCTTGTCGAAGAAGCTGCGCGGGCGGCCGGCCGCACCCGGCGCCGGAATGGCGCGCACAACGGCGCCGTTCTCGATGTTGCGGGCAAAGACACCGAAGCCCGAACCGCGGAACACCTCGGTCACGTCGGCCAGGATGATCGGGTTACGCAGGTCCGGCTTGTCGGAGCCATATTTCAGCATCGACTCCCGATACGGGATACGTGGGAATTCCAGCGGACCGCAGTCGCGGCCGTTGGCGAATTCCTGGAACACGCCATGGATCACCGGGCCGACGGCGTTGAACACGTCATCCTGCTCGACGAAGCTCATCTCGACATCGAGCTGGTAGAACTCGCCCGGGCTGCGGTCCTTGCGCGCGTCTTCGTCGCGGAAGCAGGGCGCGATCTGGAAATAACGATCGAAGCCCGAGACCATGATGAGCTGCTTGAACTGCTGCGGTGCCTGCGGCAGGGCGTAGAACTTGCCCGGATGCATGCGGCTCGGCACCAGGAAGTCGCGCGCACCTTCCGGCGAACTGGCCGTCAGGATCGGGGTCTGGAATTCCATGAAGCCCTGATCGGTCATGCGGCGGCGGATCGAGGAGATCACCTTCGAGCGCAGGATGATGTTGTTGTGCAGCCGCTCGCGGCGCAGGTCGAGGAAACGATACTTGAGACGGATGTCTTCCGGATATTCTTGCTCGCCGAATACCGGCATCGGCAGGTCGGCCGCCTCGCCCAGGATTTCGATACTCGCCACCACCACTTCAACACTGCCGGTCGGCAGGTTCGGGTTCACGGTGTCACCGGTGCGGGCCACCACCTTGCCGGTGACGCTGACCACGTATTCCGAGCGCAGCGCTTCCATCTGCTTGAAGGCGTCCGAACCGCTCTGGGCGACGCACTGGGTAATGCCGTAATGGTCGCGCAGGTCGATGAACAGCAGGTTGCCGTGGTCGCGCTTGCGATGGACCCAGCCGGCAAGTTTCACTTCACTGCCGACCTGTTCGGGGCGGAGCTGACCACAGGTATGGGTACGGTAACGGGACATCGCCAAATCCGTCGAAAAGCTGAGGAAATCAAAGGGGGAACAGGCCCGGTTGGGGCCCGAAAGTCAAGACCGATCCGGCCGGAATTTCCGCATCCTGCCCGCAACCGGCCATTGGGCTGACGGCCCGGGCATGCTATCTGACCGGACATGCGTGCCGATCCCGCCCCGATTACCGCCACCGAAGACCTTGCCCGTTTCTGTGCCTCCCTGGCCACGACACCATACGTGACCGTGGACACCGAGTTCATGCGCGAGACCACCTACTGGCCCAAGGTCTGCCTGATCCAGCTGGCCGGACCCGACGAGGCGCGGGTGATCGACCCCCTGGCCGAGGGCCTGGACCTGGAGCCGCTGTTCGCGCTGCTGCGCAACAAGGCCGTGCTGAAGGTGTTTCACGCCGCCCGGCAGGATCTGGAAATCTTCACCAAGCTGATGGGCGAGGTCCCTGCCCCGCTGTTCGACAGCCAGGTGGCCGCCATGGTCTGCGGCTTCGGCGACCAGGTCAGCTATGAGCAGCTGGTGGCCAAGCTGGCCGGCGCCCAGGTCGACAAGTCCTCGCGCTTCACCGACTGGGCGCGCCGGCCGCTGACCGAAAAGCAGGTCGTGTATGCCCTGGGCGACGTGACGCATCTGCGCAAGATTTACGAGAAGCTGAACGCCAAGCTGCAGAAATCCGGCCGGGTCGAATGGCTGGCCGACGAGATGGCGCTGCTGGCCGATCCCGCCACCTACGAGGTGGCGCCCGACAATGCCTGGAAGCGGCTCAAGCCGCGCACCACCAAGGGCGAGTATCTCGCTGTGCTGCAGGCCGCCGCCGCCTGGCGCGAGGTGGAAGCGCGCAACCGCGATATCCCGCGCCAGCGCATCATCCGCGACGAAACCCTGATGGAAATCGCCGCCCATCCGCCGAAATCGGCCGACGACCTGGAGCGCATGCGCGGCCTGTCGAAGGGCTTTGCCGAGGGCAAGATGGGCACCGGCCTGCTGGCCGCGATCACCGCCAAGCTGGCCAGCCCGAAGACCACCTGGCCGGTGCTGGAGCGCGAGCCGGAACTGCCGCGCGGCATCGGGCCGCTGGTCGAACTGCTGAAAGTGCTGCTCAAGCTGAAATGCGACGACCACGATGTCGCGCAGAAGCTGCTGGCCAATTCCTCCGACCTCGACAAGATCGCTGCCGATGACAATGCCGATGTTCCCGCCATGCGGGGCTGGCGCCGCGAGCTGTTCGGCAACGACGCCCTCCGGCTCAAGCATGGTGAGTTGGCGCTGGCGGCCGAAGGCACCCGCATCAAGCTGGTCGAACTGAAGTAATCGTCAGCGGGCTTTCAGGACCCGCACTTCGCCATTGCGGCCCAGCGCTTTCGCCAGGGCCTCCACGCGGCGCTGCACCGCCTCGCCATCCAGCACCGCATGCTGGGCCGGCAGCTCCAGCACGATGCCGCTGCCGTTCGGACGCAGCTTGCACTCCGGCAGAATGCCCGGCACCCCGGCCGACAGGGTCTGCGCCAGACGCAGGGCGAGCCCGATGCGCTGGGCATATTCGATCTCTTCGGCATTCAGCAACTGCCAGGCCGGCGCCGCCACCGGATCGCTGGCCGTGCCGGTGTAGCGCGTGAACACCGTCAGCGCCAGCAGGGCGCGCTCGGCCTGGGTGATGGCGCCAAAGGGCGCATGCAGGATCACGCCCAGCGACTGCTCGCCGCGATAATCGGGATGCACGCGCCAGGCGGTGTCCGACAGCACGGCGGCAGCCATGCGGATGCGCTGGCGCGGCGGCTGGTCGCGGTCAAACAGCGGCGCGATGAAGCGGTCGAGTTCGGCGCCATGCTCGCCGAACCGGCCTTCACGGATCGCCATATGGGTGCAAAAGGCCAGCAGCGGGTCTTCGGCACGCTGGCGCTCGTTCAGCAGGGCGTAAGCAAGCCCCTCGCGCAGGCCGTTGGCCGAGAAGACCACATCCTTGGGCTCGAGGAATTTCAGCAGCCGGCGCATCACCAGCGCGGCCAGCGGCAGCACGTCCTGGCGCCGGCGCGGCACGCCTTCGACGCGGGCCAGCGATTCCTTGCTCTGCTTGGCGATCAGGCGGGTGAAGTCGGCGGCCTCGCTGCGGCCCAGCGTATACTGGTGGATGATATGCAGCGGGCTGTGCTTCTGCGCCATATGCACACGCGCGATGGCGCGCCACGAGCCGCCGACGGCATAGAGCGATTTGCCCTTCCACTTTTTCAGCCAGGGCACGCCGCCGATCTTCTCGTCGATATAGGCCTTCACGACGGGATAGGAGTCCAGGTTGGCGATGCGCAGCGGGCCGAGTGGCAGGGTGATGCTGTCGCCCAGCCTGGTGCCGTCCAGCGCCACCAGTTCCAGGCTGCCGCCGCCCAGGTCGCCCATCACGCCGCAGGCATCGGGAATGCCCGACAGCACGCCATAGGCCGAGAAAGTCGCCTCTTCCTGGCCGGTCAGCACGCTCACCGTCTCGCCGGTCTCGCGCTCGATCTGCTCGACGAAAGCGGCGCCATTGCTGGCATCGCGCACGGCCGCGGTGGCAACGATGCGCAAGGACCGCACATCCATGCGGCGCGCCAGCACGGCAAAGCGCCGGATCGCCAGCAGCGCCTGCTTGGCGCCCTCGCCGTCCAGCGCGCCGGTCTGGCTTAATCCACGGCCGAGGCCGCAGAGCACCTTTTCATTGAACATGGCGATCGGCGAGCGCAACGGCTCGCCGAACACCACCAGGCGTACGGAGTTGGAACCGACATCGATAACGCCGAAGGGCAGAGCCGACTGGGCGGAAACGGGTTTGGTCAGGGTCTGCGCAACGGCCACGCGGCTTTCCTACTGGTTTTTCCACTGCAGCCGCGGCAGGGCCCCGGCTTTCTTGAGCGCCTTGCCGCGACCGGACAGGCTGGGATTGGTCATGAAATAGGTATGGGCGCTGAACGCGTCGAGGTCGGACGACGCCCGCGAATAGGTATCGTCGGCGCCCAGATACCAGCTCTGCGCCTGGTCCTTCAGGTTGGCGACCATGATCTGGTCCATGATCTGCTCATGCACGGTCGTGTTCTCGATCGGGATCAGCACTTCGACGCGACGGTCGAAATTGCGCGGCATCCAGTCGGCCGAGGAGATGAAGATTTTCGCTTCCGCCGACGGCAGGCCATGGCCGGCGCCGAAGCAGACGATACGCGAATGTTCGAGGAAGCGCCCGATCAGGCTTTTGACGCGGATATTCTCGCTCAGGCCCTTCACGCCCGGCCGCAGGCAGCAGATGCCGCGCACGATCAGGTCGATCTGCACGCCGGCCTGGCTGGCCTGGTACAGCGCATCGATCACCACCGGATCGACCACGCTGTTCATCTTGGCCCAGATCGCCGCCGGCTTGCCGTTCTCGGCATGGCGGATTTCCTCGTTGATCAGCTCCAGCAGGCGCGGCCGCAGCGTATAGGGCGAGATCGCCACCTTCTTCAGGTTTTCCGGCGCCGCATAGCCGGTGAGGAAGTTGAACAGATAGGTGGCGTCATGCGCCAGGTCGCTGTCGTCGGTGAAATAGCTCAGATCGGTGTAAACGCGCGCCGTATAGGGGTGATAGTTGCCGGTGCCGAAATGCACATAGGTGTTGAGCTGGCCGCCTTCGCGGCGCACCACCAGCGAAATCTTGGCATGGGTCTTCAGCTCGATGAAGCCGTAGACCACCTGCACGCCGACACGTTCGAGATCGCGCGCCCATTTGATATTGGCAGCTTCGTCGAAGCGCGCCTTCAGCTCGACCAGTGCCGTCACCGACTTGCCGGCCTCGGCCGCCTCGATCAGCGCACGCACGATCGGGCTGTCGTCCGAGGTGCGGTACAGCGTCTGCTTGATCGCCACGACATTCGGATCAGCCGCCGCCTGGCGCAGGAACTGCACCACCACGTCGAAGCTTTCATAAGGATGGTGAACCACCAGATCCTTGTGGCGGATCGCGGCGAAGCAGTCGCCGCCGTAATCGCGGATGCGTTCGGGGAAGCGCGGATTGAAGGGCGGGAATTTCAGCTCCGGCAGATCGTCGACGATCAGCTTCTTGGTGTCGGCCAGACCCAGGATGCCATCGACGGCGATCACCGCCTCCGGGCTGACTTCCAGCTCCTCGCAGACGAAACGGCGCAGGTCGTCGGGCATGCCGGCATTGATCTTCAGCCGGATCACGGTGCCGCGCCGGCGGCGCTTCAGCGCCGTTTCGAACAGGCGGACCAGATCTTCGGCTTCTTCCTCGATCTCGATATCGCTGTCGCGCGTGATGCGGAACTGGCCGGCACCGAGGATTTCATAGCCGGGGAACAGCTTGTTGATGAACAGGCCGACCAGGTTTTCCAGCGACAGGAAGCGGATGCCATCGCCCGGCAGGCGGGTGAAGCGGTCGACCTGGCTCGGCAGCGGCAGCAGCGCATTCAGGCTGCGGCCGTCACGGATCCGTCGCATTTGCATCACCATCGCGAAACCGAGATTGGGGATAAACGGAAACGGATGAGCAGGATCGATGGCGAGCGGCGTGAGCACGGGGAAAACATGGCCGAGGAAATAATCCTCGAGCCAGCGCCGGTCCTCGGCTGTCAGCTGGTCGGGCTGCAGGACATGGATGCCGGCTTTGGCCAGTTCGTCGGTCAGCGACGACCAGCAGACCTGCTGCTTTTTCATCAGATCGGCGGCAGCCTCGTTGATCTGCGCCAGCTGCTGGGCCGGCGTCAGGCCTTCCTGGCTGGCATCCTCGATGCCGGCCTTGATCTGGCCATGCAGGCCGGCGACGCGCACCATGAAGAATTCATCGAGATTGTTGGCCGAGATCGACAAAAAGCGCAGACGTTCCAGCAGCGGATAGCGCTTGTTGTTGGCCTCTTCCATGACGCGAAGATTGAAGGCCAGCCACGACAGCTCGCGATTGATGAAGCGCTCGCGCGCGCTCAGCGTGATCGGCGGCCGGCCGGGCAGCGGCGCGGGGCCCGGATCGGGCGTCGGAACCGCCTCGATCACCGGTGCATCGGTCTTCAGAACCTTGAGATTGTCCGCCTTGCTGCGCATGTCGAATGCCTCTGTCGTTACCGGCGATCTGCCCGGAGGATGAACCGGTCGACGCCTTCGGGTATAGGTCTAACCACCCTTTATGTCAAAGCAGCGACAGTCTGCCGCCCCGGCTTAAACAAAGGATAACTCCATGCTCCGCCTATGGCTTTTGCGCCACGCCAAGTCTGCCTGGGACGACCCGGACCTGGACGATTTCGCCCGGCCGCTCAGCCCCCGCGGCAAGAAGGCCTGCCGGGCCCTGGCCCGCCATATGGCCGAGCGGGCGATTCACCCGGACCTGGTGCTGTGTTCGCCGGCCACCCGCACCCGGCAGACCTGGGAGCGGCTGGAAAAGCGCCTGGCCGGCGATAAGCCGCCGAAAGTGCCGGGCGATGCCCGGGTCCGCTTCGATGCCGGGCTGTACTTGGCCGAACCCCCGGCCCTGCTGGCCCTGGTGCGATCGACGCCGACGGCGGTGCATGAACTGATGCTGATCGGCCATAACCCGGGCCTGGAAGACTTCGCCCGCGACCTGACCGGCACCAGCGCCGGCGACGCCCTGGAGCGGCTGACCGACAAATACCCGACCGGCGGCCTGGCCGAACTGACCTTCAGCGCCAAAAGCTGGGGCCAGGTGGCGGGGAAAGGCGGATTCCTCGCCAGTTTCGTCGTCCCGGCCCAGCTTATGGATGACAGATCGAAGGATTAGCGTCGCCGGCCCGGGCCGGATCGACCGGCGGGCCGGACCACCCTGTCAATGAACGCGACGGGAACATTCGCCGTTTCGGGCCGGCCAGACATCTGGCATGCAACGGGGAGTTCGGACAGGATGCGCCGCCATGCTGCACCTGAACACCACCGTCCTGATTCTGACCGCCACCGTGATGCTGCAGGGGATGGTGTGGCTGCTGCTCTGGTTCACCCAGCGGCACATGTTCGAACTGCGCTTCGTCGCCGTCGGCTACCTGCTGTTCGCCATCGGCCTGCTGCTGCTGGCGATCCGCGGCAGCATCGATGTCCCCGTCGGCGTCTTCATCATCGCGCAGAACTACCTGACCCATATCGGCACCGTGCTGATCGCCCATGGCGTGGCGCGCTTCCTCGACCAGCGCGGCCAGCCATGGCTGATGTGGACCTGCGTGATCTTCGCCTTGGTGTTCTGGCCCGCCGCGCTGCTGATCGACCCGGCCAACATCGCCATCCGTGTCATCGTCAGCAACATCATCAGCAGTGCCATGCTGTTGTTCATGATCGCCACACTGGCGCGCGACCGCACACAGCCGCCCGTGTTGCGCTGGGCGCTGAGCCTGGTATTCGTCAGCGACCTGATCGCGCTCGCGGTGCGCAGCGCCATTGCCTTCGAATACTGGTACAGCCCGGAGCAGCTCGTCTCCGAGGTGACCCAGGCCTGGTATTTCTTCTTCCTGAACATCTTCATCACCAGCCTGTTCCTGATGCTGCTGCTGATGGTGGGTGTGCGGCTGTCGACCGGCATCCGGCAGAAGAACGAGGCGCTGCTGAAAGAGGTGACGCAGCGCCGCGAACTGCAGGACCAGCTTTCCTCCACCCTGGAAACCGAGAAAGCTCTGCGGCAGGAACAGCGCCAGCTGATGCGCATGGTGACCCATGAATTCCGCACGCCGCTGGCGGTGGTGGATCGCGCCGCCGAAATGATCGGCGTGGTGCTGCCCGATCCACCGGAGCCGGTGACCAAGCGGTTGGGCAATATCCGTGAGGCCGTCAGCCGGCTGGTGCAGCTGATCGACCGCTTCCTCGATGCCGAGCGGCGGCAGCAGAATGTGGTGCAGCCGGAACGGATCGATATCCAGAATCTGATGGCCAGCGTGCAGCGCCATTTCGAGGGCATTGAAGCCGCCGGCCGGCTCAACTTCCGCATCGATGCGGGGCTGCCATTCTATCGCGGCGACCCGGATATGCTGACCACCGTGCTGATCAACCTGATCGACAACGCACTGAAATATGCGCCGGACGGCAGCCCGGTTGAAATCGCCGTGCGCAGCGAGAACAAGGCCATCATCCTGACGGTGAGCGACCAGGGCATCGGCATCCCCGAAGCCGAGATCGCCTCCATCGGGCGCCGCTTCTTCCGCGCCTCCAACACCATGCCGGCAACCGGCACCGGACTGGGCCTGCACAATGCCCGGCGCCTGCTGGACTATCATAACGGCCTGCTGTCCCTGCGCTCGGGACGCGGCGGCGGCACGGTTGCCACCATTCGACTGCCCCTGCCCGGCATGCCCGTGGACGGACTCAACGAGGAAGCATGACTGCGACACCCATCCTGGTCGTCGAAGACGAACCGTCGCTGCGCAACGATCTGGTCGAATATCTGGCCATGCGCGGCTTTGCTGTCCGTGGCGTCGGCACCGCGCAGGAACTGCGCCAGCAGCTCGACCTGCCGGAGCCGCCGGCCATCATCATCCTCGATATCGGCCTGCCCGATGGCAACGGCTTCGATCTTGCGGGCGAGATTCGCGGCAAGATCGACTGCGGCATCATCATGCTGACCGCGCTGGGCGAAAGCGAAGACCGCATCCGTGGCTTCGAGAGCGGCGCGGACATCTATCTGGTCAAGCATTCGTCGCTGCGCGAGATCGAGGCCACGGTGCAGAGCCTGCTGCGGCGCCTGCAGGATCCGCGCAGCAAGGCCGTCGGCCGCACGCCGGATCAGTGGCGACTGCTGCGCTCGAACTGGCATCTGGTGGCGCCGAATCGCAGTGAGGTCAAACTGACTGCAACCGAACTGGCTTTCATCACGGCCTTGCTTGAAAAATCCGGCCAGCCCTGTTCGCGCGAAGATCTGGCGCAGATTCTGGCGCGGCCGAATGTGAACTGGGACAACCGGCACCTGGATGCGGTGGTCAACCGCCTGCGCCGCAAGATCAAGGACCACACCCAGATCGAAGCGCCGATCAAGATGATCTATGGCCGCGGCTATGCCTTCAGCGCGCCCGGCAGCATAGAGGCCTGAACCGCCCTACTTCGACTTTGAAGCCTGCGTGGCAGGCATCGCCTTGGCGATGCCGCTGGTGAAGCGATCCATGACGCTGCGATCGACCGCCTGCAGGAAATGGTGGTCGACATTCCAGGTCGGAAACCGTCGCATCAGGTCGGCATAGGCGGCTTCGGCTTCGGCCTGCCGCCCCAGTTGCGCCAGCGCCGCCACCCGCCAGGCAAAGACATCGGGGAGTTGCCCGTTGATGGCTGCCGCCCGCGCCAGATGCTGCTCGGCCTGCGCATAGTCGCCATTCAGCAGCCGCGCCATGCCGGCATAGAAATAGGCGCGGTCGAGTGCCCGCGAATAGGGGTTGAGGCGGATCGCCAGCTCGGCCTGCTGCATACCGCCCTGCACGTTGCCGGTCAGCAGATTGACATGGGCGATCTGCGCATGGGTGGCGCCGTCGCGCGGATCGATGGCCAGCGCCACCTGCCAGGCGGCCAGGGCGCGCGGATAGTCGCGGCGTGCCTTGTGTGCCAGGCCGACCGTGTAATGCAGCAGGATATGGCGGGGCAGCCGCGCCGCAGCCTGCTCCAGATAGGCGAGTGCCTGCCGCGTCTCCTCTTCCGGGCTTTGCGCGCGCGACCAACGATTGAGGATATTGATGGCCAGGCAATGGGCGAGACCCAGCTTGGCTGCCGCATCCTCGGGATTGGCGGCCAGCGCCTCGCCGAACAGACGCTGCGCTTCGGCCACATTCTCCCGCGTGACGCCGCCGCGAAAACTCTCCCAGCCCGCCTGCATCTGCGGCGACAGCGGCGGCAACGGACCAAGCCGCTGCTGCATCACGACCAGCAGCTCGGCATAAAGCCGTGTGGCGGCCTCGCCGGCCGCCGGTCCGTCGGCACGCGGCACCAGAATGCGGTCGGCCCACAGCGTCTGGCCGGCGACATTGTCGATCAGACGCAGGTTGATCGCCTGTCCTTCGGGCGCCGCATGCACGCCACCCTCCACCACGAAGGCCGCCATGCCGCGCTCGCGCGCCAGCGTCGTCACCGGCAGCATCGCCACCCGGGTTTTCAGATCGTCCCAGAAGGCCGCACTGTCGCCGGCCGCCGCGGCCACATGGAATGTGAATGGCGGCTTGGTCGATGGCACTGCTGCAACAACGGCCGCGGGTTCTGCCGGCGCACGCAGCAGCAGTATCCCGGCGCCCAGCACCATGACAGCCGCCGCCGCAGCCGCAATCCAGCGGTGCCGGCGCAACGGCACGGTCTCGGCCGTCACATCGATCGCCCGCGGCGTATCAGTCAGCATCGCCGTGGCGTCATCGCCCTCGCCGAGCCGACGGGCCAGCGCCTGGGTTTCGCTGGCCGGCGCCACCTGCAATTCCTGCTGCAGCAGTCCGGCGAACTGCTGATAGGCCTGCAGCGCCGCAGCCCGGCCGCGGAAGCGGGCGATCACATCCAGCTCCAGCCGTCTTGCGGCTTCGTTCAGCGGATCGAGGCCGACCAGCCGGTTCACCGCCAGCAGCGCCGCCGGTCCGTCGCCCGCTTGCAGCAACACATGCGCCTGCTGCATCAGCAGGGCCACCATGCGCAGCCGCCAGGTCTCGCGTAGGCCACGCAGCCAGTCTTCGTAATCGGGCGAGGGAATATCCAGGCCCGCCAGGAAGTCGCCGCGCCACAGGCCCGCCGCCTGTTCCAGCAGTGCGCGATCGGCCGTCGCCGCGGCGGCATCGAAGACGGCGATATCGGTGGTGAAGGCGCCGGGATCCAGACGCACCTCGGCGCGATCGACCACCAGCAGGCCGGGCGCGGCATCGCCGAGGCTGCGGCGCAGCGCCATCAGGGTCTGCCGCAGGCTCTGGCGCGCCTGCTCGTCGAAACGCTCGCCCCACAGCAGGCTGGCCAGTCTTTCGCGGGAGGCGCGATGGTCCGGTACGGCGGCCAGATAGGCCAGCAGGGCCTGGTTCTTGCGGCCCAATCCTTCCGCAATATTTTGGCCTTCCGCGATCAGGCGGAACGGACCCAGCAGCTCGATCCGGGCGGATCCGCCTTCCGGCCCGGCGCCTGCGCCGGCCTCCCTGATCGCGACATATGACACGACAGCCTCGACTCCCCGTTCCGGGTAGCGATTCTAGCCAAGGTCGAGCCCCCGGCAAAGCCGCTTACCCTGCGTGGCAACCCGGGGGCAGGATTTCACGATCATTTCACGATGGGAATGGCCGTTTTCTGACGCAGGCTTGACGGCTGGCCTGCTGCTCTGGGGCCATGACCCTGCGCCATGCCCTGCTCCTGCTGCTCGCCACCGTCTCTCTCGCCGGCTGTCCCGCCGGGGCCAGCCCGGACGATGTCCGCGATCATCTGCTGTGGTTCCTGCCCCCAGGGCATCAGCCAGCGCCGCTGGTGATCCTGCTGGAAGGCAATGGCGGCAGTTCGCTGACCCATCGCAATCCCTGGATCGGCTGGTTCCTGGAACGCGGCATCGCGGTGGCGCAGCCGCGCAGCGCCGCCCTGCGCGGCCGCCATGACTGGCTCAATGCCGGCTGCACGCTGTCTTATGCCATCGACGCCCGCGAAGCGCTCGATGCCGCGCGGCGCGAGCAGCCACGCATCGACACGACCCGTTTCGCCATCATGGGCTCGGGGCGCGGCGGCACCGAGGCACTGAACAGCGCCAGCTATTTCGGCAGCGAGGGAACGGCGATGCCGGCGGCGGTCTTCGCCTTCGCGCCCGGCTGCGCCGGCTGGTGCCCGGTGGATTACGCCACCGCCGGTCCGACGCAGGTGCATATCTTCTACGGGCTGCTGGATGCCTGGGGCCGGCACCGCGACAGCTATGGCCGCTGCCGCCAGCAGGCCGGCGGCAGCATCAGCTTTCACAGCATGACCGAGGCCGGCTATGGCTTCGAGGGCCGCAGCAGCGCGGTCCATGTGATCGACGGCATTACTCTGCGCCAGCAGCCCAATGCCATCGCCACCGAGATCGCCCGCAGCATCGTCTGGCAGACGCTGGCGCTCGCCTGGCAGATCGACAATTGAATCCGGTCGCCTATACTGGCGGCATGGCCCCAGAGAAGCCGGGTAACGTGATCAACCTGAACAAGGCGCGCAAGGCGCTGACCCGCCAGCAGCAGAAGGCGCAGGCGGCGGCGAACCGCGTCACCTTCGGCACCAGCAAGCAGGCGCGCGGCGAGGCCCGCAAGGATGCCGAGCGCAGCGCCAAGGATCTCGACGGCAAGAAGATCGAAGACTAGACGGCGGCGCTCTCGTCGAGCAGCCGGCGCGCCAGCGCCACGGTGACCGGGCGGTTCTCGGCCAGCGCCGCCGCATCCAGCGCTGCCGCCCAGTGGCGGGCGGCATGGAACGAGCGCTCGATGCGCGGCACCAGATAGCTCACCAGCCCCTCGCCGACCTGAAGCTGTTTATCCGCAAACAGCTTCACGAGCACGGCGGCCAGCAGCGCGTCGTCGGGCTCGTCGATGCCCTCCGACGGCATTGCCTTCAGTCGCGACATCAGGTCAGGCAGGGTGAACGGCCACAGCGCCGGCGCACGCGCGCCGGTCAGCAGCAGGGCATGTCCGCGTTCGCGCATCAGGTTGATGAGGTGGAACAGCGCCGCCGGATCGGCCACGCGGTCGGCGTCATCCAGCGCCAGCGGCTGCTGCGCCAGGTCATCCACCGCGGCCGTGGTCAGCGCATCGTGATCGACCAGGCGGGCACCGGACAGACTCGCCCAGACATGCGCCAGATGCGTCTTGCCGCTGCCGGGCGGACCATGCAGCACCAGGCTGGAGAACGGCCGCTCGATGGCGCCGAGCGCGGCTTCGTTGCCGGGCGCGACAAGGAAATCCTCGCGCGCCCATGAGGTCGGCAGGGCAAGACCGAGGGGAAGCTGCGGATGCGGCATGGGAAAACTTACTCGTCGGCCGGCGTCTCCGGCGCACCGGGCCGGTAGAGATAGCTCTCGCGATAGCGGTCGAGCGCGAAACGCACCAGCACGCCGATCACCGCGAAGATCGGCACCGCCAGCAGGATGCCGACAAAGCCGAACAGGCTGCCGCCGGCCAGCAGCGCGAAGATGATCCACACCGGATGCAGGCCGACGCGGTCGCCGATCAGCACCGGATGCAGGACATTGCCCTCGATCACCTGGCCGATGATGAAAATGCCGGCGACAATGCCGACCCAGAGGAAGTCGGGCGAGAACTGCGCCAGCGCCACGCCGACACTGACGACAAAGCCGAGCGTGGTGCCGACATAGGGGATGAAGGAGATCATGCCGGCGGTCACGCCGATAAACAGGCCGAACTGCAACCCGACGGCGGTGAGCCCGATGCCGTAGAAGGCAGCGAGGCTGAGGCAGACCAGCAGCTGGCCGCGCACGAAGCCGGCCAGCACGCGGTCGATCTCGCGCGCCTGCTGGCGGATGGTATCGGCATGGTCGAGCGGCAGGTAGCTGTTGATGCGGGCGACCATCTCGTCCCAGTCGCGCAGCAGGTAGAAGCCGACCACCGGCGTGATGACCAGCAGCGAGATGATGTTGAAGATCGCCTGGCCACCGCCGAGCAGGCTGGTCAGCACACCGCCGACCACCTTCATCACCTGTTCGCTATGGCCGCCGAGCGCCTGTTTCGGATCACCGTTCAGATCGAAGCCGAAGCGTTCGGCCAGGCCCTGCACATAGGGCAGCACGCGCTCCTGGAAATACAGGATGTATTCCGGCACATGGTCCATGAATTTGGCGAACTGCGTCGAGACTACCGGCACCAGCAGCACGATCACGATGATCGAGGCGACGAAGAACAGCCCGATGATCAGCAGGGTGGCGAGCCAGCGCTTCACCCCGCGGCGCTCCATCCAGTCGGCGGCCGGATCGAGGAAATAGGCCAGCGCCATGCCGGCCACGAACGGCAGCAGCATGTCGCGCAGGATGATGAGCAGCGCGATGGCGCCGACCAGCAGGCAAATCCAGGCGATGATCTGCTGGCGGCGGGTCACTTGCGGCTCTGCATCTGCCAGAAGCCGTCGCGCTGCTGCAGCGAGACGTCGCGCTGGGCCAGCGCGGTGGAGAGCTGTTCGGTCTCGCCATAATACTCCAGCAGCAGCTGGGCATCGCGATGCGACAACCGCAGCACATCCACCTTGCGCACGATCGGCATGGCGCTGAGCGCGGTGCGCAGCTTGTTCCATTCGGCCAGGCTCTGGAAGCCGGCGGCGACGCTGATCTGGCCCTGCTTCTCCAGGTCGATCACGCTGCCCTGCTTCCAGCGGCTTTCGATGCGGCGCGCCATTTCGATGGCGCCCGACAGCAGGGCTTCTTCCTGGGTGCCGCCGGTGGCGGTAAAGGGCTCCAGCCCGTCGAGGAACAGGCCCGGCCCCTGATGCTGCACGGCGATGTCGATGCGCACGGCGCCGGGATCGGCCTGCTGCAAGGTGGCGACGACGGCCAGCGCATCTTCCAGACCGGCGCGGCGCGCCATGGCTTTCAGGTCATCGGCATTGCCGAGCAGGCGCTCGAGCGCCGGGCCGCTGTCCGCAGCAGCCGCGATCTGCAGCGGCACCAGGCCGCCCTGCGGATCGGGACGCTGGAGCCACGCGGCGCGCCAGGGATTGTCGGCCTCCCACAACTTTGCGCCGCCCGCCGACTGCCAGGCCGGCACCAGCAGCACCGGCCGGCTCATCGTCTCTGCATAGGCCAGCTTGTTATCCTGCAGCAGCCGGCGGATCGCCTCGGCGCGGAAGGTGACGCTGATCTTGCCGATATAGCGGGTGGCCGAGGCGCGTTCCTCGTCGATGCCGAAACCGGCGATCACATCGTTCAGCAAAGCCTCGGACGGGCGCGGCAGACGCCCGTGATCCTCGGGCTGGGTCAGGCGGCGCAGCAGCGTGGTGAAGGCGCGGCGCTCGCCGTCTGCGATGGCGAGTGGCCGGGCGGCGGCGGCGCTGTCGGCCGAGGCATCGACCGCCACATCCGACACCGTGAAGGGATCAGGGCGCGCGCCCCCCGGAGTCCGCGGCTGGGCCAGGCCCGGCAGGCTTGCAGCCAGAGCCAGAACGAAGGCGAATATCGCGTAAAAACAGGCTCTTAGCATGGGTGAGGCAAGCATTGCAAAGACAGGGGGAATAAGTATGGTGCCAGCATTATTCAGCGCCGCTCAATCTACCCGCCGTGGAGGCCATCATCAACACGTCGCCGCTTTATAAAGCCGCCGGTGTCGATATCGATGCCGGGGAAGCCCTGGTCGATGCGATCAAGCCGCTCGCCGCCTCCACCCGCCGCAAGGGCGCCGATGCCTCGCTCGGCGGCTTCGGCGCGCTGTTCGACCTCAAGGCGGCCGGCTTCACCGATCCGATCCTGGTCTCGTCCACGGACGGCGTCGGCACCAAACTGAAGATCGCCATCGAAACCGGCCGCCATGACGGCGTCGGCATCGACCTGGTGGCCATGGTGGTCAACGACATCCTGGTGCAGGGCGCCGAGCCGCTATTCTTCCTCGACTATTACGCCACCGGCAAACTCGAAGTCGATGTCGCCACCAAGGTGGTGGCCGGCATCGCCGAAGGCTGCCGCCAGGCCGGCTGCGCGCTCACCGGCGGCGAGACCGCCGAAATGCCCGGCATGTATGCCGCCAAGGATTACGACCTCGCCGGCTTCGCCGTCGGCGCCGCCGAGCGCGGCCGCCTGCTGCCACAGAATGTAAAGCCGGGCGACGTGCTGCTTGGCCTCGCATCGTCGGGCGTGCATTCGAACGGCTTTTCGCTGGTCCGCAAGGTGATTGCCGATAACGGCCTCTCGTTTGAGAGCCCCGCCCCCTTCGAGCCGTCGAAGCCGCTGGCGGAAATCCTCATGGTCCCAACGCGCATCTACGTGAAAAGTTGCATGCCACTGGTGCGCGAGGGCCTGATCAAGGCGATGGCGCATATCACCGGCGGCGGCCTGGTCGACAATATCCCGCGCGTGCTGCCCGATGGCACCGACGCCATCGTGGATGCCACCGGCTGGACCCTGCCGCCGGTATTCAAATGGCTGAAAGCCGCCGGCCAGATCGACGACGCCGAGATGGCGCGTGCCTTCAACTGCGGCATCGGCCTGGTCGTCGTCGTGGCCAAGGAAAAGGCCGAGACCGTGATCCAGAAGCTGAAGACGGCCGGCGAGACCGTCTCCCGCCTGGGCGTGATCGAGGCCCAGCAGGACAGCGCCGCCGAACCGATGGTCAGCATGCGCAACTGCGACACGGCCTGGAACTGATCCTATGACGGCGGCGAAGCGCCCCGAGCGCAAGGCCGTGGCCGTGCTGATCTCCGGGCGCGGCAGCAACCTGCGTGCGCTGATCGAGGCCAGCGAAAAGAGCACCGATTATCCGGCCCGCATCGCCCTGGTGCTGAGCAACCACGCCGATGCCGAGGGCCTGACGGTGGCGCGCGAGCACGGCATCGAAACCGCGGTGATCGAAAGCAAGGGACGGACGCGCGCGGATTTCGATGCCGCCATGGATGCGGTGCTGCGTAGCAAAAGCATCGAACTGATCTGCCTCGCCGGCTTCATGCGCATCCTGACCGATGATTTCGTGCGCGGCTGGCATGGCCGCATGATCAATATCCATCCCTCGCTGCTGCCGGCCTTCAAGGGCGTGCGCGTGCATGAACAGGCGATTGCCGCCGGCGTGAAGATCAGCGGCTGCACCGTGCATTTCGTGATCCCGGCATTGGATGACGGCCCGATCATTGCGCAGGCCGCCGTGCCGGTGCCGCCGGATGCGACGCCGGAGAACCTGGCCGAGGCCGTGCTGGCGCAGGAACATGTGATCTATCCGCAGGCGCTGAAGCTGCTGGCGGAAGGCCGGCTGGTGATCGAGGGCCAGAGCGTCCTAATTAAAAACGGAACGATAACAGTTCGCGGGTTAAGCTAATCCGCGATCTAGAAGTTGCCTCCTCTATATATTGAATCCTAAGCCCCTCAGGAAGCTGACAAGTTCAATTTCGTGGGCACTTAGACGTTTCAAATCGTCTAATGAGAACCGCTTGGCCAAAGCAATCCTATCGGCTGGCTTTTCATAATCCGGCCAATGAGCGCGGAGCCTTCGGGTTGAGTCTCCTCCAGCCACCGGCCGGTGAGTCGCGCATCCGGGGCAATGCCGCAGCAGAAGACCTTCATGATCTGGCTCTTGCCATATCAAAGTTACACCGTGGTCTGCCGCAAACCGAATAGCAGCATCACGTTTGTCGCGCTGGCGCATAGCAGTATCATTATCCAGCAGAATCGCGCGATGTTGATAGACGCCATGCGATTGCTCCTTGCGTATCATTTCCATAATTCGCCTTCGAACGATACCCTCTGGATCACCACCGCCAATGCCAGCAAGCACGGGGTCAATGAACAGAGGTAAATCCAAAGCGTCAGCAAGGCTTTGAAGCCAAGCCGCATATGCGCGCTCGGATTCTCCTTCACAGCCGACAAAAACACGGGTCCTGACTACCCGGACTCGTCCTCTTGCCACCATTTTCCGCTATCCAAGCCTCGGAATAGCGCCGAATGCGCCACCAATGTATTTGGCATAAAGGCTGGCATCACGCCGAGCACCTTTTATGTCTCGTAAGGAGAATAGCTCGGTTTCTCCCATTGCCGTTTTTTCAGTAAAGGCAACTTCTTCTTTCTCAAGATGCTCCAGCAGATATGGGTTGTGGCAACTCATTATGAGCTGGGCGTTATTTGGATTGGTGACTGGATCATAGAACCATCGCAAAATCTCCGGCAGCAACAACGGATGGATATCGCTGTCAAATTCATCCATGACAGCCACCCCCCCCGACGCCAACACAAAATAAAGATATGGGAAGAAACGGAAGAATTGCTGCGTTCCGTGAGACTCACGCGCAAGTAAAAGCCTCCTCGGCAAACCAACGTGCTTAAAATATGCCTTATGACCCTCAGAAGTTTCGTCTATTTCTATTTCTTCAACACCAAGATCCATAAACCGTATACGCTTATTAAGGGCTTGGAGAAGCGCCGGATTTTCGGCATAAAATTCTATTGCTTGCTTCTCTGGAAATTCCTCTTTCTTCATAAGATGGATATTTGATTGAACCAGCAACATCAGTTGGACAATTTTTGTGGCCAACGGATGAGCAAATTTTGCAAACGTGCTGATTAAACTACAATCTGGACGAATGCTTTCTCGCCGCGGATCGTTCTTGGAAATTTGCATATAAGGGCTGAATGAAATGCCTTCTTCAGTTCTTTCAAATACGCGCTGATAATTGCGTTTCGGCTTCACCTTCAACGCTTCATAAGTAACGTGATCAGGATCTGTCTTGATCCGCACTTCGTACCGATACAAACACCTTGGCAAGCCTTCAATTAAATCAGTATCAAACTCCACCCATAGTTCTGTTTCATCGATACCAGCACGCCTATCCGCAAATTCGAAATAAGGTAGATATTCACTCGGTGTTCGCTCGAAGGAGGATTTGACGAACCATTTCAAAAACGGAATGGCTCGCAAAGTTGTCGATTTCCCAGAGCCATTCGCTCCATAAATTGCGAGAACTTTGTTTATTCGACCTGCACCTTCAAACGGCCGCACAAACCGTTCCGGTAAGTCCGGACTGGTATCGGGCACTCGCAAATCAACTACCTGTTCGTGCAAGACCGAATAGAAGTTTTTTATTCCGAAGGAAGTTATCATAAATCGGCCTTTTCAACGAAAAAACGTTATCTTCTAGATTTTATATAGGTCTACTGCATCCCAAAAGGCAATCTTGATTCTCTTAAACTTCTTATTTCCCAAAGAGATGGGTACAAATTCACCAGAATATTTGACATTATTCCCATATAATGTACTTATAATGTTCTAATCTGTCAACAGACTCCAGTAAGGCTTGCCGAGTCACCGTTGCCAATCGCGCGAGGCGCAATTGTTAAAACCTAATATTGGAGAGCCAAGCATCGGATAAGCACGTATGCGCTCCAACTAAGCTGCATACCACTGCATCCCGATTTGGCGAGATTTGACGGCTACAGCATCAGTTTCGACGCTTACAGCACCGAATGAGACGCGGATAAGCGCAAATAAGGATTCAATAGCGACGGATAAGAGTCGAATAAGGACGGATAGACGGCGTGCGGACAGGCTCCAGGTCTGGTTTCCCGCTTTTGCGGGAACGACGATGCAGGGCCGGCGCATACGAAAAAAGGCCCGGCATCGCTGCCGGGCCCTGATCCAGTCCGGAGACTGAAAGGATGGTATCAGCCGACGATTTCGATGCCGGCGAAGAAGTAGGCGATCTCGACCGCGGCGGTCTCGGCGGCGTCCGAGCCGTGCACCGAGTTGGCTTCGATGCTCTCGGCGAATTCCTTGCGGATGGTGCCGGCCGCGGCATTGGCCGGGTTGGTGGCGCCCATCACGTCGCGATACTTGGCAATGGCGCCTTCGCCTTCCAGCACCTGCACAACGACGGGGCCGGAGATCATGAAGTCGACCAGGTCCTTGAAGAACGGACGGGCCTTGTGCACGCCGTAGAAGCTCTCGGCCTGGGCCTGGCTCATCTGCATGCGCTTCTGGGCCACGATGCGCAGGCCGGCGGCCTCGATCTTGGCATTGATCGCGCCGGTCAGGTTGCGGCGGGTCGCGTCCGGCTTGATGATCGAGAAAGTGCGTTCAATCGCCATGATCAGAAGTCCTTTGGGTCTTGGCTAAAAATCGGTGGCGGGTATATAGAGGCTCCGCTCGAGGGCCGCAACCATCCCGGCCCCGCGCCCCTGACACCGGCCCTCCCCGGCCCCGACCTTAAGTTGTTATAAATGCTGTCTTTTCGCGACCTGACCTACCGGATTGCCGGCCGTGTGCTGCTGGACCATGTCTCGGCCACGATCCCGGCCGGCCACAAGGTCGGCCTGGTCGGGCGCAACGGCACCGGAAAATCGACGCTGTTCAAGATCGTCACCGGCGACCTGCAGACCGAAACCGGCGGCGTCGAACTGCCCAACGACTGCAAGATCGCCAAGCTGCCGCAGGAGCCGCCGGGCGGCGAGCAGAGCCCGATCGCCTATGTGCTGGCCGCCGATACCGAGCGCGAGGCCCTTCTCATCGAGGCCGACGAGCTGGAGCATTCCACCAGCATGGAGGATGCCGAGCGCATCGCCGCCGTGCATATGCGGCTGGCCGAGATCGACGCCCATGCGGCGCCGGCGCGCGCCGCCGTCATCCTGGCCGGCCTGGGCTTCGATGAAGCGGCGCAGAACCGCCCGCTGGAAAGTTTCTCCGGCGGCTGGCGCATGCGTGTCGCCTTGGCCGGCTGTCTGTTTGCCGAGCCGGATCTCTTGCTGCTCGATGAGCCGACCAACCATCTCGACCTCGAAGCCTCCTTGTGGCTCGAAGGCTACCTGAAGACCTATCCACGCACCTTCATGCTGATCAGCCATGATCGCCATTTCCTGAATTCCGCCATCGAGCACATCCTGCATATCGATAACGGCAAGCTGGTGCTCTATCGCGGCAACTACGACACGTTTGAGACCGAGCGCCGCCTGCGCATGGAGCAGCAGACCGCCTTCGCCACGCGCCAGGCCGAACAGCGCAAGCATATGGAAGAGTTCGTCGCCCGCTTCCGCGCCTCGGCCTCGAAAGCGCGCCAGGCGCAGAGCCGCCTGAAGATGCTGGCCAAGATGCAGCCGATTGCCGCCGCCGTCGAAGACCCCTCCGTGATCTTCCGCCTGCCCGATCCGGAAGAACTGCCGCCGCCGCTGATCATGCTGGAGCATCTGACCGCCGGCTACACGACGGACAAGCCGATCCTGCGCCATCTCGATCTGCGCATCGACATGGAAGACCGCATCGCCATGCTGGGCGCCAACGGCAACGGCAAGAGCACGCTGGCCAAGATCCTCGCCGGCACGCTCAAGCCTCAGGCCGGCAAGATTCAGCGCTCGGGCAAGCTGCGCATCGGCTATTTCGCCCAGGACCAGGATGAAGTGCTGGATGAAAACCGCACGCCGGTCGAGCATCTGGCCGACCTGATGCCGAAATGGACCATCGAGCAGCTGCGCACGCGTCTGGGCAGTTTCGGCCTGACGCGCGAAAAGGCGCAGACGGCGGCCGGCAAGCTCTCGGGCGGCGAACGCGCGCGGCTGCTGTTTGCCATGGTGACCTACCATGCGCCGCATCTGCTGATCCTCGACGAACCGACCAACCATCTCGACATGGATACGCGCGATGCCCTCGTGCAGGCGGTGAACGAGTTCAAGGGCGCCGTGATTCTGGTCAGCCATGATCGCCATATGGCCGAAGCCTGCGCGGACCGCTTCTGGCTGGTCGGCGACGGCACCGTGCAGGATTTCGACGGCGATCTCGACGATTACGCCAAACTGCTGGCCGACCGCCGCCGTGCGCAGGCGACCGTGAAGCTGAAGGGCGGCGGCAACAGCACCGACGTCTCGTCGTCGGACCGCAAGGCCGACCGCAAGGCCGCCGCCGCTGCGCGTCAGGCGCTGGCGCCGTTGCGCATCGCCGTCACCAATGCGGAAAAGGCGATGGCCAAGCTGACTGCCGAGAAGATGCGGCTGGATGCGACGCTCGCCGATCCCGACACCTATACGAAGATGGCGCCGGCCAAGCAGACCGAGCTGCAGAAGCAGCATGGCGAGATCGTGAAGAAGCTGGAAGCGGCGGAAGAAACCTGGCTCGACGCCCAGGCGAAACTGGAAGAAGCGCAGAGCGAGGCGGCCTAGCCTTCCGCCTTCTTGACCCAGCCGCCGGTGTCCGACTGCTGCCAGTAGGTCAGCGTGTGGCCGGCCTCCTTGGCTTTTTTCCAGCGCGCCCGCGCGGCACCGACCGCCGCGTCGTCATTGCCGTCGAACAGGTCGCAGACGCGGGTGTAGGCGGCGACATCATCGGCATCGGCGCCATCGACCAGGAACAGCACCTGCGCGTCGTTGGGCCGCTCGTCCTCGATGGTCAGGTAGATCGGCTGTTGATCCGGGAAGCCATCGGCCTTGATGCCATGCGGCAGAAAGCTGTTGCGGCCATAGGTCCACAGGTCGCTGTTGATCTGCTGGATGCGCTCGTCCGAACCGCCCTTCACCACGGCCCGCCAGCCCTTCTGCAGGGTCTTTTCCAGCAGTTCCGGCAGCACCTGGTCGAGGCGCCGCCGGGTCAGATGGTAGAACAGCAGTTCGGCCACTCAGCGATCTTCGTAGTTATCGGCGATCAGGCGGTTGAGCAGGCGGACGCCGAAACCGGTGGCACCCTTCGGCACCGTGGCCTTGTCCTTCTTGCTCCAGGCCGTGCCGGCGATATCCAGATGCGCCCAGGGGGTCTTGTCGACCACAAAGCGCTGCAGGAACTGCGCCGCCGTGATCGAGCCGGCGCCAAAGCCGGGCCCCGCAATATTCTGCATATCGGCGATCGGCGAATTCAGGCCGGCATCGTAGGCTTCGCCCAGCGGCAGGCGCCACAGCGGCTCGTCCTCGGTCTTGCCGGCAGCGGTGAGCTGTTCCGACAGCCGGTCGTTGTTCGAGAACAGGCCGGCATGTTCATGGCCGAGCGCGATGATGATGGCGCCGGTCAGCGTGGCCAGATCCACCATGGCCTGCGGCTTGAAGCGCTGCTGCGCATACCACATGGCATCGCACAGGATCAGGCGGCCTTCGGCATCGGTGTTCAGCACCTCGATGGTCTGGCCAGACATCGACGTGACCACGTCGCCCGGCCGCTGCGCGGTGCCCGACGGCATGTTCTCCACCAGCGCCACCACGCCGACGACATTGGCTTTCGCCTTGCGGCCGGCCAGCGCCGCCATGGCACCGATCACGGCACCCGCGCCGCCCATGTCCCATTTCATCTCTTCCATGCCGGCGGCCGGCTTGATCGAGATGCCGCCGGTGTCGAAGCAGACGCCCTTGCCGATCAGCGAAACCGGCTTGACGCCCTTCTTGCCGCCATTCCACTGCATGACCACGAGCTGCGATTCGCGCGCCGAGCCCTGCCCGACGCCGAGCAGCGCGCCCATGCCGAGCCGCTTCATTTCACGCTCGCCCAGCACCTCGACCTTGACACCCAGCTTGGTCAGCTTGCGGCATTCGGCGGCCAGGCTGGCCGGGAAGATCACATTGGCGGGCTCGGTCACCAGGTTGCGGGTGATCTCGACGCCGGCGGCCAGCTTGTCGAGCGGCGCATGCAGCTTTTTCGCCGCCGCCGCGGTCTCGCTCAGCACGCTGACGGCCTTCAGACTGGGCTTGTCCTTGTCTTTCAATTTGGTGCGGTATTTGTCGAACCGGTAGCTACCCAGACGGGCGCCCAGAGCGGCGCGGGCCGCGGCCTCGGCAGCCGGCAGCACGGTGCCCTTCAGGACTTCGGCGGCCACGGCCAGATCGACCTCGCCCGAGGTGGCGAGCCGGCGCACGGCATCGCCGGCCAGCGCCTCATAGGTCGCGGCCTTGGTCTCGGCGGGCTTGCCCAGACCGGCCAGCAGGATGCGGCTGAGGCCGGCACCGGGCGCCAGAAGCTCGAGCCACTGGCCGCGGGCGCCGGTAAACCGCGGCGCTGCCGCCATCGCCTTGCCCAGGGCCCCGCCCAGGGCCTTGTCGGTCCGCTGGCCGAAGGCCCCCAGCTGCCGGCCTTCGCCGACGACCAGGACCAGGCTGCCGCGTTTGGGGGATTTGGCGTCGACGATTTCGATTTTCATGATGCTCCAACCGGATCAAAAAGGCTGTCGGGGACCGGTCGAGGACTATAGCGGCCCGGGGCTTGCCCGATCAATCGGCGCGCATGCCCGAATCGCCGATTCTGCGTTGTGGACCAAGTTCTTCTTTTCACTGCGAGGCGGTGGCGGCAAAGGGCGGATTGGCTATACTGCGCGCCATGCGCGGGGTCTCCGTTTACATCATGCGCCAGATCGCCTGGCCGCTCGGTTTTGCCACCCTCACCCTGACCGGGGTGATCTGGCTGACCCAGTCGTTGCGGTTCATCGACCGCATCGTGAACAACAACCTCGCGTTCGGCGATTTCCTCTACCTGACCATGCTGGTGCTGCCCAACATCATGGCCATCATCCTGCCGGTCGCCGCCTTCTGCGCCACGCTCTATGCCTTCCACCGCCTGTCCAGCGACTCCGAGGTGATCGTGCTGTCGGCCGCCGGCTTCAGCCGCCTGGCGCTGGCCCGACCCGCCCTCTACATCGCGATGGTCGTGATGGCGGTGATGTATGTGATCCTGCTGTTCCTGATGCCGCTGGGCTCCAGCACGCTGAAGGCGAGCCAGTACGAGTTCCGTAACGACCTCGCCGGCATGGCCATCCTGGAGGGCGTATTCAACACGCCGACGCCGAACCTGACCGTCTATGTGCGTGAGCGCGACAGCAATGGCGACATGCTGGGCGTTCTGGTGCATGACAACCGCAACGCCACGCTGCCGATCACCATGATGGCCGAGAAGGCCACGCTGATCCGCACCCCGCAGGGCCCGCGTCTTTACATGGTGAAGGGCAACCGCCAGCAGATCGACGCCGAGCGCCGGTCGCTGTCGCTGCTGTATTTCGACAATTACAGCCTGGATCTCGAGACTTACGCGCAAAAGGAAGGCCAGGCCTGGCGCGAACCGTCAGAGCGGTTCCTGGGCGACCTGTTCTGGCCCGATATGAGCAACGCCGACGACCGTCAGCATTACGGCAAGCTGGTGGCCGAGGGACATCGCCGCCTGATCACCCCGATCTATGCACCGGCCCTGATCCTGATCGCCATCGCCAGCGTGATCGGCGGCGAATACAACCGGCGCGGCCATGGCCAGCGCCTGGCGATCGGCGCCACCGCAGCCATTGCATTGCAGGTGGTGAGCCTTGGCGTCACCCAGTTGGCCGCCAAGAGCATCGCCCTGGTGCCGCTGATGTATATTCTGCCGGCCCTGTTCATTGCCGCCACCGTGCTGCTGCTGCGCGAACCGATCACACGCGCCAAACTGCAGGCGGCTGGCTGATGCGGCAATCCACCACGCTCTCGATCTACTTCGGCCGCCAGTTCTTCGCCGGCATCCTAACCGTTCTGGTGGTGCTGGCCGTTCTGGCCTTCAGTTTCGACACCGTGGAAATGCTGCGCCGGGCCAGTGGCCGCACCGAGGCCGGTCTCGACCTGGTATTCGAGATGTCGCTGCTCAAGCTGCCCAGCCTGATGACCAAGCTGTTCCCGTTTGCCGTGCTGTTCGGCAGCATGCTGGCGCTGAGCCGCCTGACGCGCTCGCAGGAGCTGACCGTCAGCCGTGCCGCTGGCGTCTCCGTCTGGCAGTTCCTGTTCCCCGGCATTGCGATTGCTGCGATGCTCGGCGTGTTCCTGGTCACCGTCTACAACCCGCTCAGTGCCGCCATGCTGGGGCGTTACGAGAATATCGACGCCAAGGTGATGCGCGGCCGCACCAGCATGCTGGCGGTCTCTTCCAGCGGTCTGTGGATGCGCGAGGCCGATGCTTCCGGCCAAGTGGTGGTGCACGCCCTGCGCGTGGCCCAACAGGGCGTGGAACTGCGCGACGCGATCCTGTTCTATTACGATGGCCGCGACCAGTTCGTGAAGCGCATCGATGCGGCTGTTGCCCTGCTGGAGGATCGCCAGTGGCAGCTGGAGAATGCGATCGTCAGCTATCCGGACCGGCCGGCCGAACGCTTTGAAAAGCTGAGCGTGGCCACGACGCTCACCTTCGACCGCATCCAGGAAAGCTTTGCCTCACCCAGCACGATCTCGTTCTGGGAACTGCCCTCCTTCATCGCCACGCTGGAAACGGCGGGTTTCTCGGCCGTGCGTCATCGCCTGCATTTTTACAGCCTGCTCGCCTCGCCGGTGCTGCTCTGCGCCATGCTGCTGATTGCCGCCAGCTTCAGCCTGCGGCTGACCCGGCGCGGCGGCATCGGCCTGATGCTGGCGGGCGGCGTTGCCGCCGGCTTCCTGTTGTATTTCAGCGTCGAAGTGATCCAACCCTTCGGCCTCAACGGCACCCTGCCCGTGCAAATGGCGGCCTGGGCACCCACGGCCATCTTCGCCATGCTCGGCATCTCGCTGCTCTTTCACCTGGAGGACGGATGACGGTCCGGCGCAGCGGCTTGCTATCGTCAGCAGCGCTCGGCCTGCTGCTGGCCATTGCCGCATCCACCACCATACAGATCGCCGCCAGCAGTCCGGCCTCGGCCCAGGCGCAGAACCAGCAGTCCCAGACTCAGTCGCAGGGCGGCCGGAACGAACCTGTGCTGGTGACCGCCAACAGCCTGAAATACGACCAGTCGCTCGGCCTCATCAGTGCCGAGGGCAAGGTGGAACTCGCCCAGGGCGGCCGCACCCTGATGGCCGACCTGGTGAGCTACAGCGAGAAGGACGACAGGGCGATCGCCAGCGGCAATGTCACCCTGCTGGAAGAAAACGGCACGGTGCTTTTCGCCGATTACATGGAACTGACGTCGGGCATGCGGAACGGCTTCATCCGGGACGCCTCCTTCCTGCTGGCGGACAAGTCGCGCGGTGCAGCCGTGTCGGCCGAACGACGCGATGGCAACCGCACCGTGATGCGCAAGGCCGTCTACACGACCTGCTCGCTCTGCGAGGATGATCCCACCCGCGCGCCGCTATGGCAGCTGAAGGGCGAACGCGTCGAGCATAACGAGACCGAGCAGGAGATCACCTACCGCAACGCCGTCTTTGAAATGTTCGGCATCCCGGTGCTCTATACGCCGTATTTCAGTCATCCCGACCCGACGGTGAACCGGCGCAGCGGCATCCTGCCGCCCCGGTATGTTAACACATCGTATTTCGGGCAGATGCTCCAGCTCCCTTATTATCAGGTGATCGACGACAGCACCGATGTGACGATCTCGCCGCAGTATTCGAGCCGTCAGGGCGCGCATTTGACCGCCGAATACCGCCAACGCATGGCGCGCGGCGTAATCGAAACCGACGGCAGCATCACTGAAGAAGATGTCAGCGGCGACGTGCGCGGACATTTCCGCACCAACATGGCCTTCCGCGCCACCGACGACGTCACCATGGGCGCTAATATCCTGCGCGCGTCCGACGACACCTATCTGAGCCGCTACCGCATCAACGACCGGCCGAGCAGCAACACGCTGACCAGCCGCATCTATGCCGAAGCGATCAATAACCGGCATTTCGCGTCGGTGAATGCCTTCTCGTTCCAGAATCTGCGCACCAATGTGAGAAACGGCAACGTGCCGGTTGCCGTGCCGGTGATGGATTACTCGGCCGTCATGGAGCCGGGCGATTACGGCGGGCGCTGGGCGCTCGATGCCAACATGGTGTCGCTCATGCGCACCGAAGGCACCGACACGCGCCGCCTGAGCAGCACGGTGTCCTGGGCACAGCCCTATTATGCGCCCAGCGGCGAAGTCTTCACGGCCACCGCCATGGTGCGCGCCGACGGCTACTGGACCAACAACCTCAACCAGTCGGCACTGGCGACACCCGGCAGCACCAGTGAATCCGACATGGTCGGCCGCGTCCTGCCGCTGGTGGCGCTCGACTGGCGCTATCCCTTCGTGCGCGACGAAGGCAGCATGCGCCAGTTGATCGAACCCATCGCGATGGCTGTCGTCACGCCCTATGGCGGCAATAAGAAGGGCATCCCGAACGAGGATTCGCTCAGCTTCGAATTCGACGAAACCAATCTCTTCTCGCTCAGCCGGTTCAGCGGCTATGACCGCTGGGATGGTGGCCCCAAACTGAATTACGGGTTGCGCACGGCGGCTTACAGCGACCGCGGCGGCTATGTCGAATTCCTCGCCGGACAGTCGCTGCGCGCCAAGGCCGACGACACTTTCACGGAAACCTCCGGCCTGCGCGACGAGTTCTCCGATTATGTCGGCCGGCTGACGGTTTCGCCCGGCCGCTATATCACCTTGGTGGATCGCGTCCGCCTGGCCCAGAACAGCGAACTTTCGGTGCGCCGGCATGAACTCGGCACCACCATCGGCACCAGCACCAACTACGTCTCGCTCTCCTACGCCGACGTCACCAATACCGATTATCTGCAGAATACCGGCAACCAGGAGGCCGTCAGCGCCGCCGTCCGCATGCAGCTGACGAAATACTGGTCGACCGAATTCCGGCATACCCGCGACCTTAAGACCGAAGGCTCTTTGCTGAATTTCGGCGGTTTGCGCTATACTGACGAGTGCTTCGACATCATCCTGTTCGCCGAGCGGACATTCACGGTCAATCGCGATATCCAGCCGGCAACCACCATCGGCCTGCGTTTCAGGATTGCGACTTTCAGCTGAGCCAACCATGCATCGCATCTTCGCACTCATTCTGCTCCTGAGCGCCGCCTTTGCGGCTCCCCTGCATGCGCAGGACCAGCAACGCATCGTTGCCCTGGTGAACGACGAGGTCGTTTCCCTGCGCGACGTGAACGAACGCGCGCGCATCATCATGGCCACCACGCGCCTGCCGGATAACCCGGAAATCCGCCGGGCCGTGCGCGACCAGGCCCTGCGGTCCCTGATCGACGAGCGGCTGCAGCTGCAGGAAGCCAAGAAACGCGGCATCAGCCCGGTGCAGCAGGAGATCGACAACGCCATTGCCACCATCGAGCGGCAGATGAATATTCCGGCGGGCCGCTTCGAGGAATTTGCCGAACGCGCCGGCGTCGATCCGACGGCGGCGATCAGCCAGATCCGCAACGAACTGACCTGGAGCCGCATGGTGCGCGCCCGCGTCGGCGCCCAGGTCACCATCACCGAACAGGAAATCGACGAAGCGGTCGCCAAGCTGCGCGCCAATGTCGGCCAGACCGAAGACCTGATTTCGGAAATTCTCGTGCCGGTCGACAGCCCGGACCAGGAAGAGCCCCAGCGCCAGCTCGCGCTGCGCATCATCGAGCAGATCAAGGGCGGCAGCAGCTTCCCGGCCCTGGCCCGCCAGTTCAGCCGCGGCACGACAGCCGCCAGCGGCGGCGATGTCGGCTGGGTCCAGCGCGGCACACTGGCCGAAGAGGTCGAAGCTGCCATCGCCAAACTGAACAAGGGCGACCTCTCCGAGCCGGTCCGCACCATCGGCGGCTGGGAAATCATCGCCCTGCGCGACCGCCGCCGCATCGCCATGCCCGGCGTGGAAGACACCCGGGTGACGCTGAAACAGCTCCTGCTGCCCTTGGTGCAGAATGCCCCCGCTGCCGATGTCCAGGCGGCCGTCGCCAAGGCCGGCGCCGCCCGCGGCAATATCCGCAGCTGCGACGATGTCGAGAAGGTGGCCGCCGACCTGCAGGCGACCGGCTCGGGCAGCCTGGGCACCCTGCGGCTGGGCGATCTGCCCGAGAATTTCCGCCAGGCTGTCACGCCGCTGAAGGTGAACGAGACCTCCGAGCCGGTGCGGGCCTCGCGCGCCGTGCATCTGTTCACGCTCTGCGCCCGTGAAGAGGCCAGCGGTATCAATCGCCTCGATGTGCGTCAGAGCCTGCTGGTGCGGCGCGCCGAGCTGATGGCCCAGCGCTACATCCGCGAACTGCGCCGCGATGCCACCATCGAATTCAGATAACGGCGCCACCGCCGCCGGGCCGGCCCTGCCGCTTGTCGTGACGATGGGCGAACCGGCCGGTATCGGCGGCGAGATCGCCCTGCTGGCTTGGCTGCGGCGCGATACCGATCACCTGCCACCCTTCTTCCTGCTCGACGATCCTGCCCGCCTGCAGGCCATTGCCGCGCAGCAGGGCTGGCAAGTGCCGGTCCAGGCGATCGAGGACGTCGCGGAAGCCGCCGATGTTTTCCCCTATGCCCTGCCGGTGCTGCCCGCGCCCTTGCCGGCCCTGCCGCAACCCGGAATCCCGGATCGCCGCAATGCGCCGGCCGTGCTGCATGCCATCGAACTGGCAACCACGCTGTGCCGCAACGGTACGGTCGCCGCCATGATCACCAATCCGATCCACAAGGCGGCGCTTTACGATGCCGGCTTCAGCCATCCGGGTCATACCGAATTCCTCGCCGCACTCTGCGATGCGCCGAAGCCGGTGATGATGCTGGCCTCGGAACGGCTGCGTGTCGTGCCGGTCAGCATCCATGTGGCCCTGCGCGAGGCCATTGCCATGCTGACGCCCGCGCTGATCGTCGAGACCGGGCGTATCGTGGCGCAGGACCTGCAGACGAAATTCGGCATTGCCCGGCCGCGACTGGCCGTTGCCGGC
The DNA here is from genome assembly GCF_058806775.1 of Ferrovibrio sp. GW821-FHT12F09. Taxonomy (NCBI): domain Bacteria; kingdom Pseudomonadati; phylum Pseudomonadota; class Alphaproteobacteria; order Rhodospirillales; family Rhodospirillaceae; genus Ferrovibrio; species Ferrovibrio sp. GW821-FHT12F09. Next base: position 348,924 of record NZ_JBXAPZ010000002.1, read on the forward strand.
CTCAATCCCCATGCGGGCGAAAGCGGCAACATGGGCAGCGAAGATGCCGCCATCGTCGCACCAGCCGTGGCGCAACTGCGCGCCGAAGGCATCGATGCGCGCGGCCCCCTGCCGCCCGACACCATGTTCCATGCGGCGGCGCGTGCGACCTATGACGTGGCGCTGTGCATGTATCACGACCAGGCGCTGATCCCGATCAAGACCCTGGATTTCGACCAGGGCGTCAATGTCACGCTCGGCCTGCCGGTGATCCGCACCTCGCCCGACCATGGCACGGCGTTCGACATCGCCGGCAAAGGTATCGCCCGGCCCGACAGCCTGATCGCCGCCATCCGCATGGCCGCGGCCATGGCCCGCCACAGGACGCATCCGGGGCGCAATGTCAGCAGCCATTGAGGCCTTGCCGCCGCTGCGCGAGGTGATCGCGCAGCATGAGCTGGCCGCGCGCAAATCGCTTGGGCAGAATTTCCTGCTCGACCTCAATCTCACCCGCAAGATCGCCCGCGCCGCCATGCCCTGGGCGGCCGGCGCGACGGTGATCGAGATCGGTCCCGGCCCCGGCGGCCTGACGCGCGCGTTGCTGCTGGAAGGCGCGCCGAACCTGGTCGCCATCGAGCGCGACGAGCGTTGCCTCGCCGCACTGGCCGATCTGGCGCTGGCCGCGGGCAGCCGCCTGCAGCTGCATCCGGGCGACGCGCTGGAGACCGCCTTTGCCGACCTGGCGCCGCCGCCCTGGCAGGTTGTCGCCAACCTGCCTTACAACATCGCCACGCCGCTGATCTTGAGCTGGGTGGCGCAGGCACAGAATTTTTCCCGCATCACCGTGCTGGTGCAGAAAGAAGTGGCCGAGCGGATGGCGGCGAAGCCAGGGGGTAAAACCTATGGCCGGCTCAGCGTGGCCGCACAATGGCGCTGCGAAGTGCGCATGCTGTTCGATATCGGGCCGAAAGCCTTCGTGCCCGCTCCCAAGGTGACCTCGACGCTGGTAGAGCTGCAGCCGCGCAAACAGCCGCTGGCCGAGGCCGAACCGGCAAAGCTGGAGCGCGTGACCGCCGTCGCGTTCAACCAGCGTCGCAAGATGCTGCGCGCGGCGCTGAAGCCGCTCTGGCCGGACGCCGATGCCAAGCTGAACGCCGCCGGCATCGATCCGACGCGGCGCGCCGAAACGCTGTCGGTCGAGGAATTCTGCGCGCTGGCTAGGCTGCTGTAATCAGCGGCCTTCGCGCAGCTGCTTGACGAAATCGACCAGGCCGACGCCGCGATGGCGTTTCAACCGTTCGGCCCGCAGGATCGCATGCACCTCGGCCAGGCAGCGCTCCACATCGTCATTGATCACGATGTAGTCGTATTCGGCCCAGTGGCTGATCTCATCCGCGGCCTTGGACATGCGCTTGGCCACCACCTCGGCGGAATCCTGCGCCCGGGTGTGCAGGCGCTTTTCCAGATCGCGGGTCGAAGGCGGCAGGATGAAGACGCTGACCAGGTCGTCACGCGCCCGCTGGCGCAGCTGCTGCGTGCCCTGCCAGTCGATATCGAACAGGATATCCTGTCCGGCGGAGAGGCGCTTTTCCACCTGCTCCTTCGGCGTGCCGTAGTAGTAATCGAACACCTTGGCATGCTCGAGCAGTTCCTGGCGGTTCACCATCAGGCCGAAATCTTCCGAACTGATGAAGTGGTAATGCGTACCGTCCACTTCACCCGGCCGGCGTGCGCGCGTGGTGACCGAGATCGAGAGATGCAGGTCGTCGTCGGTTTCCAGCAGGCGACGCGAGATCGTGGTCTTGCCGGCGCCCGACGGCGAGGACAGCACCAGCATCAGGCCGCGGCGCGCCACCGAGATCGCCGGGGCTTTGGAGGACTTACTCGACATTCTGGGCCTGCTCGCGAAGACGGTCGATCACCAGTTTGAGTTCGAGGCCAACCGCGGTCAGCCCGGCATCGAAGGCTTTCGAGCACAGGGTATTGGCTTCGCGGTTGAACTCCTGCGCCAGAAAATCCAGCTTGCGGCCAACGCCGCGGTCGGCGCCGCCGAGCAGGCTGCGCGTGGTCTCCACATGGGCCTTCAGGCGATCGAGCTCCTCGCGCACATCGAGCCGCGTGATCTGCATCGCCAGTTCCTGGGCCAGACGCTCTTCCGACACCGGCGGCTTCTGGGCCAGAATATCGTCCAGCTGCTGGCGTAGGCGACGGCGCAGGGCATCAGGGCGCACCGCCTCGATGCCGGCCGCCTGCCCGACCAGAGCCGTGATCTCGTCCAGCATGCTGCCCAGGATGCCGCCAAGCTTGGCGCCTTCGGCAGCCCGGCTGCTCACCAGCTGATCAAGGGCGGCCGCAAAGGTCTTTTTCATCGCGGCTTCGGTGGCCGCGCGTGCCGCTTCGTCTTCAACGGCACCAGCGACCGGTTCGACCACACCGCGCACCGCCAGCAGACCATCCAGCCGCGGCGCACCGATCCCGCGCGCCTCCAGCTTGCTGCCGACGGCCAGCAGCTGTTCCAGCAACGCCTCGTTCAGGCGATAGGCCGGTGGCGCCGCATCGGCGTTTTCCGCGAGCTGCAGATTGAGCGTGACATTACCGCGCACCAGCCTGGTCTGCGCGAGGGTGCGAATCTCCGGTTCAATGGAATCGAAGCCCGGCGGCAGGCGGAAGCGTAGCTCCAACCCGCGGCCGTTGACCGATTTGAGTTCCCAGATCCAAGCCTTGCTGCCGGCGCGTCCATCGACGCGGGCAAAGCCGGTCATACTGACAAGCGACACGATTCCCCCGAAAATGCTACGGTGCGCGCACTATAGGGGGAATCAGCCGGAGGGTCGAGGCTAAGCCATGGCAGAACAACCGCTTTCCGGCATTGTCATTACCGGCGGATCGAGTGGAATCGGCCAGGCGCTGGCCGAACATTACGCCCGCCCCGGCGTGCTGCTGGCGCTGACCGGCCGCGACGAAGCGCGGTTGCAGGCCGTGGCCGAGGCCTGCCGCGCCAAGGGCGCGATGGTCGAGGCCCGCGCCGTGGCCGTCACCGACCGCGCGGCCATGCAGGATTTCATTGCCGGGATCGCGGCCCGGGCGCGACTGGACCTCGTGATCGCCAATGCCGGTGTCGGCGGCAGCTTCAAATCCTGGGACCAGTTCGATGGCCATGTCCGCGCGCTCACCGCGGTGAATATCGACGGCGTACTGAATACGGTGAATCCCGCCGTGCCGATCATGGTGCAGCAGCGCCAGGGACAGATCGCCATCGTGTCCTCGATTGCCGGCTTCGTCAGCATGCCAGGTGCCGCGCCCTATTCCGCCACCAAGCATTTCGCGCGCGCCTATGCCGAAGAACTGCGTGGCATGCTGGCGCCCCGCGGCGTGAAAGTCTCGGCCATCTGCCCGGGCTTCGTGGTCAGCCGCATGACCGCCCGCAACAAATTCCCGATGCCCTTCCTGATGGATACCGACAAGGCGGCGAAAATCATTATCCGCGGCCTGGCCGCCAATCAGGGCCGCATCGCCTTCCCCTGGCCGATGGTCGCTTTCGTGCGGTTGCTCGGCCTGCTGCCCTATGCGCTGGTCGACCGCATGATGCGGGCGGCGCCGGCCAAGGAATAATCAACGCCGCTGCGTCGCGCGATAGGCCGCCACATTGCGCAGATGCTGCTCATAGGTGGCGGCAAAGACATGGCCGCCTTTGCCATCGGCCACGAAATACAGGAAGCCGTGGTTTTCCGGCTGCAGGGTTGCCGCCAGGCTGGCGCGGCCAGGATGATTGATCGGGGCCGGCGGCAGGCCGTCAATGGTATAGGTGTTCCACGGCGTGGCTTGCGCCAGATCGTTCAGCGTCAGCGGGCGTTCCAGCTCGCGCTCGCCCTTGGTGATCCCGTAGGCCACCGTCGGATCGGCCTGCAACTTCATGCCACGCTTCAGGCGGTTCAGGTACACGCCGGCCACCCGCGGCCGTTCAGCCGGCACCGGCGTCTCGGCTTCGACGATAGACGCCAGGATCACGGCCTGCTCCGGTGTGGCCAACGGCAGGCCGGCTGCGCGTTTGGGCCATAGTTCGGCCATCAGTTCCTCACGCGCCTTGCGCATGCGCGCCACCAGATCGTTGCGGCTGTCACCGTAAATATACTGGTAGGTCTCGGGCAGCAGGCTGCCTTCGGGCACCGGATCGGCAGGCCAGGTGCCGGCCAGCGCCTCGCCCGCTTCGATGATGCGGCGAATCTCCACCGTCATCTGCCCTTCGGGAATGGTCAGCCGGCGGGCGAGCACCTTGCCGGCCGCAATCCGCTCCAGCACGCTGCGCGGGCTGTCGCCGGCGGCGAACTGATACTCGCCAGCCTTCAGGCTCGCTGCCAGGCCGGTGTGCCAGGCCGCCACTTCAAGCAGGCGCGCCTGACTGACCACGCCGGCTTCGGCCAGACGTTCGGCAATGCCGGAGACACGGGTGCCGCGCGGAATCAGGACGATCGTCTCGCGCGCCAGCGGTCCGGCCCTGTCGAGCCAGGCGGCATACCACAGCCAGGCGGCGGACAGGCCGATGGCGACCGCCAGCAGGGTTGCCAGCAGCGCACGCAGCATCCGCTTCATCGGAAGACTTTAGGCGTCGTACTTCTTGAGGATCAGCGACGCGTTGGTGCCGCCGAAGCCGAAGGAATTCGACAGGGCCGCACGCACCTCGCGCTTTTTCGCCTTGTGCGGCACCAGATCCATGCCGACGGCGACGTCGCTGGGATTATCCAGGTTGAGCGTCGGCGGCACGATCCCGGTCTTGATCGCCAGCGTCGAGAAGATCGCCTCCACGGCACCGGCGGCGCCGAGCAGGTGACCAATCGACGACTTGGTCGACGACATCGACAGGTTGGCAACCGCATCGCCGAACAGGCGCTTGATCGCGCCCAGTTCGATCTCGTCGCCCAGCGGCGTGGACGTGCCATGGGCGTTGACGTAGTCGATATTGGAAGGCTGCATCCCGGCGCGCTTCAGCGCCATCTGCATGCAGCGGAACGCGCCATCGCCGCTTTCATGCGGTGCGGTGATGTGATGCGCGTCGCCCGAGAGGCCGTAACCGACCACTTCGGCGTAAATCTTGGCACCGCGACGCTTGGCATGCTCGAGTTCCTCGAGCACCACCACGCCGGCGCCTTCGCCCATGACGAAACCGTCACGACCCTTGTCCCAGGGACGCGAAGCCGCTTTCGGATTGTCATTGAAATCGGTCGAGAGCGCACGGGCGGCCGCAAAGCCGGCCACGCCGAGCGGGCCGATAGTGGCTTCGGCACCGCCGGCCACCATCACATCGGCATCGTCCCACATGATGAGACGGGCCGCATCGCCGATCGCATGCGCACCCGTCGAACAGGCCGTCACCACCGCGTGGTTCGGACCCTTGAAGCCGTATTCGATCGAAACATGGCCGGAGACCAGATTGATCAGACGGCCCGGCACGAAGAACGGGCTGATGCGGCGATGACCTTTGTCACGCAGGGTGATCGCCGCCTCTTCGATGCCGTTGAGGCCGCCGATGCCGGAGCCGATCAGCACGCCGGTGCGGCAGCGCTGCTCCTCATCGGCGGGGACCCAACCGGAATCCTTCACCGCCTGCTTTGCCGCACCCATGCCGTAGACGATGAAATCGTCGACGCGCTTGCGTTCCTTGGCTTCCATCCATTCGTCAGGATCGAAGGCGTCTGCCCTGTCCGGGAAGTCGGCCTTCAGCGGTACCTGAGCGGCAACACGCGCCGGCATCTCGGATGCATCGAAACGGGTGATCGGGCCGAGGCCGGATTCACCGTTGATCAACCGAGTCCAGGTCGCCTCGACGCCGCAGGCGAGCGGCGTGACCAGGCCGAGGCCGGTGACGACGACACGACGCATGGCGGAACCTTTCTGACGAAAACGGAAGCGAAAACGCTAGGGCAGCAGCGCTGGCGGATTACGACGCCGAACGCTCCTTGATGAAGTCGATGGCGTCCTTGACGGAGAGAATCTTCTCGGCCGCATCGTCCGGAATCTCGACGCCGAATTCTTCTTCGAACGCCATCACCAGCTCGACCGTGTCCAGGCTGTCGGCGCCCAGGTCGTCGATGAAGCTCGCACCCTCGACCACCTTCTCTTCTTCGACGCCCAGATGTTCGACGACGATCTTCTTCACGCGCTCAGCAATGTCGCTCATTTCTTAAATCCCTGTGGTTGTGACTGCCGGCGTCGGCCGTTTGCACGGCGACGGGCAGATGGGGGCCTCCCTTAGCATAGAAACCCCACGCTTCCAAGCCGTTCCAGACCATCCGAAACGGCTGATTCGACGCCAGATTTCCTTAGGAAATCATGGCCATACCGCCGTTCACATGCAAGGTCTGACCGGTGACATAAGCGGCTTCGTCCGAGGCCAGATAAACCACCGCAGCAGCGATTTCCGGGCCCTGGCCGAGTCGGCCGGCCGGAATCTTCTGCGAAATCATTTCCTTCTGCTGATCGGTCAGCACATCGGTCATCGCGGTCTGGATAAAACCGGGTGCGACGCAGTTCACGGTGATATTGCGCGAGGCCACTTCCTGGGCCAGCGCCTTGCTCATACCGGTCAGGCCGGCCTTCGCAGCTGCGTAATTGGCCTGGCCCGGATTGCCGGTGGCGCCCACAATAGAGGTGATGCTGACAATGCGGCCCCAGCGGCGCTTCATCATGCCCTTGAACGAGGCGCGCGCCAGCCGGAAGGCGGCGCTCAGATTGACGTCGAGAACGGTCTGCCAGTCCTCGTCCTTCATACGCATGGCCAGCGTATCACGGGTGATGCCGGCATTGTTGACCAGGATATCCACCTGGCCCATCGCGGCCTCAGTCTTGGCGATCAGGCCGTTCACGGCCTCCGCATCGGCCAGGTTGCAGGGCACGACATGCACACGGCTGCCCAGCTTGGCGGCAAGCTCCTGCAGCACGGCTTCGCGCGTGCCCGACAGGGCCACCGTGGCGCCCTGCGCATGCAGGGCCGTGGCGACCGCACTGCCGATGCCGCCGGTGGCGCCGGTGACCAGAGCGAATTTGCCGGTCAGATCGAACATCACGCTTTCTCCTTGATAATGATCACAGGCCCAGTATCAGAGACTCTTGGCCCAGGCTTCCAGCTCAGCCGGCAGGCCGACACTGACCGTCTCGATGTCCTTGTCGATCCGCTTCATCAGGCCAGCCAGAACCTTACCCGAGCCCAGTTCGAAGGCCTGCGCCACGCCCTGGGCCTTCAGCCACTGCATGCTTTCACGCCAGCGCACCAGCCCGGTCACCTGCTGCACCAGCAGCTTTTTGATGTCGTCGGGATTGGACACGCCCTTGGCCGTAACGTTCGAAACGACCGGCAGTTTCGGTGCATTGACTGTCGCACCGGCCAGCGCCTCGGCCATCGCATCGGCAGCCGGCTGCATCATCGCGCAATGGAACGGCGCGCTGACCGGCAGCAGCATGGCGCGCTTGATACCCTTGGTCTTCGAGATTTCGATGGCACGTTCGACAGCACTCTTCTGCCCCGAGATCACCACCTGGCCGCCGCCATTGTCATTGGCGCAGCCGACGATCTCGCCCTGGGCGGCCTCGGTCACCACCTCTTGGGCCTGCTCCAGTTCGGCACCCAGCAGCGCCGCCATGGCGCCCGTGCCGACCGGCACCGCCTTCTGCATCGACTGGCCACGCAGCTTGAGCAGGCGGGCCGTGTCGGCAACGCTGAGCGCACCCATGGCGCAGAGCGCGGAATATTCGCCCAGCGAATGGCCGGCAGCGAAAGCGCCCTTGGCCGCCAGGTCGATACCGAAATCCTTCTCGGCCACGCGCACCACCGCCAGGCTGACCGCCATCAGCGCCGGCTGCGCATTCTCGGTCAGGGTCAGGTCCGCTTCCGGGCCGGCGAACATCAGGCTGGACAGCTTCTGCGACAGGGCGTCGTCGACCTCCTGGAACAGCTCCCGCGCCGTGGCGAATGCGTCGTTCAGATCCTTGCCCATGCCGACGGCCTGGCTGCCCTGGCCCGGGAACAAGAAAGCGCGGGTCATGATCGGAAGCTCCTGAAAGATGGTAAGCGCCGGTCAGCGCTGAAAAATGTTGCGCAAGTCATAAGCCCCGGCCCCGCCCTGTCAAGCGTCCAGCGAACCGGCCGTCCCCAGAAAATCGACCCAACATATTGAAAATAAACAGCATTACAGGCTGAACAGTTCTCCCGCTCCGCCAGGTTTGTCCACAGCGCGGCCCGGCTGCAGCCTGCGGAAATGCTTGGCGGCCCACTGAAGACAGGGTAAACTTCGCCTTAACGAATTTTGGAGGTTTCCAGAATGGAAATCAGCGGTGTTAAAGGAGAGCTGTACATGGTTGGCCTGAAGGCCGCCCGTGACAGTCAGCTTGCCGTATTGAGCGCTGTCAGCGCCGGACTGGAAAACGTCAAGGCGATCACGGCTGCTTCGGCGGCTGGCGCACGCCCCAAGGCGCCTACTGCATCCGGCGTCGGCGCCCAGGTCGACATCTCGGTTTAAACTCACTGCCCAGCAGACATGAAAAAACCGGCCATTGGCCGGTTTTTTTTGTTTCTCCGCGAGGTCTGCGGCTTATTTGCTGTCAAAGGCACCGGCACGGATCGTATCGGGCAGCTTCTCCAGACCATGCGCCGTTACGGCCTTGCCGAACAGCGAGGTGAGTTCTGCCAGCGCCATGCTCATGGCAATGGCCGCCACGACTTCGCGGCTGATACCGCCATTCACCAGGGCTTCCCAGGTTGCGACGAAGGACTCGCGCGTCACCTTGCTCTGCTCTTCTTCGTTCATCGCCATGGGTATTCCCCTCTGTTTTGCGAATCGGCGTTGTTCTTAGCCAACGCCTTCCTCGCATATTTTGGTTTATCGAACGTAAATGCGGCGTCCAGTGGCAAGCAGCTGGGGGCAATTCTAGCAGACAAGCCCCTTTCCGACCTATGGCATTCCGCGGCTGCGAAACGGGGCCAGCATGCCCTGCATCATCACCCGGCCCCGGGCCACCAGATCGGCAGCGGTGGCACCGCGCGGTACGCGGCAGAGCTGGACGGCGGGATACCACGGCGTCCGGACCCCGGCCTCGCCCCAGTACCAGAGCTGGCCCCAGTCCTGCCGCAGCAGGATCAGGGTCGGAACCCCCAGCGCCGCCGCCAGATGGGCGGTGGCCGTGCTGACCGTGACCACGAGGTCGAGGGCAGCAATCTGCGCGGCCTGGGCATCGATATCGGCCAGCGGATCGATTTCAGCATCCTGCAGCACCTGCAGACCCGCCTGCGCCTGCAACTCGGCGATGTCGCCGGCCGCCGCGCCATACTGCAGCGACACATAGGTTGCATCGGGCTCCTGGAGCAGCGGCTGCATGTCGAGCAGCGACAGCGACTTGTTGCGACCGGTGCGCGGATTGCGGCTGCTCCACGCCACACCGATCAGCAGCTTTTTCCCGGTCGCCTGATACCGGTCGCGCAGCAGCGTGCGCCGTTCGGGAGCCGCTTTCAGATAGGCGTTCGGATGCGCTGCGAAACTGGCCATGTCCGGCCGGCACAGGGCGGCCAGATCCGCCAGTGGCCGCTGGCAGGCGAGACCAAGGGCGGCGACATCCAGTCTGCCGTCATCCGCCACGACGCGAATATCGGGAAATGAACGGGCGAACAGCGGCACCAGACGCGGATCGGTGGCCTGCACGATCGGCAATCCACGCGCGGCCAGTTCTGGCAGCACGGAGGCATAGAGAATTTCGTCGCCGATGCCCTGCTCGCGCCAGGTCAGCAACGGACCGGGCGGCGGCATATGGCCATCCCAGCGCGGCAGGCCCCGGCTGCCATCGGCGCTGCTCCAGTCGCGCGCTTTCGAACGCCAGGCATAATGCGCCCAGCCCTCGGCATAGCGGCCCTGCCGCAGCAGCAGCAGCGCCAGGTTGGTCTGCGTGACGGCATCCGCCGGATCGCGCGCGATCAGACGGCGATAGATCGCTTCGGCTTCTGCCGCATCGCCGCGCAGGTCGCGGATATTGGCCAGCGTGCCCAGCGTGGCAGCGGCATCGGGATCATGAGACAGCGCGATGGCCAAGGCATCCTCGGCCTGCTGCATGTTGCCGATATGCGCCTCGTAGCTGGCGAGATTTGCATAATTGGCTGCGTTGCCGGGATCGAGCGCAATCAGCTGGCGCAGGGCTGCAATCGCCTCCGGATACCGGGACAATTTCACGCAGGCGATCACAAGGTCGCTCCATGCACCGGTCAGTGCGGGATCATGCGCGACCACCTGCTGCAACACGGCAATGGCGCGCTCGTAAGCGCCGGTGCGCATCAGCGCCGCGCCCAGCCCGGAGAAAACAGCAAAGTCGCCCGGCTGCAGCGCATGGGCGCGCTCAAGCAGCGGCAAGGCCGCAGCATAATCCTGACGCTCCAGCAGCAGATGGCTGAGCAGCCGCAGCGCATCGCGGTTGTCGGGCATCGCATCGAGGGCAGCGCGGTAGTGTTGCTCCGCCTGCGTCACATCGCCGGTTCCCGCCGCCAGATTGCCGCGCAGCACATGCAGTTCAGCCGCCGGCAGGCCGGAGGCTGCCAGCAGATCGATCAGGCGCGTGGCGGATGCGGCAGATCGCCCGGTCAGCGCCTTGCGCGCCAGCTGCACCACATGGGGCATGTAGGCGGGATGTGCCGCCAGCAGGGCCGAGAGCGCCGTCAGCGCGGCCTCGGTCTCGCCCGCAGACCATGCCGTCACAGCCAGATTGAGCTGTGCATCGGTATCGCCGGGGGCAACGGTCAGCGCGGCCTGGAAATGCTGGCGCGCCGCCGGCCAGTCCTGTCGCTGCTGGGCCAGCAGGCCGAGCCCGTTATGGGCATCGGCCATGGCCGGCATCAGCCGCAGCGCCTGCGCATAAGCCGCGGCGGCGCCATCGCCATCGCCCAGGGCCCGACAGGCATTGCCAAGCGAGACATGATAGGCGGGCGTGTCGGGCGACAGCCGGATTGCCAGTTCGATCGCAGGCCTGCCCTGCGCCGGAAGGCCGGCCTGGTCGAGCGCCATGCCCAGCAGATGCAGGGCATCGGCATGGTCGGGCTGCTCGGTCGCAAGTTGCTGGTAAAGCGCGATGGCCTGGGCAAGCTGCCCGGACTGATGGTGCTGCATCGCAGCGGCAAGACGCTGCCGCCAGTCGGGGGAGAGACCGCCCATCTGCAGCCGGATATCAGCCTACTTGAGGCCGTCCATGATATTGCGGTTGATCTGGATCAACGCATCGACATCCTTGGAGATTCCCTGGGTAATCTTGTCGGTATGCTTGTTGACGAAGATGCAGATGTTGATCAGCGAGACCTTGAGGTCCTTGCTCATCCGGTTGGCTTCGTCCAGCACTTCCGGCATCAGATGATTCCAGACATCGCGGTTCCAGCCGATGGCATAGGCAATCTTGGCGACTTCGGCGGGGCTGCCGGTGCCCATCAGCGGGCGGACGTCCATCAGCGCTCGCGTCACCGCCGAAAACAGGCGGTACTCGAGCTGCCGCGGCGTCTCAAGGGTGTTTTGCGCTGTCTGGTAGGGGTTTGGTCCCGGCATCAAGCAATCTCCTCTCCACCTCGATCAGGCGGCGGGCCAGCTTCAGAAGATTGAAGTAATCCTTCTGGACCAGGGCCGCTCCGAGGGAGGCGATCACCGCATGAGTACTCGGCGCCGCCTTAACAAACTCCAAACTGGCCTCTTTAATCTGGGGGTAATACTCGTCGAACTTCTCTTCCCACAGATAAGCCAGCTGGCAGAGATAATAGATTTTCTTGGCCAGTGAATCGACATCCTCCAGCCGCATAATGTGCTTTTCGCGGAGGAAGGATGCTTTATTTTCGATAATGATGCTGGCTGATTTCGACAGGCTCAGCACCGCCCTGTTCAAAATGAACTTCTCACCGGCCTTGAGCGTGATGATAAGCGGCACGAGATCCGGAGGGGTCTGCGTCCCCTCCCTCCACTGTTGATGGGCCCTGAGAGAGGGCTATCCCGCTTCCGCAGCCCCGTCAAGGAATGCCGCCGGCAGGCCTTGGCCGAAAACCGAAAAGATAAAAAAAGGGGGCCATAAGGCCCCCTTTTCCGAAAGAGATCAGACTGCCGATTAACGGAACAGGCTGAGCAGGGTGTTCGGCTGCTGGTTGGCGATCGACAGCGCCTGGATGTTGAGCTGCTGGCGGACCTGCAGGGACTGCAGGGTGGCGCTCTCAGCGGCAACGTCGGCGTCAACCAGGGCGCCAAGGCCCTTCTTGGTGGCGTCGACCAGGTCGTCAACGAAGCCCTTCTGCAGCGTGATCGAGCGCGACTGCGCGGCGATCTGCGCCGAGATGGAGTTGACCAGCGATTCGAAGGTGCCCAGGCCCGAGACAGCGGCCGAGTAGCCGCCAGCCGAGGTGTAAGCAGCCAGAGTGACCGACAGGCCGCCCGCTTCGCTCGTCGCGGTCGACAGGTTGCTCGAATTCTGCAGGGTCAGCGTGGTGCCCGTCACGTCGGCCACGAAGGTGACCGCCGAGGTGGTGTCGCTGTTCAGCAGGTTCTTGCCGTTGTAGGTCGCCTGGTTGATGTAGTTGGTGATCTGACCGATCAGCTTGGTCACGTCGTTCTGATAAACGGTGCGCTGGTCAGTGGTCAGCGAGCCGTCGGCGAGGTTGGCGAACTTCGCCTTGATGTCGCCAACGAGGTTCGAGATGCCGCTCAGCGCGGCAGCGGTCACCTGGCCAAGGCCTTCGCCGGCAGCCAGCGAGGACTGCACCGAGGCATAAGCCTTGATGTTGCCACGGATGCCCTGCGCCACCGCGAAGACGGCGGCGTCATCGGACGCGTCGGCAACTTTGAAACCGGTCTGAACTCGCTTGGAAGTCTTGTCGAGGTCAGCGTTGAGGCCGCGCAGCGAGGACAGAGCGACGAGCGCGCCAACGTTGGTATTGACCGAATTAGCCATTGTGTTTCCCTTTCTAGGAAGTAGTTAGGCATGCCCTTTTTTAAGGACCGTGGCTTTTAAACCAGACCGGCGGCCATCTCGTCAACAGAAAAAATGGGTGACAGGCGGGAAAAATGGAGCATTACCAAATCTTTACCAATTATTCACCATATCGCTTCCGTTAGGGAAGCCTCTGCTCCGCACACGAATTATACTGCCTTGGCGGGTGGCAAATGACTGTTTTACTACAATAAAATCTACCTTTTGCGGTCCTCAAAAGCCCGAGTCACGACCTGGATCGGCCCGTCCCAGCTGCCCGGACTGATCTGTCGGCAGAGTGTAACAGTCGGGTACCACCGGCTGTCAGCCCCTTCTGCCGGCCAATACCACAGCCGTCCCCGCCCTCTGGCCAATAGCAGGTGGCAGGCGATTCCAAGGGCTCCGGCCACGTGAACGGCGGTATTGCTGACCGTCACCACATGATCCAGTGCTGCGACCTGGGCGGCAAAGCCGTCCATATCAAGCAGGCCATCAAGGGCCGGATCGTGATGCAGCGTCACGCCGCGCTCGCCCAGCCAGGCCAGATCACTGGCCACATCGCCATACTGCAGACTGACCCAGAAGATGTCGCGCCGTTGCAGCACCGGCAGCAGATCCGGCAGTGGAATGCTCTTATGGCCGCCGATACTGGTATTGCCGCTGCGCCACGAGATGCCTGCAATCACGCGCTCAGCACCGGCCATATCACGATAGACCGCGCGCAACTGCTGCTGCCGCAGGCCATCGGCCTGCAGATATCCGCGTGCCGGCAATGCGGCGAAATCGGTTTCCTGCAATCGCAGCCACTGCCCCATGCTGCCGAATGGCGCCTGCGCGACGGCATCAACGGGCGCGCCGCGTGCAACAACGCTGACTTGCGCGCCGGTCAGACTGCGCGTGAACAATGCAACCAGACGCGGATCCACAGCGACGATGACCCGCTGGCCACAGCGCCGCGCCGCATCGGCCAGCATGGTGCCATATAGAATCTGGTCGCCAACGCCCTGCTCGCCCCACAGCAGCAGAGGGCCATCCAGGCGCTGGCCGTTCCAACGCGGCAGACCGAGACTCCAGTCCCGTTCCGTATAGGCCGGATTGCGCCAGCGCCATTCATACTCGCGCCAGCCTTCGGCATAGCGGCCATTGCCGAGCAGAAACAGCCCATGATTCATGCGCGCCGCCGGCCAGTCCGGCGCAAGCGCCAGCAGCCGGTTGAACTGCGCCGCCGCACCCGCGCTGTCGCCGAGATCTTCCCACAGCAGCATCGCCAGGTTGTTACGCGCCGGCAGATGGTCAGGCTGCAACCTCAGCGCGGTTTCAAAAGCTTCGCGCGCGGCAGAAATCTCGCCACGGTCGCGCAGCAGATTGGCAAGATTGTAATGCCCTTCGATATAGGTCGCATCGAGGCGGATGGCATCGCGATAGGCCACTTCAGCTTCAGCCGCTCGCTGCAGGGCCAGCAGCGCGTTGCCAAGGTTGCCGTGGAACATGGCAGCATCAGGCGCCTGCTGCAGAGCCTGCCGGATCAGGTCGACAGCAGCCTCATGCTGGCCTTGCTGGTCCCGCAGCACCCCGAGCAGATGCAGGGCATCGGCCTGCATCGGCATCTGCTGCAGTACCGACAGATAAGCTGCCTCCGCGCGCACCAGATCGCCGGCGGCATGATCGGTTGCAGCCTGCTGCAGCAATACCTGCCACGAGATACTCATGCCGCGCCTCCCTGCAACCGCTCATCGAGCGCTGCGCCGACCTGCGCGATGGTCGCAGCCCAGTCTTCGCTATGGCCCGGCGGCTGGCGGAACAGACGGACCTGCGGATACCAGGGACTGTCGCTGCGATCGAGAAACCAGTACCACAGCCGACCGAGGCCGCCGGGCAGCACGATCCAGCAGGGCTGGCCCAGCGCGGCCGCCACATGCTGGCCGCTGCTGCTCACCCCGATCACCAGATCGACGGCGGCGCACTGGGCGGCGAAGCGGTCGATATCGTTCATGGCATCCACGCTGTCATCATGCAGGATATCGACGCCAAGCGTCTCCTGCACCTGACGGCGCTCCTCCGCCGTATCGCCATACTGCATGTCAACGAAGAGAATGTCCGGGCGCCGCAGTACCGGCGCCCAGTCGCGCAACGGCACACTCTTGTAGCCGCCCATGCGTACATTGCCGCTGCGCCAGATCAGGCCGACGGTGAGTTTCCGTCCATGGCTGCGATACCGATGGCGCAGTTCGGCAACCGCATCGGCATCGGCACGCAGATAAGCCGCCGGTGCCGGGAAATCTGCCAGGCTGGGCCGCAGCCACAGGCCGAGTTCGCCCAGGCCGATCTGTACATCGGCCTGCCCCCTGAATCGCTCCAGCTCGCCTTCCCGCGCCGCTTCCACCGCCATCTGCGGAAAGGACCGGCGGAACAATGGCACCAGCCGTGGATCGCAGACAAAGATGAAGGCAGCCCCGCGCGCCTGCAACGCGGGCAGCATCGCGGCATAGATGATCTGGTCGCCGATGCCCTGTTCTCCCCAGACCAGGATGCGTTGGCCGGCACGAACTTCGCCATCCCAGGCCGGCAGCATCGCCCGGAAGGCGGCGCCGCGCGGATCGGGCAGCCGCACATCGGTGCGCGCGCGATAGCGCGGCCAGCCCTCGGCAAACCGGCCAAGCGACAGTTGCAGCACCGCAAGCTTGAGTTCCACCTCGGCCAGCATCTCCGGCGTGCGGCGGCGCGTGGCCTGCAGCGCCGCACCATAATCGGCCAGGGCACGCTCATAGTCGCCGGCATATTCATGCACGGTGCCGCGATGGGCCAGCACGATGCAATCGTCGGGCGAAAGCAGATTAGCCTGTTCTGCCGTTGCCAGCGCCTCGGGGAAACGGCCGGCGAAGGACAGCGCGGCCGAATAGTTCACCAGAGCATCGAGACGGTCCGGCCGCTGCGCCAGGGCACGCTCCAGATAGGGCCGCGCATCATGGGGACGCTGCTGCTTCATCAGTACGGCGCCGAGCGTGATGAGCGCTTCAAGCCGGTCCGGCTCCTGCGCCAGCACGGCCATCAATTCGCGCTCGGCTTCGCTGCGCGCTCCGGGTGTGTCTTTTTTCAGCAGCGTGCTGGCATAGGATTCGCGATAGCGCAGATCGGCAGGCGCACGCGCCATGGCCTTGCGATGATGCATGATCGCATCGGGATAGCGGCCGAGATTGCCGAGCGCACGCGCCACCAGATCACGCAGATCGGCGACATCGGGGTTGGCCTGGATGGCCGTGGCAAACTGTTCCAGCGCGGCCTGGTCGCGCTTCAGCGCCAGCAACGCCGTACCCAGACCGCGCCGCGCCGCCGGATCGGCCGGCGCCAGCGCCACGGCGGACTGGTAATGCGGCAATGCAGCCGCAGCATCGCCGTCATCCTGCAGCAGGTTGCCCAGATTGATATGACCCTGCGCATAGGCCGGATCGAGGGCCAGGGCCTGACGATAGGCCGCCATCGCGGCCGGCCGGTCGCCGGTGCCCAGCAGCGCCGTGCCGAGATTGCCATGGAATTCGGCAGCCTGCGGCGATAACACGATGGCGCGGCGGATCAGGGCAACGGCATCGGCTGGGCGGCCTTCCTGGTCGGCGATCACGCCAAGCAGATGCAGCGCATCGGCCTGATCGGGCAGCACCTGCAAGGCGGCCTCGTAGCTCTGCCGGGCTTGCGCCAGGTCGTTGCGGCCATGGGCAGCGACCCCGGCCATCAGCAGACGGGCGGCTTCGGATTTCGCTTCAGCCGTGGCCATCGAGCGCCCCGTTCACCGCATCGAGAAGACCCGACCAGTCGCCGGGCGAGTGCTGACGCATCAGATGCAGGGAGTCGTACCATGGCGTGGTTTCGCCATGGCGCGGCCAGTACCACATGCGACCACGCCCGTAAGGCAGCAGCACCCAGCAGGGCTTGCCCAGGCCGCCGGCGAAATGAACGGTCGAGTTGCTGGTGCTGACCACGCCATCCAGCGCCGCGATCTGCGTTGCCAGACCCTCAAGGTCGTTGGTTGCGTCGATCTCCGGGTCCTGGTGCACCACGATGCCCTGACGCGCCGCCAGCTTGGCGATTTCTCTTGCCACATCGCCATATTGCAGACTGACCCAGACGATGCCGGGCCGCTTCAGGATCGGCAGCAGTGTTTTTAGATCGAGACTCTTGTAGGCGCCGATATGCCAGTTGATGCTGCGCCAGGACAGGCCCATCAAACGGTCGCCCGGCTTGCCCAATGCTGCATAGCGCGCCCGCAATGTTGCCGCGCGCGCCTCGTCCACGTTCAGATAATGGCCGCCATTGCGTTCTTCACCCTGCAACCACTGTCCCATGCTGCCGAACGGGCATTGCAGATCGGCCTGCATGGTCGCGTCGCGTTCGATCACACGCACCCGGTCCGATGCCAGCGCCCGCGCGAAAACCGGCACCAGCCGCTTCTCGACAGCAATGGTCACCAGTCCTGCGGCCCGTTTGATCGCAGCCGGCAGCATCGTGCCATAGAGGATGTGGTCGCCGATGCCCTGCTCGCCCCATAGCAGCAGATGCTTCCCGGCCAGCGGCGCGCCGTCCCAGCGTGGCAGACCGACGCCCCAGTCGGGTTCGCGATAGCCATTGAAATCCCAGCGCCCCTCGAATTCGCGCCAGCCGCGGTCGTAGTCCCGGTTGGACAGCAGGAACAGACCGAAATCCATCCGTGCTTCGGCGTAGGCTGGATAGCGCGCCAGCAAATCCTCGAAACAGGCGCGCGCGGCTACCGTATCGTCGGTGAGGCTCAGTGTGTAGGCGAGGTTCTTGTGCGCCTTCATGAAGCCCGGCTGCAACTCCAGCGCCTTGCGGTAATAGGCCACGGCCTGATCGAACTGTTCGCGCTCCAGCAGATCGTTGCCGATGCCGTTCAGCGCCGCCACATCGCGCGGGTCGAGCGCGAGTGCGGCCTGAAAAGCGCTCAGCGCGCCCGGACGATCGCCGGCGCTGCGCCGCGCGATGCCCAGAAAGCTGTTGGCTGTCGCATGATCGGGCGCCAGGGCCACGGCGCGCTCGAGATAGGGCACGGCTTCAGTCGCCGCGTCGCGGTCGATGCGGCAGCGCGCCTTTTCCAGCAACAGCTCGGCATCTTCGGGCAGTACTGGCATCAGACGATCCAGCACTTCCTCGGCCTGCTCGGGCCGGCCGGCCTGGCGCCAGGCCATGGCGAGCAAGCGCACGGCATAGGCATCCTGCGGCATCTGCACTACGGCTTCATCGAAATAACCGGCAGCCAGCTCGTAATGGCCTTCGGCATTCGCGATCAGGCCGAGGCGAATCTTCGCCCGCCGATTCTGCGGATCGACTTTCAGCACCAGACTGCAGGCATGGCGCGCGTCATCGAAACGACGGCCGGCCTGGAACGCCTTGGCCGCGGCCAGCGCTTCATTGATTTTCCGGATAATATGATCGGGCTGCATGATAATATGCCGATGTTTATGCCATGACCGTTAAGGGATTCGTAAGCCCCCGACTGCGGTCAGGCCCCGTCCCGGGAGAATGTCCTGAGCGTTCCCGAGTCCATGCCCACCAGCGCAGACCTGTCCAGCGCCCGCGCACCGGAACGGCTGGCCGGCCCGGCCGCCTTCACCGCCGCCCTGCTGCGCGATTATTCCGGCTATTTCCTGTCGCTTGGCATGCTCACCCTCGGTAATCTGCTGCTGCTGCCGCTGATCACCGCGTACCTGTCGCCATCGGAGCTGGGCCTCTACAGCCTGATCGAGGCGGCGCAGGTGCAAGCCGGCACGCTGGCCATGCTGGGCATGAAATTCGCCTATCTCTACTATTATGCACAGCACCCGCCCGAGCAGCGCCCCGTCCTGCTCGGCAACGCGCTGCTGCTCACCATCACCGCCAGTCTTCTGATCGGCCTGCTGCTGGTTTTGCTGTTTTCCAGCGCGTCGGTCATGGCCTATTTCGACGCGGCGCCGTTGCCGATGGCTTGGCTGTTGCTGCCACCGCCGCTGTTCGGCGCGGTACAATCCATGCTGCTGACCGAATTACGCGCCAGCCGCCATATCTGGCTCACCGGCGCCATTGCCATCGCCCAACTGGTGCTGCTGCTGCTGCTCAGCACCTGGCTGGTCGCCGGACTGGATTACGGATTGTCCGGCCTGCTGATCGCACAGGCCGTGTCGCTGGGATTATCCAGCCTGTTCGCGCTGTCCATGGTGGGACGCCGCCTGTCTCTGAAAATCCGTGGTGACGAAATGGCACGGCTGCTGCGGTATGGCGTGCCGCTGATGCTGGGACTGATGCTGCGTTACAGCCTCGATACACTCTGCCGTTTTCTGCTCGCCGCCATGATCTCCATCGAGGCGGCTGGCCTGTTCCTGGTGGTCAATCGCATCACCCTGCTGTTCGAAGGCCTGCTGGCCCTGCCCTTTTTCATGGCCTGGGGCGGCCTTATGCACCACGCCCTACGCCGTCCCGAAGCCGCACAGATCGTCAGTCGGGTGACCAGCCTTGCCCTTGCGGCGGCGGCACTGCTTGCTCTCGCTGCATTGGTTGCACAACCGCTACTGTCGGGACTGCTGGCCCATGATCCCATGCCGCAGATGGCAGGGCTCTATGCGCTGCTGCTGCTGTCGCGCGTGGTCATTACCGTGAAATCGCCACTCACCAGCGGCATCCTGCGAACCGGTCGCACCGGCTGGTCGGTCAGCAACAACCTGCTGGCGCTCGGAATATTCCTTGCCACAGTCTGGCCGGCTGCACGTCTGGCCGGACTGGAAGGCGTGGCCGGCGCGATGCTGCTGGCCAATCTGGCAAGCACCGTTACTCTGACTGTCGCGGCCTGGCAGCATTGCCCACAACGCATAACAGCATCTGCACTCGCGCTGAGCGTGCTGCTGATCGGCGGTTGCGCAGCCATGATCCTCTGGGGGCCGTTGCCGGACTGGCTGGCCGTTGCCCTGGTGCTGGCTGCCATTCCGCCGGCCATTCATATGGTGCGTCACGCCACCGTCACCGATCCGCTATAGTGCTGCCGCATGACGATTCGCAATCTCGACAAAATGTTCGCACCGCGCTCGGTCGCCGTCATCGGCGCCTCGGACCGGCCGGGCAAGGTAGGGACTGTCGTGCTCGACAATCTGGTGCAGGGCGGCTTTGCCGGCGCGGTCTGGCCGGTTAATCCGAAATACCGCAACCTGCAGGGACGGCCCTGTTATGGCAGCGTGACCGCCCTGCCCAGCGCACCGGATCTGGCCGTCATCGCCGTGCCGCCCGCACAGGTCCCGCCGCAGATCGAGGCCCTGGCGGCCATGGGCTGCCGCGCCGCAGTCGTGCTCACCGCCGGCCTCTCGGCCGAGACCACGGCCGATGGCCGTACGTTGCAGCAGGCGATGCTGGATGCCGCCAAGCCGCATCTGCTGCGCATCCTGGGACCGAATGGCATCGGCCTGCTGGTGCCCGGCCTGCGCCTGAATGCCAGCTTCGCCCATACCAATGCCGAGGCCGGACAACTCGCCTTTGTCAGCCAGTCCGGTGCGCTATGCACCATCGTGCTCGACTGGGCCAAGCAGCATGGCATCGGCTTCAGCCATTTCCTTTCGGTCGGCGACAGTGCCGACGTGGATTTCGGCGACATCATCGATTATCTCGCCAGCGATCCGCAGACGCGTGCCATCCTGCTGTATATCGAGTCCGTCAAGAACGCGCGCAAATTCATGTCGGCGGCCCGCGCAGCCGCCCGCACCAAACCGATCGTCGCCGTAAAATCGGGACGCAACGCACGCGCTGCGCAGGCCGCAGCCTCGCATACCGGGGCGCTGGCCGGTGGCGATGATGTTTACACAGCCGCATTGCGACGCGCCGGTATCCTGCGGGTGGACGGCATCGAAGAACTGTTCGAGACCGTCGAAACCCTGGCGCGCAGCCGCCGCCTGCCGGGCGAGCGTCTGGCCATCGTGACCAATGGCGGCGGTCCGGGTGTGATGGCGGTCGACGCCCTGATCGAACATGGTGGCCTGCTGGCGGAACTGAACCCCATCACCGTGGCGGCGCTCGACCGGGTGTTGCCGACCACATGGTCGCATGCCAACCCGGTGGATATTATCGGCGATGCACAGCCCCAGCGGTATGCCGCAGCACTGCATGCGGTGATGACCGATCCCGGCGTCGATGCCGTTCTGGTCATGCACGCCCCGACCGCGATTGCGCCGCCGCTGGCGCCGGCCGAAGCGGTGATCGCAACCGCGCGCGGCACCACGAAGAATATCCTCACCTGCTGGTCGGGCGGCGATTCCGTGCTGCCGGCACGCAAGGCCTTTGCCGAAGCGGGACTGGTCTCTTATGACACGCCCGACGCCGCGATCCGCGCCTTCACCCATATGGTGGACTATCGGCGCAACATGAAAAACCTCATGGAAACACCGGCAGAGATGCCGCAGGATTTCCAGCCCGATCATGCCGCCGTCCGCACCGTGATCCAGACGGCGCTGGCAGAACAGCGCAGCATGCTCAACGAGATCGAAGCCAAGCGCATTCTCGCCGCCTATGGCATCCCGACCGTGCCGACCGCCGCCGCTGCAACCCCGGCCGATGCGGTTGCTGCGGCACAGCACATCGGTTACCCGGTTGCGCTGAAGATTCTGTCGCCCGACATCACGCATAAATCCGATGTCGGCGGCGTGGCCCTCAATCTCAGCAGCGAAGCAGAACTGCTGGCTGCCGCCGTCGCCATGCTCGAGCGCGTCCGCCAGCATCGGCCGCAGGCGCGCCTCGACGGCTTCACGGTTCAGGCCATGATCAGGCGGCCGCGCGCGCACGAACTGATCGTTGGCGCTCTAACCGATCCGATTTTCGGTCCCGCCATCATGTTCGGCCAGGGCGGTGTGGGGGTCGAAGTGATCGGCGACCGCGCCGTGGCCCTGCCGCCGCTGAACATGCATCTGGCCCAGGATCTGATCGACCGCACCAAGGTCAGCCGCCTGATGGCCGGATATCGCGACTTTCCGCCGGTCGACCGCGATGCCCTGGCCGCCCTGATCATCCGCGTCGCCCAGATGATCGCCGATCATGCCGAGATCGCCGAACTCGATATCAATCCGCTTTACGCCGACGACCAAGGCATGATGGCGCTGGATGCCCGCATGGTGGTGCGGCACAGCACGGTGACGGGTCATGACCGTCTGGCGATCCGCCCCTATCCCAGCGGCCTGGAAGAAACCATCGAACTGCGGGACGGCGAAAAGGTCCTCCTGCGGCCGATCCGCCCCGAGGATGAACCCGCCCACGCCGAATTCGTCAGCCAGGTTTCGGCCGAGGATTACCGCCTGCGCTTTTTCTCGCCGATGCGCAGCCTGCCGCATTCGGAAATGGCACGCTTCACCCAGATTGACTACGAGCGCGAGATGGCCTTCATCGCCACACGCCTCAAGAGTGACGGACAGGCTGAGACCCTGGGTGTGGTGCGCGCGATCACCGACCCCGACAATCTGCGCGCCGAATTTGCCGTGCTGGTGCGGACCGACATGAAGGGGCAGGGCCTGGGCGAAATCCTGATGCGAAAGATTATCGACTATTGCCGGCAGCGCGGGACCCGGGAGATCATTGGCGACATCCTGCGCGAAAACCAGGCGATGCGGGCGCTGGCCACCGAACTGGGCTTCAAAAGTGCCGGCAGCCACGGGCATGATGTTGTCGAGGTCCGGCTGCCGCTGGCGTAAACCGCCGCAAAGCCCGGGATTGGCCGGGGTTGCCCGGACCCTGCCCCGCCACTATCTTAAGCGCCACCATGCAGGACCCCTTCGGCCGTTCGATTTCATACTTGCGCGTGTCGGTCACCGACCGCTGCGATTTCCGTTGTGTCTACTGCATGGCGGAAGACATGACCTTCCTGCCGAAAGCCGACGTCCTGAGCCTGGAAGAACTCGACCGGCTCTGCTCGGCCTTTGTGCGCATGGGGGTGCGCAAGCTGCGCCTGACCGGCGGCGAACCTCTGGTGCGCCGCGGCATCATGACCCTGATCGACAATCTTGGTCGCCACCTGAAAACCGGTGCGCTTGACGAACTGACGCTCACCACCAATGGCAGTCAGTTGGAAAAATACGCCGATGGCCTAGCGTCGGCCGGTGTGCGCCGCATCAACGTCTCGCTCGATACGCTGGATGCCGAAAAGTTTACCGAGCTCACCCGCTGGGGCAAGCTCGACAAGGTGATGGCCGGCCTGCAGGCCGCCAAGGCAGCCGGGCTGCAAGTGAAGATTAATGCCGTCGCCCTGCGCGGCGTCAATGACATGGAATTCAACGACCTGATCGCTTGGTGCGGCGATGAAGGCTTTGACCTCGTATTTATCGAGGTGATGCCGATGGGCGAGATCGGCGAAGCTGCTCGGCTGGACCAGTATCTGCCGCTGTCGATGGCACGCGGCCAGATCCAGCGCAAATGGACTCTCGAAGATACCGATTATCAAACCGGTGGTCCGGCGCGCTATTACACCGTGAAAGAAACCGGCCGACGGCTCGGCTTCATCACGCCGATGACGCATAATTTCTGCGAGAGCTGCAACCGCGTGCGCCTCACCTGCACAGGTACGTTATATATGTGCCTGGGCCAGAACGATGCCGCCGATCTGCGCGCACCGCTACGGATGTCGGAAAGCGACCTGCCCCTGGAAGCCGCCATCCGGGAAGCCATCGCCCGCAAGCCCAAGGGCCATGACTTCATTATCGATCGCCGCCAGGCCACCGCCGCCGTGCCGCGCCATATGAGCGTGACCGGAGGCTGACCAGACCGGCGGCTGATTAAGCGGCCGGCTGAGCCTCAGTCTTTCGACACTCCATCGGCCAGGGTGTACTGGTCGGCGCGGGCCTTGTAGCTGAAACCCTTGCGCAATCCCCAGGACGTCACCTCGATATGCAGCGGGATCAGCGCCTGGTCATCCAGCGCCATCTTCGAGCCCTGCTGCAACAGCGCCTCGCGTTTGGCGTTATCCACCGTGCCGATGGCCTGCTCGATGATCGTATCAAGCGCCGGGTTGGAGTAGCGGCTCTTGTTCGCCGTGCCGAAACCTTTCTCGCGGTTGACGGTGGCGACAATGGAACGCAGCGGGTTCGACATTTCGCCAGTACCGGCAGCCCAGCCGACCAGGCCGGCCGAATATTTGAATTCGTCACGGTTCTTGAAAAACACCGTGGCATTCACAGCGTCCACCTTGGCCTTGACGCCGATGCGGGTCCATTGCGAGGCAATCGCCTGCGCCACTTCGGCATCGTTAATATAGCGGTTGTTCGGCGAACCGATGGTGATGGTGAAACCGTTCAGGTAACCCGCCTCGGCCAACAGCTTCTTGGCGCGGTCGGCGTCATATGGATCGGGCCTGGCATCCGGGCGGGTGCCGAACATCGGGCTGGGCAGGAAATCGCCCACCGGCTTGCCCAAGCCTTCCATGATGCGGCTGGCAATCGCCTCGCGGTTGATCGCCAGCGACAGCGCCTTGCGCACGCGCACGTCACGCAGCGGATTCTTGCCGTCGGTATCAGGGATGCCCGCGGTCGGCTCGCCCACATCCAGCGAAATATAGATCAGGCGGTTCGACACCACGTCGCTGATCTTCAGGTTGGGATTCTCGCGCAGCTTCTTCATGTCGGCCGGCGGTGGATTCTCGATCATGTCAACGTCGCCGGCGAGCAGTGCGGCAACGCGTGCGGCATCGTTCGACATCGGGCGGTAGATGACCCGGTCCCATTTCGGCTTGCCGCCCCAGTAATCCGGATTGGCCGCCAGCACCAGCCGGTTGCCGCGTGTCCATTCGACGAACTTGTACGGTCCTGTGCCGGCCAGGCCCTCGCCGCGGTTAAGCGCTTCGGTAGCAAGCCCCTCGGCGAGATCGGCTTTGGCCGACTTGGACGACATGATGGCGACGCGACTCAGGTCGTTGGGCAGCAGCGGTGTCGGCCCCTTGGTGATGAAATGAATCGTGTGATCGTCGATCACCTTCACATCGGAAAAAGCGCGGGCAAAGACAGTAAAGGGCGACGGGCTGTTCGGCACCTTCCCCGTGCGCGCCATCGAGAAGACGACATCGGCTGCCGTGAAAGCCGAACCGTCATGGAACTTCACGCCCTTGCGCAGCTTGAATTCCCATGTGGTGTCGTCGAGCGCCGTCCAGCTTTCGGCAAGACCAGGCGTGAGCTTTTGCGTCTCGTCCTGCTGGATCAGGGTACTGAAAACCGAATAGGCAATCTGGTTATTGGCCGTCAGGTTGAAGTAATGCGGGTCCATGGAATTGGGCTCGGTCGACAGGCCAATCCGCAGCTCCTGCGCCCCGGCCGAATGCGCCGCCATGGCGACGCCCAGCGACAGCACTGTCGCAACCGCCAGCCGCTTCCAAACCGATACCGTCATGGCCGCAATCCTCTATTTCAGATCGATGCGATGAGCGAAAGTCTGCCCATCGGAAATGGTCAATTCCTCAAAGCCCAGCATACGGGCCAGGTCGAGGAAGGTCAGCATATCCTGCAGGCCGTTGTCGCGAAACACCGGCGCGCCTCGCGCAATGCTGGTCATCTGCGCCAGCACCGCCCGCGCCTGATACAGGCCGCGGAACCCGTTACCGATGGCGACGATAATCAGGCGCTCGAAGTCCTCGCCCTTGGCGAACATGACAAAGGTGGGCGGATAGGGCCGGGCATTCTGCTGGTAGGCCAACCCGGTGACAAAACCCAGGCGCACATCGCCCGATGCCTCCGGCATTACCACGGCGCGCGCCTTGTAGACCTCGCGGGATGTGAGCGGCGGATAATAGTAACCCGCATGGCGATCCTTTTCCGCCGCGTCAGCCATACCGGCCAGCAACAGCACGGCCAGGGCCTGGATGATGAAAACCTGTCTGAACCGACGCATCAGCATCCCACACCCCTGTAGCTGGCAATCCCGCCTTCGACGGCCGCGCCGAGGGCTGTCCGCCCCCTGCCCGGCTGGTTATACTGACCGCAGTTGCAGGTCTGAAGTCGCTCCAACCAAGGCTGGCGGGCACGTATCCCATGACGCAGTTTAACAAGATCGCCTTTGTTGCCGCCAGAGGCGATGCCGCCGAGGCCGCGCGCGCACGGCTGGCCGCACGCTATGGCGATGTGGCGCCGGAAAAGGCCGATGTGATCGTGGCGCTCGGTGGCGACGGCTACATGCTGCAGACCCTGCACCAGTATATGACCGGCCAGACGCCGATCTATGGCATGAATCAGGGCACGCTGGGCTTCCTGATGAACGAATACAGCGAAGACAGCCTCGTCGAGCGGCTGAACGAAGCCCAGGCCGCCACTGTGCATCCGCTGCGCATGCGTGCCACCACCGCCTCGGGCAAAAGCCATGAAGCGCTGGCGATCAACGAGGTGGCGCTGCTGCGGCAGACGCGCCAGACCGCCAAGCTGCGCATCCTGATCGATGGCCGCGTGCGCGTAGAGGAACTGGTCTGCGACGGCACCCTGGTGGCGACGCCAGCCGGCTCCACCGCCTATAACCTGTCCGCCCACGGCCCGGTGCTGCCGCTTTCGGCCGGGGTGCTGGCACTGACGCCGATCAGCGCCTTCCGACCGCGCCGCTGGCGCGGTGCCCTGCTCGGCCGCAATGCCACAGTGAAAATCGAAGTGCTGGAAACCGCCAAGCGTCCGGTCTCGGCGACCGCCGATTTCAACGAAGTGCGCGATGTGGTGAGCGTGGAAATCCGCGAGGCGCCGGATCTCAGCCTAACCCTGCTGTTCGATGCCGGCCACAGCCTGGAAGAGCGCATCCTCAACGAACAGTTCCTCTCATAAAAAAACGCCGCGGGATCGCTCCCGCGGCGTCTTTGTTTCCGGCTGTGCCGCGGTCAGTCGCGGGCGACGCCGTTGGCGACCGTGTACTGGTCGGCGCGCGCCTTGTAGCTGAGGCCCTTGCGGGTCGCCCAGGGCGTGATCTCGATATGCAGCGGGATCAGCGCCTGGTCGTCCATCGCCATCTTCGAGCCCTGCTGCAGCAGCATTTCGCGCTTGCCATTGTCGACGGTGCCGAGCGCCTGTTCGATGATTGCATCGAGCTGCGGGTTCGAATACCGGCCCTTGTTGGTGCCGCCGAAGCCCTTTTCGCGGATCGGCGTGGCGACCAGCGAGCGCAGCGGATCCGACATTTCGCCGGTGCCGGCGCCCCAGCCAGCCAGATAGGCAGAATACTTGAACTCGTCGCGGTTCTTGAAGAACACGGTGGCCGTGGTGGCATCCACCTTGGTCTTCACACCGATACGGGTCCACTGCGACGCCACCGCCTGTGCCACTTCGGCATCATTGATATAGCGGTTGTTCGGCGTGCCCAGCGTGATGCTGAAGCCGTTCGGATAGCCGGCATCGGCGAGCAGCTTCTTGGCCGCGTCGGAATTGAAGGCTTCCGGCTTGGCATCCTTGCGGGTACCGAACATCGGCGACGGCAGGAAGTCGCCAGTCGGCTGGCCCAGGCCTTCCATGATACGGCTGGTGATGGCGTCACGGTTGATCGCCATCGACAGCGCCTTGCGGACGCGCACGTCCTTCAGCGGATTCTTGTCGGTAACGTCGGTGATGCCCAGCGTGGCCGGCGTGCTGAAGCTGTCGAGATGGATGTAGATCAGGCGGTTCGAAACAGCCTGGCTGATCTTCACATTCGGATTCTCGCGCAGCTTCTTCAGATCGGCCGGCGGCGGATTCTCGATCATGTCGACATCGCCGGCAAGCAGGGCTGCCACACGGGCGGCGTCATTCGACATCGGGCGATAGATCACCCGTTCCCATTTCGGCTTGTCGCCCCAGTAATCCTTGTTGGCAGCAAAGACGATGCGGTTGCCGCGGGTCCACTCGACGAACTTGTAGGCGCCGGTGCCGACCAGGCCTTCGCCCTTGCCGAGCGCTTCGGTGGTCATGCCTTCGGCGACATCGGCCTTGGCGGCCTTGGACGACATGATGGCGACGCGGCTGACATCGGTCGGCAGCAGCGGCGCGGGCGCCTTGGTGATGAACTGCACGGTGAAGTCGTCGACCACCTTCACTTCGCTGAACGAGCGGGTGAACAGCGTGAACGGCGAGGGGCTGTTCGGCACCTTGGCCGGGCGCGCCATCGAGAAGACGACGTCGGCCGCGGTAAACGGCGAACCGTCATGGAACTTCACGCCCTTGCGTAGCTTGAATTCCCAGGTGGTGTCGTTGAGGGCCGTCCAGCTTTCGGCCAGACCGGGCACCAGCTTCTGGGTCTCGTCCTGCAGGATCAGGGTGTCGAAAATGGTGAAGGCGAGCTGGTTGTTCGGACCGAGATTGTGATAGTGCGGGTCCATCGCGCTCGGCTCGGTCGAAATGCCGATTTTGAGTTCCTGGGCCGACAGCATCGGCGCGGCCAATACGCCAGTCGTCAGCAGCAGCGCCGCGCCCAACGTTTTCCATCGCATCATCATCACGGATATCTCCTTTAAATGGCGCCTCGTTGCGCCAAACTGGGGACGCAGCTTGCCGATTCAGCCCGGGGCTGACAAGGCTTGGCTAGAGCACGAGTGCGAGTGCGAACAGGATCAGCGCACTACCGGCAATACGATTGATCCAGACCCGCGCCGTGCGACCGATCCGCTGTCGTAATGCCGCCACGCCGCCGCTCAAAACAGCCCACCAAAGCAGCGAACCGATGAAAACCCCGGCAACCGCCATGGCCGCTGCATCCAGCGTCGGATCGGCTGCCAGCCCCAGTCCGGCAAACAGGGCGGCAAAGGACAGAATGGTTGTCGGATTACTCATGGTCAGCACGAATGTGACAGCGAAAAGCCGCAGGGGCCGGCCAGCCTGCGGCAGGTCGGCGGCCGCATCGGTCACCGGACTGGTGATGGTTTTCCAGCCGAGCCAGAGCATAAAGGCTGCCCCCGCCCAATGCAGAACACCCTGTACCGGCCCGATACGGCCGGCCAGGGCGGCAAAGCCGGCTGCCGCCAGCGCGGCATACACGGCATCGGCCACGGCAGTGCCGATTCCGCCGCTGAATCCGGCCCAGAATCCGCCGGCCAGACTACGCTGGATGCACAACACGCCAATCGGTCCCACCGGCATGGCGACCGCCAGCCCGAGCAGGATGCCGCGCAGAAAAAGCTCTGAATCCGCCGTCACGTCCGGGGTACCGGGATCGCAATGGCCGCGGTTTCCTTGGCCGTGGACAGCACAATGATGCTCTGGCTGCGGGGAATGCCCGGCAACGCCTTGATGCGGCGGGCCACTAGGTCCTCCAGCGAGGCCAGGCTCGCCGTGCGCACCTTCAGCAGGTAGGACCAGTCACTAGCCACATGATGGCATTCCTGGATGGTGGGTTCTTCCCGCACCAGGGCCAGAAAAGCCGGCTCATGCTCCGGCCGTTCAATCAGGACATAGACGAAGGCGAGAACTTCGCAGCCGACGGCTACCGGGTCCAGGCGCGCTGTCCAACCAGCGATGGCGCCCTGCTTTTCCAGCTTTTTCAGCCGCTCGTTCACCGCCGAAACCGACAGGCCGATAACCGCCCCGATCTCTCCGTACGAACTACGCCCGAATACCTGAATATGCTCTAGTATTTTCCGATCAAAGTCGTCCATGCCGTGTTTTTATACGGCATGGACGCCAAAAGTAAGAAAAACTTACTGCACAACCTCGAGGCCGATGGGACAGGAGACCCCGGTTCCACCTAACCCACAGTAACCATTGGGATTCTTGGCCAGATACTGCTGATGGTAATCCTCGGCATAATAAAATGGCGGCGCATCAAGGATTTCGGTGGTGATCTTGGCCCGCCGAGCCTTGGTCAGCGCCACCTGATAAGCCGCGCGCGAGGCTTCCGCTACCCGCCGCTGTTCGGCCGAATGGACATAAATCCCGGAGCGATACTGGGTACCGGTGTCGTTGCCCTGACGCATGCCCTGGGTCGGATCGTGGCTTTCCCAGAAAATCTTCAGCAGGGCGGCATAGGAGATCACCTTCGGGTCGAAGGCCACCTGCACCACCTCGTTATGGCCGGTCAGGCCGCTGCAGACCTCTTCATAAGTCGGATTCGGCGTATAACCGGCGGCATAGCCCACCGCCGTGCTGTAGACGCCCGGTCCCGCCTGCCAGAATTTGCGCTCCGCACCCCAGAAGCAGCCCAGCCCGAACGTCGCCAGTTCGATCCCCTCGGGGAACGGGCCTTTGATCGCATGGCCGTTGACGAAATGCTTGGCCGGGACCGGCATGACGCTGCTGCGGCCGGGCAAGGCCTTGTCGCGCGCAGGCAATTCAATCTTATGACGCGGCGCAGTGAACCACATGGCAATCTCCAGGGTCGGCGGATCGGCTGTCAGTAATATAGTGCGCAGCCCTGCATTCCGCACAGGACTGCCCTGCAGGCCGGCGGGTATCCGGCCGCAGGCAATATAGGTAGTGTGCCGTTTTACAGAATCAAAATCACAACAATGCGTCCCGTCCCGCCATCTCCCGCTGCCATACCTTTCTATGCCCGCCTGTTCGGCTACGGCACCCGTCGCGGCGTGGCCTCGATGATTCTGGGCATGGGCGCCTTCGTCACCAACGACACCCTGATCAAACTGGCCAGCACCACCACACCGACCGGCCAGCTGATCACACTGCGCAATATCATAGCCACCCTGCTTCTTCTGGCGCTGGTCTTCGCCACCGGCCAGGTGGCCCAGTTGCGCCGCGCCATCAACCCCGCAGTCATGGCGCGCAGCAGCCTGGATGTGATCGCCACGATTCTTTACCTGGTGGCGCTGTTCCACATGCCGATCGGCAATATCACGGCGATCAACATGAGCACGCCGCTGCTGATGACCGCCGTAGCAGCGATGTTTCTGCAGGTCCCGGTTGGCTGGCGGCGCTGGACCGCAGTGGTTGTCGGCTTCGGCGGTATTATGTTGATCGTTCAGCCCCGCGCTGAAGGCTTTAACGCCTATGCGCTGGTGGCAATGGCCTCCACCATTTTCATCGTGACGCGTGACCTGACCACGCGTCGGATCGACCAGAACATTCCCTCATTGGTCATCGCGTTGACCAATTCGATCTTCGTACTGGGCGGCGCACTGATACTCTCGGTTTTTGAAGGCTGGGCCAGTATCACCTGGCGCGAATACCTCTTGCTGGCCAGCGCCGGCGTCTTCTTGATTATCGGTTATCTGCTGATCGTCGACGCCTTCCGTCATGGCGACCTCGCCACCGTCGGGCCCTTCCGCTACACCGGGCTGATCTTCGCTCTGGTCTCGGGTTTCGTGGTCTGGGGCGATATCCCCAATCTGCTGGCCTGGGGCGGAATCGTCATTGTCGTCGGCAGCGGCCTTTACGTGCTGCACCGCGAACGCATCCGCGCCCAGGACGAGGCAACACGCAGCATGCCGGTCAAGTAACGGCGATTATTTCGTGAATTCTTCCGAGGCGACGTCGACCGTGCCGATGTGATGCGCCATGGCCTGTTCGGCCGCACCGGCATCGCCCTGCAGGATCGCCCGCACCACAGCATCATGTTCGGCGAACGAGCTGGCCAGGCGACCGACGAGACGAAACTGGGCGCGGCGGAATGGCGACAGGCGCTGACGCACCGTCATCGTATTCTCCACCAGCGCCGTATTATGCGTGCCTTCGTAGATCAGGGTATGGAATGCGACATTCATCGCCGCATAGGCGTCGATCTCACCGTCGCGCACCATGAAGCGCGACCGCTCGTGCAGTTCTTCCAGCTTCTTGCGCTCGCCCGCGGTCATGCGCTGGGCGGCATAGCGTGCACTGATCGCCTCCAGCTCGCGCATCACCTCGAACAGGTCATGCATATGCTGGCGACTGGGAATGGCGACCAGGGCGCCGCGATGGGGACGGATTTCCACCAGACCGGTTTCGACCAGGGCTTTCAGGGCTTCGCGCACCGGGGTACGCGACACGCCGAAACGGTCGGCCAGATCCTGCTCTTCCAGGCGCGCACCGGGCGGCAGGGCGCCGGACAGAATCTCGTCGGCAATGCGCTGGCGCAGGGTTCCTGCGCGGGTGCGTTTGCCCGCGATGTCGAGATCGATCTCCGGTTTCAACTGGTTCATCTGGCTCTCCGGAACCGACTCACAGTCTACCAGCGGCCCGCGCCCCCCGCCAGCATGCCTCCGCCGCCTTGTGACCCTGCCTTGTGGCGGGCGCCATTCCGGGGCAGGGTGCGGCCATGAGCGAAGCAAGGCTGAAAACCCGGCTGCTGGTCCAGGCGGTACTGCGGCGATACGACCTGGAAGCGATTCCGGTGGCGATCCGCCGCAAGGGCGACCCGGATGCCGGTACCGTGCTGCTCAAAATCGCCTTCAGTGCTCAGGAAGCCATGGTGCTGGGCCAGGCCCGTGATGCCGAGGGCCGGGCCGGCTGGCTGAAGCTGGGCGGCGCCGACCGTCTGAGCGATGCCGAAGCCGAAGCCGCCATCGAAAAGGCGATCCGCCGCGACCCCGACCTGTATGTGATCGAGGTGGAAGATCCCAAGGGACGGGTCTTCGTCGAAGGGCCGATCCTCTAGGCGATACGGGTGATCCGTTCGGTCGGCGTGGCGACAGCCTTTCGCTGCGCTGCGGCAAACACCTGGCCAATTCCCACCAGCACAGGGCTGTCGATCCCCATCTGCTGCAGGCCCTCGCCCAGCTGCGCCAGCGAACCATGCCAGCGCTGCTCCTCAGGCCGCGAAACAGCAGACACGACAACCACCGGCGTGCCGGCCGGCAGCCCCTGCCCGATCAGCCGCGCGGCAAAGTTCCCGCCGGTGCGACCGGCCATGTAGACCATCAGCGATGTCTCGGCATCGGCCAGTCCGCGCCAGTCCAGATCATCAGGCAGGCCGCCGCGCCGTGAATGGCCGGTGACGAAGCGCACCGAATGCGCGGCATCGCGATGAGTGAGCGACACGCCGAGGCTGGAGGCTGCCGCCAGCGCCGCCGTGATCCCCGGCACCACTGTCACCGGAATGCCGGCGGCGTCCAACGCCGCAATCTCCTCGCCGGCACGACCGAAGACCATCGGATCGCCGGCCTTCAGCCGCACCACGCGCTTGCCCTGCGCCGCCAGCTTGATCATCAGGGCATTGATCTCTTCCTGTTTGCAGCTCGGCCGGCCGCCGCGCTTGCCCACCATCATGCGCCGGGCTTCGCGCCGCGCCAGTTCCAGCACATCGTCAGAAACCAGATCGTCGAACAGGATCACATCGGCCGACTGTAGGGCGCGCATGGCCTTCAGGGTCAACAGCTCGGCATCGCCGGGACCAGCACCCACCAGGGTGACATGCCCGGTCACAGTGGCAGCCCGGCCCTGCAGCAGTTCACTGTCGGATGGCACCGTGGGTTCGAGGAAGGCGCGTTCTGCAAACCGCTCCCAGAAGCTGCGGCGCTGCGCCACCGTCGGCAGGCGTTCGGCCAGATGACGGCGAATGCTCTTCGCAGCCGTGGCCCAGCGGCTGAGCGTGGCGGGCAGTACCGTCTCGATGCGGCGACGAATCGCCTGCGCCAGCACCGGTGCGGCGCCATCGGTGGAAATGCCGATCACCACGGGCGAACGGTTGACGATAGCGCCGAACTGCACGTCGCAATGGGCCGGCTTGTCGATCACCGAGCAGATGGCGCCGGCGGTCCGGGCCGCCGCATGGAAGGCCGCACCTTCCACATCATCCGCGGCGTCGATAACGGCCAGGGTTACATTGCGGAGATCATCCGGCTGCCAGCCGCGTTCGATCCGCAAGACATCCAGGGCCAGAATCTCGGCACTGAAGTCATTGGCATAAACCGTCACGCTGGCGCCGGCCGCCGCCAGCAGCTCGGCCTTCCAGGCCGCCGCCGCCGTACCGCCGGCGACGATAGCGGACTTGCCGTGCAGATCTAGGAATACCGGCAGTTTCGCCAGTTGCCCGATGCGCTGCGCCTGCACGGCCTCAGCCGGCTTTCTGGATACGGGCTGCATCGATGATCCTCCGGATTTCACTGCGGCAGGAGCCGCAATTGGTGCCGGCCTGGGTGGCGACACCAACGGCTTCAACGGTCTGACAGCCGGCGCTGGCTGCGCCGGCAATCTGGTTGCTGCCGATGTCGAAACAGGCACAGACGATGGCGCCGCGATCGGGCTGATCCGCACCGGCACGGCCGGCCAGCAGACGCAACCGCGCGGCCGGATTGGCAACCGCCAGCCCCAGCTGTTCCGCCGCCCAGGCGCGCGACACCGCCACCGGCTCCGGGCCGACAAACAATGCGCCGATCAGCTGCTGATCACGGAAGGCGGCAAAGCGATGCTGGCGCGAAGCCGCATCGTGATAGGCCAGAACTTCGACCGTGGCATCTTCGGCAATGCCGAACAGCATGCGGGCAAAGACCGTCCAGTCCTGCGGCAGGGCCTCATCGGCGAGTTCCAGCCGCCAGCCATCCTTTGCACGCGCCAGCGTCCAGTAACCGGCTTCGATCTCTGCCGGCTTGTGCGCCATGACAGCAAAGCCGTACCAGGCCGCCTCATAAGACCGCAGCGATACGGCGGTGAATTTCAGCTCGGGCTGGCCGGAAACCGGATCGGTCGCCGGATTGACCAGCGTATCGACCCGGGCCTGCGCGCTCAGCTGGTCGGTCCAGTGCAGCGGCGCGAAGATCGTGCCGCGCTTCTGGTCCGGTGTCACCAGCACGCGGGCCAGCATGCGTCCGCGGGGGTTCTCGATCACCGCGAGACCGGCGGCGGCAACGCCAAAGCGTGCGGCATCGTCGGGATGCACTTCCACAAAAGGCTCGGCGATATGGCCCATCAGCCGCGGCGACAGCGCCGTGCGGGTCATGGTGTGCCACTGGTCACGTATCCGGCCGGTATTCAGCACCAGCGGCCATTCATCCGAGACCTGCTCCATGGGTGCCTTGAATGGCGTGGCGATAAAGCGCGCGCGGCGATCCGGCGTGTAAAAGCGCCCATCGGCAAAGAAACGGCGCTCGCTGCGGTCCGTGCCGGCGACATAGGGCCATTGAAAGGGCGACAGGCTCTCATATTCGGTGGCGGTGATCTCACCCAGAGCGGAAATGTCGAAGTCACGGCCGCCATCATTCTCGACACCGCTGAGCTGCGCATATTCGCGGAACACATCGGCCGGACGCTCATAGGCAAAGCTGTCACTCCAGCCCATGCGCTTTGCCACTTCCGTGAAAATCCACCAGTCTGGCCTTGCTTCGCCCGGCATCAGCAGGAAGGGACGCTGGCGCGAGATGCGGCGTTCGGAGTTGGTTACCGTACCATCCTTTTCACCCCAGGCGGCGGCCGGCAGCAGCACATGGGCATGGCGCGCCGTATCGGTCACCGCCATGACATCGGATACCGCAACGAAGGGGCAGGCTTGCAGCGCCGCCTGCACATCGTCGGCATCGGGCAAGCTGTCCACCGGATTGGTGCCGGCGATCCAGATGGCCTTCACCGCGCCATCCTTCACGGCACGAAACAGGTCGACGGCCTTCAGGCCCGGCTTGTCGGCGATGCGCGGTGACTTCCAGAAACCTTGAACAATGCGGCGATGACCGGCATCGCCCAGCTCCATATGGCAGGCCAACTGGTTGGCCAGGCCGCCGACCTCACGACCGCCCATGGCATTGGGCTGGCCGGTGATCGAGAACGGGCCGGCACCCGGCTTGCCGATGCGGCCGGTGAAGAGATGGCAATTGAGGATGCTGTTGACCTTGTCGCTGCCGCTGCTCGACTGGTTGACACCTTGCGAGAAGCCGGTGACGACGCGCTCGGTGCGGGCAAACAGATCGTAGAACCGTCGCAGCTCGACCTGGCTCAGGCCGGTGACTTCGGCCACCTCGGCCAGCGACAGGCCGCGCGCCGCCGCCAGTGCCGCGGCGATGCCGGCGGTATGGGCATCAACAAAAGCGGCATCCGCCTTGCCGGCATCCATCAGATGCACCAGCAGCCCGTTGAACAGCGCGACATCGGAACCGGGATTGAGCGCCAGATGCAGGTCGCCGGACCGTGCCGTCATGGTGCGGCGCGGATCGATGACGACAACGGTCATGTCCGGGCGCGCCGTCTTGGCGGCGGCCAGACGCTGGAACAGCACCGGATGGCACCAGGCGAGATTCGAGCCGACAAGCACGACCAGATCGGCCTGCTCGAAATCCTCATAGCTGCCCGGCACCGTATCGGTGCCGAAGGCGCGCTTGTGCCCCGCGACGGCCGAAGCCATGCAGAGCCGGGAATTGGTGTCGATGTTGCCCGAGCCGATAAAACCCTTCATCAGCTTGTTGGCGACGTAATAATCCTCGGTGAGCAACTGGCCCGAGACATAAAAGGCCACCGAGTCCGGGCCATGCTGCGCAATGGTATCGGCAAACACGGAGGCCACGCGATCCAGGGCCGTATTCCAAGTCGTGCGAGCGCCCTCCACGACCGGATGCAGCAGCCGCTCGTCCAGGCCGAGTGTTTCGCCCAGCGCCGAGCCCTTGGAGCAGGTGCGGCCGAAATTGGCCGGATGGTCAGCGTCGCCTTTCACTGCCACGCTGCCGGCTTCATCCCGCGTCACCGTCAGGCCGCAGCCAACCCCGCAATAGGGGCAAGTCGTGCGAGTCTCGGTGACGCCCGTCATGATGTCAGGCCGCCTGTACTGCCATGCCAGAATCGATTCCCGGCCAGGACAGCAGAATACGCCCGTCTTTCAGCTGTACGGCGATGCTGCGCGTGCAGCCTTCGTCGGCGCCCTGGGCCTCGCCGGTCCGGAGGTCGATCAGCCAGTTATGCAGCGGGCAGCTCACGGCATCGCCCTGCACTATGCCCTGCGACAGCGGGCCGCCCTTATGCGGACATTTGTCGTCGAGAGCGAAAATCTTGTCATCCATGGTGCGGAACACCGCAATGTCGCCACGCGAGGTCTTCACCACACGGGCGCCGCGCTGCGGGATATCATCCAGCGTACCGATATCGAGCCAGTCGTTGCTCATTTTCATCACCGGCCTCTCCTACGCGCCTTACTCGGCCGCCTGCGCCACGCGCAGATCGGCCAGCGGCTTGTACTCATGGGCAAAGGCGCCCTCCACCCGCTGGGCCCAGGGATCGATCTGGGCGAAGACCTGCGAATACTCGAAACGGGCCGACAGCGCCTTGCGACGCTCAACATCCTCGATGAGCTGCTGCTTCACCGTGTCGAGACCAACGCGATGCAGCCATTTATGAATGCGGTCGAGGTAATGCGCCTGCTCGCGATAGAGCTGCATGATGGCGCCGGTGAATTCCAGAACCTCGGCCTCGGTTTCCACCTTGTGGAACAGGATAGTCTGCTTAACCTCGAGGCCGGCGGCACCGGCGATATGCAGTTCGTAACCGGAATCGACGCAGATAATGCCGATATCCTTCACGGTCGCCTCGGCGCAATTGCGCGGGCAGCCCGAGACGCCAAGCTTGACCTTATGCGGCGTCCAGCTGCCCCAGGTGTATTTCTCCAGCCTGATGCCCAGGCCGGTGGAATCCTGGGTGCCGAAGCGGCACCATTCTGTGCCGACGCAGGTCTTCACCGTGCGCAGCCCCTTGGCATAGGCATGACCCGAGACCATGCCGGCCGCATTGAGATCGGCCCAGACACCGGGCAGGTCTTCCTTTTTCACGCCCAGCAGATCGATGCGCTGGCCGCCCGTCACTTTCACGGTCGGGATATTGAACTTGTCGGCCACATCGGCGATGGCGCGCAGCTCCTTGGCGCTGGTGACGCCGCCCCACATGCGCGGAACGACGGAGTATGTGCCATCCTTCTGGATATTGGCGTGCGCGCGTTCATTGATGAAGCGCGACTGGTTGTCATCGACATATTCGCCGGGCCAGGTGGCGATCAGGTAAAAGTTCAACGCGGGGCGGCATTTGGTGCAGCCGCAGGAGGTCTTCCACTCCAGCTCCTGCATCACAGCCGGGATCGATTTCAGTTCCTTGGCGACGATCAGCCGGCGCACATCGTCATGGCTGAGATCGGTGCAGCCGCACATGCCTTTCACTTCGGCCGGCTTGTAGCCGTCGCCGAGCGTGAAGCCGATCAGCTTTTCCA
The DNA here is from genome assembly GCF_058806775.1 of Ferrovibrio sp. GW821-FHT12F09. NCBI lineage: Bacteria > Pseudomonadati > Pseudomonadota > Alphaproteobacteria > Rhodospirillales > Rhodospirillaceae > Ferrovibrio > Ferrovibrio sp. GW821-FHT12F09. Next base: position 386,892 of record NZ_JBXAPZ010000002.1, read on the forward strand.
CCAGGCCGGTACAGGAGCCGCAGGAGGCCGAAGCCTTGGTGGTGGCGCGCACCTCCTCCAGGCTGGTCAGGCCATTGCTGGTGATGGCGGAAACGATCTTGCCTTTGCACACGCCGTTGCAACCGCAGATCTCTGCCTCATCCGGCAAGGCTGCAACGGCCGCCATAGGGTCCAGGGGGGACCCTCCGGCGTAACCCTGACCGAAGATCAGGGTTTCACGCAGATCGCTGATATCCTTCTGCTCGCGCAGCAGCTGGAAGAACCAGGCGCCATCCTCGGTATCGCCATAGAGCACGGCGCCAATGATCTGCTGGTCCTTGATCACCAGCCGCTTGTAGACGCCGCGACTGGCATCGCGCAGCACGATCTCCTCGCGATCCTTGGCCTCGGCGAAATCGCCGGCCGAGTAGAGGTTGATGCCGGTGACCTTCAGCTTGGTGGCGGTGACTGAGCCGTTATAGGCGGCCGGCTCGCCGATCAGTGTTTTGGCCAGCACGCCGGCCATATCGTAAAGCGGCGCGACCAGGCCATAGGTGGCGCCACGATGTTCGGCGCATTCGCCCAGCGCGAAAATATTCGGGTCAGACGTCCGCATCTGGTCATCGACCACGATGCCGCGGTTGACAGTCAGGCCCGCCTCCTTGCCCACCGTGGCATTGGGCTTGATGCCGACGGCCATGACCACCAGGTCGGCCGGGATCACCGTGCCGTCCTTCAGCTCGACACCCTCGACCTTCTTCTCGCCCAGGATCGCCTTGGTATCGGCGCCGGTCAGAACCTTGATGCCACGTTCCTCGATGGCCTTTTTCAGCAGATAGCCGGCCGCCGGATCGAGCTGGCGCTCCATCAGGGTCGGCATCAGATGCAGCACCGTCACCTGCATGCCCTGCTCCGCCAGGCCGGCCGCCGCCTCCAGGCCGAGCAGGCCGCCGCCGATCACCACGGCGTTGCCACGCGCTTTGGCGGCCAGGATCATGGCATCGACATCGTCAAGATCGCGATAGCTCAGAACGCCGGGCAGCTTGTGGCCGGGCACCGGAATGATGAAGGGCACCGATCCGGTGGCAATCACCAGCTTGTCGTAAGGCTCGGTCAGGCCATTATCCGTGGAAATGGTCTTCGCTGCGCAGTCAATACCGGTGACGCGGGTGCCCTTGTGCAGGGTAATGCCGTTGTTGATGTACCAGCCATCGCCATGGATGACGATCTGCTCATAGGTCTTCTCGCCCGACAGCACCGGCGACAGCATGATGCGGTCGTAATTGACCCGCGGCTCAGCATTGAAGATCGTCACATCGTAACGGCCCGGAGCGGCCTCGAACAGTTTCTCCAGCATGCGGCCAGGCGCCATGCCGTTGCCGACGATGACCAGTTTCTCTTTCTCAGCCATGGCTCATACTCCGTCGCATAGACATATCGACGTCCTCTCTAACTGTTCAGGCGGCGTGCACGGCCGGGGCGCGATGGCGCGCATACAGGAATTCCATGATCTGCTGGCGGCAGCGCGCATATTCCGGATCGGTCGCGAGCGCCAGGCGGTTGCGCGGCCGCGCCAGCTTGACCTCGAGGATTTCACCGATGGTGGCGGCCGGCCCGTTGGTCATCATCACCACGCGGTCGGACAGCAGCACGGCCTCGTCCACATCATGGGTAATCATGATAACGGTGTTCTTCAGCTTGGCCTGCAGGTCCATCACCGTATCCTGCAGGGTCGCGCGGGTGAGCGCGTCCAGTGCGCCGAAGGGTTCGTCCAGCAGCAGAACCTTGGGCTCCATGGCGAGCGCGCGCGCAATCCCCACGCGCTGTTTCATGCCGCCGGAAATTTCCTGCGGGCGCTTGTCCAGCGCGTGATCCATGCCGACCAGCGCCAGGTTATGCCGGGTCCATTCGTCGCGCTCGGTCTTCGACTTGGTCTTGCTGTGCACCTTGTCCACGGCCAGACGTACATTGTCGTACACGGTCAGCCAGGGCAGCAGCGAGTGATTCTGGAACACCACGGCACGGTCGGGGCCGGGATCGGTCACTTCCTTCGCCTCCAGCAATACGCCACCGGTGGTGGCGCGCTGCAGGCCGGCAACGATGTTGAGCAGGGTCGACTTGCCGCAGCCGGAATGGCCGATCAGGGCGACATATTCACCGCTATTGATCTCCAGCTTGATATCGCGCAGCGCGATGAAGGGGCCATTGGCGCCCTTGAAGGTCATGCCGACGTCTTCGATGCTGAGATAGGCAGTCATGCTGGCACTCCTATTGATTCGCGCTGGGGCGTCGCTTGGCGACGGTGGTGGTCTGGGGTTCACGGGTGACGGCCGGCGCCAGCGGGCGTGCCGAAGACACATACGAGCCATCGAAAAAGAGATCGGCGCCCATCTCGATCGGCGCGCTGGCCTGGGCCAGAGTCCAGGGACCGGCATGCAGGCCTTCCGGCTTGCGATCGATCAGCGGGAACGGGCGATCCAGAGCGGCGGCGGCCTCGCGATAGAGATCGGTGCGATAAACCGCATCGGCCACGGCGGCGATATCGGTGCCGGGATCGATCAGCTTCCAGCGCTGCATCTCGCTCAGGTACCATTCGGCCTGGCTGCGCCAAGGGAAGTTCGCCGCATAACGGCCGAAGACGATGAAATCGGGCATATGCTCGGGGCTGACATCGAGGCCGTAACGCACTACGCCCAGCATGCCGAGCCGGATCGCTTCCGCCGCTTCCGGACCGATATACTCGGGGCGCGCCATGATCTCGACGCCTTCCAGACGGTTCTCCGGCCGGTCGAGCCATTCGGCCGCTTCGATCAGGGCCATCAGCATCAGCTTGTGCGTGAGCGGATTCCGTTCCACCCACTCGCGATTGCAGCCGATCACCTTTTCGATACGATTGTTCCAGATTTCATAGCCCGAGATCAGGATGCGGCCGACGCCGCGGAGCACCGCCAGGGAATTCCACGGATCGCCAACGCAGAAGCCATCGATCTCGCCGGCCGCCAGGCGATCCGTCATCTGCGGCGGCGGCACCACCACCAGCTGCACATCGCGATCCGGATCGATGCCGGCCGAAGCCAGCCAGTACCGCAGCTGGATCTGATGCGAAGAATAATTGAACACGGTGGCGAAGGTGAGCTTGTCGCGGCCGGCCTTGCGGTCCGCGGCGATCAGACGGCGCAGCACATTGCCGGCCTCATGCCGGTCGTGCAGCAGGGCTGGCTCGGCCTCCAGCAGGCGATTCCACAATTTGGCCGAGATCGTCACGGCATTGCCGTTCAGGTTCAGCGCAAACGACGTGATCTGCGGCTTCTTCCAGCCACCGGCGCCCAATGTGGCGGCCAGCGGCATCGGCGCCAGCATATGGGCGGCGTCGAGTGCCCCCAGCGCCACCTTGTCGCGCATATTGGCCCAGGAGGGCTCGCGCTGCAGGGTGACATCCAGGCCATGGCGCTCGAAAAAGCCCTTCTCTTTGGCAACGATCAGCGGCGCGCAATCGGTCAGCGCGATGAAACCGATCCGCAGGGCGGTCGGGGCCGCCGTACTGACGGCCCTCACAGCCTTCTTCCCCGGGTGGCGTGCCATACCTGCAGCTCCTACTGCGCCGAGGTGTAGCCGCCGATGCGGCTGCCGATGAAGCCGATCAGGCGGTCGAGCATGAAGCCGACCAGACCGACATAGATGAGCGCCAGGATGATCTCGCTGATCAGCGAGCTGTTCCAGGCATCCCAGATGAAGAAGCCGATCCCGACGCCGCCGATCAGCATTTCCGCGGCCACGATGGCGAGCCAGCTGAGACCGATGCCGATCTTCAGGCCGGTGAACATGAACGGCACGGTGGCCGGCAGCATGATCTTGTAGAAGAATTCAAGACCGTTGAGCCGCAGCACCCGCGACACATTGCGGTAATCCTGCGGAATATTGCGGATGCCGACCGCGGTATTGAGGATGATCGGCCAGATCGCCGTGATGGTGATGACGAAGATGGCCGAAGGATCCGCATGGCGGAAGGCCGCCAGCGACAGCGGCAGCCAAGCCAGCGGCGGCACGGTACGCAGAACCTGGAAGATCGGATCGAGGCCGCGGAAAGCCAGCGTCGACTGGCCGATCAGCACGCCCAGTGCAATACCGGCGACCGCCGCCAACGAGAAGCCGATGGCGACACGCTTCAGGCTGGAAGCCAGATGCCAGAACATGCCCTTGTTGAGGCCGCCCTTGTCGAAGAAGGGATCAATGATCAGCTCCCAGGTATCGGCCACCACTTTGGACGGCGGCGGCAGTGTGGCCTTCGGGCCGGAACAGGCGACTTCCCAGATGACGCCAAGCAGCGCAAGGAACAGCAGCGGCGGCAGAACGCGTGTGGCGATGAAATGCAGGCCGCTCAGCACACGCGGATACAGGGCGGCGAGAATACTCTCGCCGCCCCCCAGTTCCGCCTTGCTCAGCACATCGGTCTTGATGGCCATGGACAGCTCCTTGTCGTGAGCAGACATCAGATCACCCTGGAGTTCAGACGCGGGTGATGGCGAGGCTCTTCAGATACCCAGCCGGATCGGCCGGATCGAAGACCTTGCCGTCGAAGAAGGTTTCCTTGCCGCGCGAGGTCGAGGCCGGAATGTCGGCCGCGGCCACACCCAGTGTCTTGGCCGCATCGCGCCACAGGTCTTCGCGGTTGACCTGGCCGATCAGCGCCTTGGCATCCGTATCGCCGGGCAGGTAGCCCCAGCGGATATTCTCGGTGATGAACCAAAGCTCATGGCTCTGGAACGGATAGGACGCGAAGTCGCGCCAGAACTTCATCACCAGCGGGCTTTCCGGACCCACGGTCACCTTGCGGCCGTTGCCGTAATCGATCTTGCCGGTCTGGCGATCGAGGATGTCTTCCACCGGCACCTTGAACCAATCGCGACCACCGACGATCTTGCACAGCTCGGCCTTGTTCTCGGTCTTGTCGCACCACTGCTGGGCTTCCAGTGTCGCCATCAGGATGGCCTTGGCCGCCTTCGGGTTCTTCTCCACCCAGTCGGCGCGCAGACTGAGCGATTTCTCCGGATGGTCCTTCCACAGTTCGCCGGTGGTGAGCGCGGTATAGCCGATATCCTGATTGACCAGCTGCGACGGCCAGGGCTCGCCGACGCAGAAGGCTTCCATGGTATTGACCTTCATATTCGCCACCATCTGCGGAGGCGGCACGGTGATGGTCGAGACATCCTTCTCCGGATCGATGCCGTTGGCGGCAAGCCAGTAACGGATCCACATGTCATGGGTGCCGCCCGGGAAGGTCATCGCACACTTGATGTCCTTGCCTTCGGCTTTGGCCTTGCGGAAGGCGACGCCGAGCGCCTTGGCGTCGGAGGTCACCTTGAGGTCGGCATAGGCCTTCGACACCGAGATCGCCTGGCCGTTGGTGTTCAGGCGCGCCAGCATCGCCATCGGAATCTTGGACTTGGTGATCTTGCCCGCGGCCATCAGATAGGGCATCGGCGTCAGGATATGCGCGCCGGTGATGCCGCCGCCGGCCTCGCCCAGCTCGATATTGTCGCGCGTCGCGCCCCAGGAAGCCTGCTTGTCGATCACCATGTCAGGTAGGCCATACTTGGCGAAGATGCCCTTCTCCTTGGCGATGATCAGCGGCGACGAGTCCGTCAGCGCGATATAGCCGAGCTTGGTGCCCTTCACTTCCGGGCCGGCGGCCTGCGCGAACGCGCCGCCGGGGAACTGAATACGGGCCGCTGCCATCAATGCCGCAGCACCCGTGGCGCCCTTGAACAGCTGACGACGATTAAAACCCTTGGACTTCGCAACCATGTAGAACCCCTCCTTTTGTGTCCCGCGCCCTGTCCGCGGCCATAAAAAAAGCGCCCGACAATCGAGGCCCCTTGCGGGACCGCATTGCCGGACGCCATTGTCCGTTTCGCGACCGATCAGCGTTTGCCTGGGGAGGCCTTGGCTGGGAGGTCGGAACTATGGACCGACTGCGCCATTGCAGCCGGAAGTCACGTTTAACAAAGCATGAAGCATGCCAGTCCCGGTCCGTGCGGATTTTATCGGCTTTTCAAGGATATAGACCGGATGGCCGAGTCGGGTTGCGATTGCTGCACTGCACATAAATCGGGCGACTGCCCTGTAGTGCTGCGCAAAAGGGCAGCCGGACTGCCCTATTTGCTTTTCAGGAGATCGGCGAAAGCCAGCAGGGTTTCGGCCACATCGGCCAGCCTTTGCTGGCGGTCCATAGCCAGCTTGCGCAGGGCCGCATAGGCGTCCTCTTCGCTCAGGCCACGCTCCTTCATCAGCATGCCCTTGGCCCGTTCGATGGTCTTGCGCTCGTTGAGCGTCGCCTTGGTCTTTTTCAACTCGTCGCGCAGCGCCTGGAATTCACGGAAGCGGGCAATCGCCACATCAAGGATGGGCTTCACCCGGTTCACGTTCAGGCCATCGATGATGTAGGCCGAAACCCCGGCCTGCATGGCCTGATTGATCATGGTCTCGTCGGACTGGTCGACGAACATCACGATCGGCCGCGGCTGGTCGGCGTTGATCTGGCGCATGCTTTCGATGGTGTCGCGGCTGGGCGATTCCATGTCGACGATGATCACGTCGGGCGCAATCTCCTGCACCCGTTTTGCGCTCAGGTCGCGCGGGGCCAGCTGCGCCACGAGGTCGTAGCCCTGGCCCTGCAGGGCCTCGGCCAGAACCACCGCGCGTTCCGGGTCCTCGTCGATCAGAAGAATGCGTACGCCAGCCACAAATCCATCCCACCGCGCGCCTTCCACGGCGCGCCCGCCCCAATACTAAGCAAGATGCATACCGTTTCGGCAGGTTGGAAAACGGCAACCTGCCAAGTGGCGATAAACCAAGGCAGAAAGCGAAAGGGCCGCGGTATTCCGCGGCCCTGCCTGTGAAATCCGTGCCGGCTGGTTCAGGCCAGTTCGAAGCGGATCGACTGGGCGCCCTTCCACAGCACCGACTTGCCGAGCGGCATCAGGTTCTCCAGCCCCTCGGTGATGGTGATGAAATGGTTGCCAGCCAGCTGGCCCATCTTGGAGGCGAAATGCACGCCGCCATAGGCCAGCAGAATCTCGGTCTCGCTGATCCCGCCCGGATACAGGATGATCTGGCCCGGCGCCGGATAGCTGGTGTGGTTTTCGTAGCCGAGGCCGAGGTCGAGATCGCCGAGCGGGATCCAGCAGCCCTCGCCGCTCCACCGCACATGGATGATCTTCTCGTTATAGGGCAGCAGGCTGCGGAATTTCGCGCAGGTCTTGGGCGCGGCTTCTTCCTCGAACTTGGCGCCGAAGACGAAATCACCGGCCGTGATCCGAAGCTTGGTCATGCGGTTTCTCCCGGAATGGTAGGCAAGACGTTGGCTGCCTGCTTAGCCGGGAACCGGCGCACCGGCAAGAGCCGCAGGCTTCAGCGCGCCACCATATTCTTGTGCTCCAGCCGGCTGAGCCAGCGCACCAGCGGCCACAGGATCGCCAGGTAGATCAGCGCCGCCAGCACCACCGGCGACGGATTGAACAGCAGGGCCTGTGCATCGCGCGCCACCCGCAGCAGTTCGGGCAGCGCCACCACGCTGGCGATGGTGGTCAGCTTCACCACCTCGATGCTGTTGCCGACCAGATCGGGCAGCACGTTGCGCGTCGCCTGCGGCACGATCACATAGGCCAGCGCCTGCATCCGGCTCAGACCGGTGGAGCGCGCCGCTTCCATCTGGCCCTGCGGCACGCTGAGCAGGCCGGCGCGGAAGACCTCGCCGTAATAGCTCGAATTGTTGAGCAGGAAGCCGAGCGCCACCGCCAGCAGCTTGGGGATGTCGAGGCCGAGGAAGGGCGTGCCGAAATAGATGAAGATCAGCAGCACCAGCGGCGGCAGCGCGCGGAACACATCGACATAGGCGGCCACCAGGAACCGCACCAGCCGGCTTTCGCTCTGGGTGCCGATCAGCGCCACCGCCAGACCGCCGATCAGGCCGAGCGGAATCACCAGCGCCGACAGCCACAGCGTGGTGAACAGGCCCTGCAGCAGATAGGGAAAGACCTGGATGAAGACGTCGATATTGAAGAAGTTGCGCAGCAGTGCGTCCATGGTGCGTGCCTCAGACTTTCCACTGCCAGCGGGTTTCCAGCCGCCGCGCCGCATAGAGGATCGGAATGAACAGCAGCAGATAGGCCGCCGCCGCCATGGTCAGCGGCGTGGGATTGCCCGAATTGCTGCTGGCCGACTGCGCCTCGTTCAGTACCTCGTTCAGCGCCACCACCGAGCCGAGCGCCACATTCTTGCTGATCGCGATCACGCGGTTGGTCAGCGGCGGCACGGCGATGCGGAAGGCCTGCGGCAGGATCACCGCCGTCATGGTGTGCCACCAGGTGAGACCGGTGGAGCGCGCCGCTTCCGACTGGCCGCGCGGCAACGCCAGGATGCCGCCCCAGATGCTTTCCTCGGCATAGGCGGCCAGCACCAGCGACAGCGCCAGCCAGACCGTGGCAAAGGCGTTCATCGGCATGCCGATCAGCGGAAAGGCAAAGAAGAAGATGATCATCAGCACCAGCGGCGGCAGGGCCCGCATGATATCGGCAAAGGCGATGATCAGCAGCGACAGCGGCCGGATCTGCAGAGCGCGCAGCACCGCCAGCACCACGCCGAAGGCCAGGCCGCTGATGGCAACCAGCACGCCGACACCGGCGGTGACACCCAGACCTTTCAGCAGATCGGGCCAGTATTTCGCCGCCACCTCCAGATTGAAGAAGGTATGGATGAACCGTTCGAGATCGGTCATGGCCGAAGGCTCATTCGGCGGCGCCGTTATAGCGCGACAGGAAAGCCTTGGTACGCTCGTGCTGCGGCGCGCCGAAAACCTCGGCCGGCGGCCCCTGCTCCACAATCACGCCGCCATCCATGAAGATGACGCGATCGGCCGCCGCGCGGGCAAACCCCATTTCGTGAGTGACCACCAGCATGGTCATGCCGGCTTCGCGCAGCTGGCGCATCACCTTGAGCACCTCGCCCACGGTTTCCGGGTCGAGCGCGCTGGTTGGTTCATCGAACAGGATCAGCTTGGGCTGCAGCACGATGGCACGCGCGATGCCGACGCGCTGCTGCTGGCCGCCCGAAAGCTGCGCCGGATGCACCCTGGCCTTGTCGGCCAGACCGACACGCTCCAGCGCCGCCATGGCAAGCGTCTCGGCCTCGGCCTTCGACTTGCCCTGCACCTTGCGCAGCGCCAGCGCGACATTGCCCAGCGCTGTCAGATGCGGATAGAGATTGAAGCTCTGGAACACCATGCCGATATGCTGGCGCACCTGGTTGATATCGACATCGGTGCGGGTGATGTCGATGCCATCGACCACCACCTGCCCGCCCGTCGACTCTTCCAGCCGGTTGCAGCAGCGCAGCATGCTGCTCTTGCCCGAACCGGACGGCCCGATGACGCAAACCATCTCACCGGGCCAGATCCGCAGATCGATCCCACGCAGGACATCGAGGGAGCCGTAGGCCTTGTGCAGGCCTACGAGCTCCAGGATCGGTGACGGACTCATTTACCTTGCCAGCAAATGCTTACGAGCACTTCAGCGGGGTTTCCGTCGGATCGTAGCCTTCCATGCCCGGCACACCGAAGCCGGCCGTGATGGTGGCGGCAGCCGAACCCGGCTTCGGCTTCTCGCCCAGCCACTTCTCGACGATCTTGGCCAGGCTGCCATCCTGCTTCATGCACTTGATGGCCATGGAGAGCTCGTTGCGCAGCGCCTTGTCGTCCAGGCGGAAGGCCATCGCCCAGACCAGGCCGGTGGAGATCACCAGCGTGGCCTTTAGGTCGGGATTCTGCTTGGCCGACCAGGCGCTGGAGGTGTTGCCCGACATGTTGGCATCGGCGCGACCGGCCAGCACCGCCTGCACGGCATCGGCATTGGTACCGAAGACGTCATACTTGAAGCCAAGCTTCTCGGCATTGTCACGCGCCCAGTTTTCGTAGGCCGAACCCTTGTTGACGGTGATGGTCTTGCCCTTGAGGTCTTCCACCGTCTTGATGTCGGGCGTGCTCTTCTTCTGCACGAAGCCATAGTCGGTATTGAGATAGCCGTCGCTGAACAGCATGTTCTTAGAACGCTCGGGCGTCACCGTCACCGGCGCGATCACGAAGTCATACTTCTTGGCATTCAGGCCGGGGATCAGAGCGGAGAATTCCGTACCCTCGATATCGATCTTCTTGCCCAGCTTCTTGGCCAGCTCTTCGCCGAGATCGATGTTGAAGCCCTGCAGGCCGCCGCCCAGCTTGGCCATGGCATGCGGGGCGAAGGTGGCATCGATGCCGGTCTTCAGCGTCTGGGCCAGAGCCGGCAGGCTCAGGGTGGCAAAGGCCACGGCAACGGCGGCGACGAGCCCCCGGTTCAATATGCGATACGTCATGACAACCCCCTTGTTGGATGATGGATGGAAAGCGTGAACTGGTCCTTGCAAGTTTCAGTCCGGTGCCGTGCCGAGCGGCGCGCCGGCGCCGGTGCGCTCGATGATCAGGCTGTAATGCTCGGGCCGGCGGTGTTTGGCGAAGTTGAACACATGCTCGCGGAAGGTCTCGCCGATGCTGAGATCCGCATTGGTGAAGATCAGCTCGTCTTCCTCGCTCTGCGCGAACGCCGTGATCTCGCCGGTGGGCGACACGATGGCCGAACCGCCGATCATGTGGAAACCGTCTTCCTTGCCGCATTTGGCCGCTGCCGCCACCCAGATGCCGTTCTGGTAGGCATTGCCCTGCAAGGAGAGCAGGTGATGGAACATGCGCAGATGCGGCGGCTCGGACCAGTGGATGTTCCAGCTCGGGGTGTTGTAGCCCAGCGCCACGATCTCGGCGCTCTGCAGGCCCATCACGCGATAAGTCTCGGCCCAGCGGCGGTCGTTGCAGATGCACATGCCGATGCGGGCGCCCAGCGTTTCCCAGACCTTGAAGCCCTCGTTGCCGACCTCGAAGAACTTCTTCTCCAGATGCTGGAACGGCGCGGTCTCGATATGATGCGAATGCCCGGGCAGATGGATCTTGCGGTAGCGCCCGACGATCTTGGCGTTCTCGTCGGTCAGGATCGCGGTGTTGAAGCGGCGGCCGTCCGGCGTGATCTCGGCATAGCCGAGGTAGAAACCGATCTTGAATTCAGCGGCCAGATCGAACAGCGGTTTGGTTTCCGGGCCAGGCATGCTGCGTTCGAAGAAACGCTCGACCGCTTCGTCTTCGCTCATCCAGTAGCGCGGGAAGAACGTCGTGAGCGCCAGTTCGGGGAAGACCACGAATTTCGCGCCGCGGCCATGGGCTTCGCGCAGCAGCGCGATCAGGCGCTTGACCACGGCCGCCCGACTGTCGGCCAGATTGATCGGCCCGAGCTGGGCGACGGCAATGCCGTAAGGGCGTTTCAGGCCGCTCATGGCATGCCCACCAGGCTGCGCAGCATCTGGCGCGCGACAGCGGCCGAGATGCCGGTCGGGTTGGCCAGCATGTCGGAGGGCTTGCGCTTCAGGAACTGGCCGGAGCCGCGCTCGGCATTCAGTGTGTTGTTCTCGACCACCACGCGGCCGCGGCTGATCACGATCTCGGGCCAGCCCTTCAACTGACGGCCCTCATAGGGCGTGTAGCCGACATTGTCGTGCAGCATTGATGCCGTCACGGTGATTTCGCGTTCCGGGTTCCAGATGCCGATATCCGCATCCGCGCCGACAGCGATCACGCCCTTGCGGCCCGTGAGGCCATACATGGCGGCATGGTTGGTGGCAGTCAGCGCCACGAATTCCTGAATGGTGATGCGGCCGGCCATGACGCCTTCCGAGAACAGCAGCGGCAGGCGCAGCTCGATGCCGGGCACACCATTGGCCATTTCCTTGAAGGTGGTGGCATCGCCCTTGGGCAGCTTGCCGCTCTTGTCAAAACGATAGGGCGCGTGATCCGAAGAATAGGTCAGCAGCGTCCCGTCCTTCATGCCGGCCCAGACCGCTTCCTGCGATTCCTTGTCGCGCGGCGGCGGCGAGCAGCAGAACATGGCGCCATCCAGGCCCTGACGATCCAGGTCCTCGGCGGTCAGGAACAGATATTGCGGGCAGGTTTCGGCATAGACGGCCGCGCCGCGCGTCTTGGCGCGCCGGATGGTATTGATCGCCTCCTGGGCGGAGACATGCACGATCAGCAGCGGTACGCCCAACAGGCGCGACAGCGCGATGGCGCGGTTGGTCGCCTCGCTCTCGGCAATCGGGTCATGGGCGACGGCATGGAATTTCGGTGCCGTGTGGCCCTGCTCCAGCAGGCGATGGGCCAGCCAGCGGATCATGTCGTGATTCTCGGCATGCACCATCACCAGTGCCTGCTCGCGCGCCGCCACCGACAGCACATCCAGCAGCTGGTGATCGTCCAGCCGCAGCTTGTCATAGGTCATATAGACCTTGAGCGAGGTGATGCCGTCGCGGATCGCCTGCGGCAGGTCGGTCTGCAGCGCCGTATCGTCGGGATTGGCCAGGATCAGATGGAAGCCGTAATCGATCACCGCCTTCTCGCGCGCCAGCCGGCCGTAATCGGCCACCACCTCGGGGATTTTCATCTCGCGGTGCTGGGCGGCGAAGGGAATGATGGTGGTGGTGCCGCCAAAGGCGGCCGAGACCGTGGCGGAATAGAAATCGTCGGCGCACATGACGCCCATGCCCGACAGCTGCTCCACATGGCAGTGACTGTCGATGCCACCGGGCAACACCCAGCGACCGGCGGCGTCGATCTCGCGCTTGCCGGGCCCGAGCCCTTTTCCCACGGCGGCAATCACGCCGTCGCGCACGCCAATATCAGCTTCGAATACATCGCTCGCGGTGGCGACGCGGCCATTGCGCACCACCAGATCGAAATCACTCATGCGCCCCACTCAAAAGCTGGATAGACGATTCAGCGCTCCGGAAGCGAAATTCTCGCAATGCAGCACCAGAATGTCTCATGCCGGTTTGTCATCCGCCCTTAACACGATGTTATGGGCCCAGAAGCGCACCCCGCGTCAGTGCCGGACGGCTCGTTCCGGCAGTTCGTCCTGCAGCGAAAATCCGTTCACGGCCATCAGCTTGCGCAGGATTTTGACAAAGGATTGCGCCAGCTGCGACATCGGCTCGAAGCGCAGGAAGGCCAGGTTCGCCATCATCACCGGCGCGTCGACCACCGGGCGCATCACCAGATGGCCGTTTGGCCAGTTGTGCAGCGAGAATTCGTCGATCAGCGCGATGCCCGCCCCCGCCTGCACCAGCGCGCAGGCGCTTTGCGGCGACCCGACCTCGATGGTGGTTTTCAGCGGCAAACCGGCGCGATGATACATCTGCGCCACCATGCGGCCATACGGCGTCTCGCGGTCATAGGCGACCAGCGGATAATCCTGCAGGTCGGCCAGAGTCAGCATGGCCTTCTGCGTCAGCGGGTGATCTTCCGGGCAGACGCAGCAGACCGGGCTCTGGCCCAGCGGTTTGGTCTCCAGATTGGGATGCTCGATCGGCGTGCTGATCACGCCGATATCGGCCTGGTGGTTCAGCAGGCGGTCCTGCAGCGGCGCGTAATTGAGGAAATTGAAGGTCACTTTCGCATCGGTGTATTGCGCGCAGAGCGTGGCGATTGCCTGTGGAATCAGCACATGGCCGATACTTGGGCTGGAGACGACATGCAGCACGCCCTGTCGCCGCTCGGCCAGCGAATGCGCGACTTCGTTCACCCGCTGCACGCCGAGGTAGACATGATCGACCTCGCGGAACAGGCGTTTCGCCTCAGGGGTTGCATAGAGCCGTCCCTTGATGCGTTCGAACAGCGGAAAACCGACCCGGGTCTCGGTATAGGACAGCAGACGGCTGACGGCAGGCTGCGACACATGCAGTACTTTGGAGGCCCCACTGATCGATCCGGTGCTCATCACCGCGCGAAACACCTCGATCTGACGAAGATTCAACGACATACCGGCCTCCCGTGACCTGATTTTCTTATGGCCATCGCATGATGCCCTAAAATCAGCCCTGCCCATAACATTGCGTTAAGGGCGCGCGACAAATACGCAAGGACCATGCCACCCACAGGAGCCCCGGGCTGGCATAGACTGACGATGACTTCTGCGAGGACCTGCGATGACGCCCACCATCATTGTGATCAATCCCAACTCGAACGAAGCGGTCACCGCCGGCATCGATGCCGCGCTGGAACCGCTGCGCATCAGCGGCGGTCCGGCCATCCGCAGCCTGACGCTGAAGGAAGGCCCCGCCGGCATCCAGACCCAGCATGATGTGGAGTCCGTGGCGCTGCCGCTGGCGCGCCTCGCCAAGTCGCTGGAAGCCGAAGCCAGCGCCTTCGTCATCGCCTGTTTCAGCGATCCCGGCATGCATGTGGTGCGCGAAACGGTCAGCAAGCCAGTGCTCGGCATCGCCGAAAGCGGCGCGCTCACCGCCATGACCATGGGCCATAAATTCGGCGTCATCGCCATTCTCGATGGTTCGATCCCGCGCCATCTGCGGCTTTGGGGCGCCATGGGGATCACGGATCGTCTCGCCGGCGAGATGGCCATCGGCCTGACCGTGGCCGAACTTTCGGATCGCGAACGCACGCTGAAACGCATGATCGATACCGGTAAGCGCCTGCGCGATGAACGCCAGGCCAATACCATCGTGATGGGCTGCGCCGGCATGGCGGTGTTCCGCGACCCGCTGCAGGATGCGCTCGGCATTCCGGTGATCGAGCCCACCCAGGCCGCCACCACCATGGCGCTCGGCCGCGTGCGTCTGGGCTGGTAAGCCGGCATGGACATCGCCGCCGCCGATCTCTCGCCCGACCGCATCTACAAGCTGCTGGTCAGTACGGTGATGCCGCGCCCGATCGCGCTGGTATCCACGCTGAATGCCGACGGCGGCACCAATGCCGCACCGTTCAGTTTCTTCAATGTCTTCAGCAATGCACCGCCACTGCTGGTGATCGGTATCGAGGGCAGCAAGCGCGACGACGGCAAGCCGCACAAGGATACGGCGCGCAACATCATTGAACGCGGCGAATTCGTGGTGAACCTGGTCAGCCATGCCATCGCGGAAGCCATGGTGGCCAGTGCCATCGATTTTCCCGAAGGCGTCAGCGAATTCGAGGCTGCCGGCTTCACGCCGCGCGACTCCAAACAGATCGCCGTGCCGGGCATCGCAGAGTCGCCGGTCAGCTTCGAATGCCGGCTCTTTGCCACGCAGGCACTGCCCTATAACCGCAGCCTGGTGACGGGCGAGATCGTGCATCTGCATATCGCCGATGGCGCCATCGACGACAAGCTGCATGTCGATCCCGATGCTCTCGATCTGGTCGGCCGCATGCACGGCGCCGGCTGGTACACCCGCACCCGTGACCGGTTCGAGATTCCGCGCATGACCGTGGCCGAATGGCAGGCCCGCAAGACATGAGCGACGCGGCATTTCTGGCTCAACTGAAAGGTATCGTCGGTCCGGCCCATGTGCTGACCGCAGATGCCGATCAGGCGGCTTATGTTGTCGATTGGCTGAAGAAATATCGCGGCCGCGCCCTGGCGGTGGTGCGGCCGGCCGATACCGCGGAAGTCGCGGCCGTGCTGCGCTGCTGCAACGAGGCGCGCGTTTCCGTTATCCCACAGGGCGGCAATACCGGCATGGCCGGCGGCGCCACGCCGGACGACAGCGGCCGGCAGGTGATCCTCAGCCTGGGCCGGCTCAACAGAATCCGTGAGATCGATCCGGTCGGCAACACCATCACGGTGGATGCCGGCTGCATCCTTGCCAATATCCAGGCCGCGGCGCGCGAAGCCGGACGGTTCTTCCCGTTGAGCCTGGGCGCCGAAGGCAGTTGCACCATCGGCGGCAACCTTGCCACCAATGCCGGCGGCATCGCCGTGCTGCGCTACGGCAACACCCGCGAACTGGCGCTGGGGCTGGAAGTGGTGCTGGCCGATGGCCGCATCTGGGACGGGCTGCGCGGGTTGCGCAAGGACAATACCGGCTATGACCTGCGCGACCTGTTCATCGGTTCGGAAGGCACGCTGGGGGTCATCACGGCGGCTGTGCTGAAGCTCTATGCCGCCCCCGCGACGCGCGCCACCGCCATGGTCGCCCTGCCTGATCGCGATGCCGCACTCAAGCTCTTCGTGCGGCTGGGCGCACGCGCCGGCGACCGCCTGGCCGCCTTTGAATTCATGACCCGCAACTGCCTGGATCTGGTGCTGCAGCATGTGACCGGGACCGTATCGCCCTTTGCAGCCGTCCCGCCGGCCGTGGTTCTGGCCGAGTTGAGCGATGCCGATGCATCCGCCGATCTTGGCGGCCTGCTGGAAAGCGTCCTGGCCGAGGCGGTCGAGGCCGGCGAGGCCACGGATGCGGTGATCGCCCAGAGCCAGGAACAGGCAAAAACCCTGTGGCGCCTGCGCGAAGGCATCTCGGAAGCGCAGGTGCGGGCCGGCAAGACCATCAAGCATGATATCGCGCTGCCCATCGGAAGGCTTGCCGCCTTCATGGATGAGTGTGAAACCGCCGTCGAAGCCGCCTTCCCCGGTCTTAATTTTCTGGTCTTCGGCCATCTGGGCGACGGCAACCTGCATTACAACCTGCAGCGCGCGCCGCATATGAACGACGACGACTTCTACGCCCTCACCGGACCGCTCAATGCCGTGGTGCATGACCTGGTCGAGCGCTATCGCGGCAGCATCAGCGCCGAGCATGGCGTCGGCCAGCTCCGCCGCGACGAGCTGCCGCGCTACAAGCCCGCTGTTGCGCTGCAGATGATGCATGACATCAAGGCGCTGTTCGACAGCCGCAATATTCTCAACCCGGGCAAACTGCTCCAAACATAACCGCTCGCCTAACGAGGACTTCATGGCCAAACTCGACGAAACCGCCAAGGGCGTCTACATCATCTCGGTCACGCCGTTTACCGACAGCGGCGCACTGGACCTGGACAGCACCGACCGCATGGTCGATTTCTACATGGCGCAGGGCGTCACCGGCTTCACCCTGCTGGGCATGATGGGCGAAGCGCCGAAACTGACGCTGACGGAATCGCGCAGCTTCGTCCAAAGAGTCCTGAAACGGCTCAATGGCAAGGTGCCGGTGGTGGTGGGCGCGTCCAGCCCCGGCTTTGCCTCGATGGCCGAACTGACCAAAGCCGTGATGGACGATGGCGCCGCCGGCGTGATGATCGCACCGCCCGGTACGCTGAAGACCGACGATCAGATCGTCACCTATTACGAGCATGCGGTCGAGGCCATCGGCAGCGCCGTGCCCTTCGTGGTGCAGGACTTCCCGCAATCGACCAATGTGCATATGTCACCCGGGGTGATCGCCCGCATCATCAAGGCGCTGCCCTCCTGCGTGATGCTGAAGCACGAGGACTGGCCGGGCCTGGCCAAACTCTCGGCCCTGCGCGCCATGAAAGACCTGCGGCGCGTCAGCATCCTGGTCGGCAATGGCGGGCTGTTCCTGCCCGAGGAGATGGAGCGCGGCGCCGATGGCGCCATGACCGGCTTCGCCTATCCGGAAATGATGGTGGGCGTGGTGCGCGCCTACCAGCAGAACGATCCGGGCCGCGCGCGCGACATCTTCGACGCCTATCTGCCGCTGGCGCGTTACGAGCAGCAGCCCGGCCCTGGTCTTGCCATCAGGAAATACGTTTTGCAGAAGCGCGGCGTGATTGCCTCTGCCGCCCTGCGCAAGCCCGGTCCGAAGCTCTCGCCTGCGGACATCGCGGAGATCGAGACCATGATCGCGCGGCAAGCCAAGCGCCTGCAGGAGATCGGCTGATGGATCTGGGACTCACCGGCAAACGCGCGCTGGTGCTGGGCGCCAGCCGCGGCCTGGGCGCCGCCGTCGCCCGCGTGCTGGCCCGCGAAGGCGCCAGTGTCATCGCCGCCGCCCGCACGCTGGCCGATACCCAGGCCTGGATCGCGCAAGAGTCGCCCGAAGTCGCAGCGCGGCTCTCGGCAAAACCGCTGGACCTCGCCGACCGCGCCTCGGTCGATGCGCTGGCGGAGGCGATGCTGCCCGATGGCGTCGATATCCTGGTCAACAATTCCGGCGGGCCGCCGCCGGGTGGGGCCGCCGGCATGGCGCTGGAGCTGTGGCAGCAGCAGTTCACCGCCATGGCCGGACATCTGTTTCACCTGAGCAACCGGCTGCTGCCGCCGATGCAGGCGCGCGGCTTCGGCCGCATCATCACCATTGCCTCATCCGGCATCGAGCAGCCGATCCCGAATCTGGCGCTGTCGAACGCCTTACGCATGGCGGTGCTGGGCTGGTCGAAGACCCTGGCCGCCGAAGTGGCGGCCAGCGGCGTGACGGTGAACCTGGTGCTGCCCGGCCGCATCCATACCGACCGCGTCGACCAGCTCGACGGTGCCGCGGCCACCAGGCAGGGCAAGAGCCGCGAGGAGATCGCCAAGGCCTCGCAGGCGACGATTCCGACGGGCCGCTATGGCCGGCCCGAGGAATTCGCCGATGCGGTGGCCTTCCTGGCCAGCGCGCGCGCCGGCTATATCACCGGCGTGAAACTGCGGGTCGATGGCGGCATGGTGCGGGGATTATAAGAGGCGGGATGGTGGCTGGAGGCGGATTTGAACCGCCGACCCAGGGCTTATGAGTCCCTTGCTCTACCAACTGAGCTATCCAGCCACATCCGGGCCCGCACCGGTAAAAGCCGGCGCGGAGGCGCATGGAATACGGAACCGGCCCCGATCTGTCAAGCGCGCCGCAAGCCCCTGATTTCAGGCCGCTAATTCGCCTGCCGCCGCCCGTGCGATCCAGCCGCCGCCGAGCAGGCGGTCGCCGGCATAGACCACCCCGGCCTGGCCGGGCGCGACGCCGAATTCGGCCATGGCCAGCTCCAGCCGGGCGGTTCCCTCGCCGGCCGCGAAGATCGTCGCCGCCACCGCCGGCTGCGCCGAACGCAGCTTCACGCTGACCTCCAGCCCCTCGGCCGGGATGGCGCCGCCGAGCCAGTTGAGTTCGCGCAGCATGACATGGCTGCGCGCCAGCGCCGCTTTCGGCCCGACGACGACGCGGCGCTTCGGCGCATCGATGCGCAGAACATAGAGCGGCTCCGGGCCGGCGATGCCGATGCCTTTGCGCTGGCCGACGGTGAAATGGATGATGCCCTCGTGACGGCCGAGCACGCGGCCCTCGGGATCGACGATCTCGCCCGGCTCGGCCGCTTCGGGGCGCAGCTTCGCCACGACGCTGGCGTAATCGCCATTGGGCACGAAGCAGATATCCTGGCTGTCCGGCTTGTCGGCCACGATCAGCCCGAACTCTTCCGCCAGCTTGCGCACGGCGGGCTTTTCCAGATCGCCGAGCGGGAAGCGCAGATAGTCGAGCTGCGCCTGGGTGGTGGTGTAGAGGAAATAGCTCTGGTCGCGGCGCGGATCGCGGCCCCTGTGTAATTCAGCCTGGCCGTCTGCACCAAGAGCGCGCTTCACATAATGCCCGGTGGCCAGCGCCGCGGCGCCGAGATCGCGCGCGGTCTCCAGCAGGTCGCGGAACTTGACGCGCTGGTTGCAGCGGATGCAGGGGATCGGCGTTTCGCCATTCACGTAACTGTCGGCGAATTCGTCCATCACCGACTGGCGGAAGCGGCTTTCGTAATCCAGCACGTAATGCGGAATGCCCAGTCGCTCGGCCACCTGGCGCGCATCGTGGATATCCTGGCCGGCGCAGCAGGCGCCTTTCTTGGCCAGCGCCGCGCCATGGTCGTAGAGCTGCAGTGTGATGCCGATGACATCGTAGCCTTCGCGCTTGAGCAGGCCGGCGACCACGGAGGAATCCACCCCGCCCGACATGGCCACCACCACGCGGGTTTGCGACGGCGCGCCGGGCAGGCCCAGACTGTTAAGACCGGATATGTTAACGGGGGCGATCATGGGGGCGGACTATAGCGCCCGGCTTCCGCCGGGCAAGCGAAGGTTGCCCCGGCGAACACCCCGGTTCGGCTGAAAATCACGGCGCCCTGCATGTCTGTTTCGCCTTATTCCGTCTTATCCGATCCTTATTCCGGCTTATCCGGTGCTTATTCCGCCTTATTCCGTCTTATTCCGGCTTATTCCGCTTCGGCCGGCTTCCCTCGGGCTTCCTTTTGCTTCGTTTGCCTTCGGCCGGCTTCGTTCGGCTTCGTTTGCGTTCGTTTGCATTCGCCGGGCTTCGTTTTGCTTCGTCCGGCTTCCCCGGGTTGCCCGGTCAGAAATCCGGACACGGAGCATCATCCGGATTTGACGACACCCGAAAAAGAACATATAATGAACATGCGTAAAAATCAAGGGAGCCGTCCATGACCCCGCCCGTCCCCCTGCCCGGCCCGGCGCCGTCGGGGCCCACCCTGCCGTGCCGCCATCTCAGTATATCTATCGGCCGGCCGGCGGCGGCGGTCTATGCCTTCCTCGCCGATCCGGCCAACTGGCCCGCCTGGGCCAGCGGGCTCGGCAGCCTGCGCCAGCTCGACGATGGCCGCTGGGTGGCGCAGCAGGAGGCCGGCTTGATGACGGTGGTATTCAGCCCGCGCAATCCCTTCGGCATCCTCGACCATACGGTGACGACACCCAGCCAAAATGGAATGGCGGGCATGCAGATCTATGTGCCGCTGCGCGTGATCGCCAATGGCGACGGCGCCGAGGTGATCCTCACACTGTTCAGACTGCCGGAGATGGACGACGCGACATTCACGCGCGACGCGGATTGGGTGATGAAGGATTTGGAGAGATTGAACACTCAGATTAAGAAATTATAATTTCAAGAAATTACATCTCCAACCATTAGTCTGAGAGTCCGTATCGCGACCAAAGAATTTAGAAGGACTTGCACCAATGACGCGCAAACTAACTCCTTCCCAATATAACGCTATGGTCCGACAGATGATCGAGCGCCAAAATCAAGAGATTCGGCGCCGCAATCAGGAAATTGATCGTATAAATCGGGCCAACAAACAAATCATAGAAAACCATAACCGTGAAGTACGCCGTCGTCACGAAGCCATCGACCGCGAAATTCGTCAGGCAAATCAGAACGCAGCTCGGGCAATCGCTAAGTACAATCACGCATTAAACATCTATAATGCGGGGATTCGCGCTGACCGCCAAAGACTACAACAGCAGATTAACGCTCTCCGAAATCGTCCTATTGTTGTGTCGTATAGCGCAGTCCGGACGTCCACTTACTCGCTTCATGATCACTATGAACGAGTTCGCGAAGAAAGCCCCATTTCATCAGAGCATGCAAATCTTGTCGCTCTTTCTGAACAAGAAAGCGCCAACAGTATTGAGGTGATGGGCACACTGCTGGATGAAACGCCCGCCACCACAGATACGCCAATCGAAGACACAGGAGTTCTTGAGTATCTATCCGGATTCTCTGAAGACCTACGCGATCGCTGGAAAGGAGCTGTCTTCGCTCTTAATCCAGACAACCCAGATGCCGCCCGGCACTTCTGCACGAGCGTCCGGGAAATCTACACAGAGATATTGGAAGCTTGGGCCGATGACACGGATGTCATCGCTGCCGACCCAATGTGTCAACGTACACAGCAGGACAAGCCAACTCGACGTGCAAAAATTCAATATTTACTGAGCCGGAAAAATATCAACACCGCAGAACTTGCGGGTTTCGTGGAAGCCGATATCGACAACATCATTGAATTATTCAATGTCTTTAACGAAGCGACACATGGTGCCGCTGGAAAGCACGGCTTTGCGAAGCTACGAGCAATTAGAAAGCGCGTTGAAGGGGGCATTATGTTTCTCGCGACTATTGCCGCCTAAATTTCTATTTAGGCGGTGGATGTCCCAGCTCTACCGCCTTTTTCCTCTGCCCCCCAGTCAGTGCCCTCCAAAAATAGTGCACTCTACCGGTTGGCATATTCGCCAAATCGGCTACGTAACGATCTTTCTGCAAGGTGATGTTAAAGAAGGAGGGAGAGTGGTCTATTTTATTTTTTGTTAGGCGCCAGAAAACCACGAAGGCCTGTTTGGGAGTTAGTTTTTTATTCTTTCTATAGTACTTAAGTGCATTTTCTAGAATGTCATTTTGCTCGATCTTCGCCAGATTCTCGAGAGCACGAATGCAGGCATCGAGTCTCATCTGGTTTGTGATCTCATCAAGCCTCTTTTTCGCTTCCGCCAATGTAAGACGACGACCGCCATGGAAGACCGCGACATTGAATTGAAGAATGCAATGCGATCCAACCATCATGGTGTGACAGGTAAGTTTGTTCGATATCTCGAAGTGATACCTCAATCCATCTTGCCCGCAGAGATGGCATGTCTCGCAAGGCTCTTCGTGATCGTCCGTATGCCCGGTGAATACCCATTCTTCAAATGCCTTGGGCAACGTATCGGCCACAGAGAGTGGTAAAATGCTATCTATTACTCGCCGAGTATATGACTGCATAACCCCTCCCCTTTTAAAATTACGATGCCATGAGAGATATTCTAAATTAAAGCAAGAAAGGCGCATTTTTCTCGTATTTGAATAATACGGAGTTATGCACTCACGATGGTCCAAATGACAAAGCCCCGCATGATTGCTCACGCAGGGCTTTGTCGTTTCCGTCGCAATGGAAGACCTGTTTCGTGCCGCCTCAATCCGCCGCAGCCACCACGCCGCGCTCCTGCATCTGCACCAGGCGCAGCAGGTCTTCCGGCTGGAATGGTTTCTGCAACGTGGCCGCCGCGCCGAATTCGCGGGCGATGCGCAGGTAATCGATGCCGCCATTGTTGCCGCTGCCCGACACGGCGACGATCCGCACATCCGGTTGCCGCTGCACAAGCTGGCGGATGGTTTCCAGGCCCTCCTGATCCGGCATGATGATGTCGGTGATCACCACGTCGAAGCGTTCCGCCTCGAACTTCGCCACGCCGGAGCGCCCGTCGCTGGCGCGTACCACTGTATGCCCCGCCGAGGTCAGGATGGCAGCGATCACATTGGCCATCGGATCGTGGTCTTCGATGATCAGGGCATGCATCACAATCTCCCGTCGGCAAAGGGACAGATCGTACTGACCTGCAGATCCTACTGACCCGCAGAGCGCATGGTGGCCCGAAAAGCCGCGCAGCCCCACTATTCAAAATCCGTCTGGCGCCAGCGTCAATCCCAGCCAGACCAGCCTGAGCGATTGTCACAGGTTTATGATGGCGCGGTTTACGGGCTTATTCGGGCCGGCGTGGTTATGTACCGCCGCGCTGCGCCGCAGCATTGGCAGACGCGGCACATTCGGCTTCAAAAAACGATCACGGAACAGGCATATGCCATCCACCGTTAGGGCCGCCAATCAACACGCGCGCTCCCGGGAGGGCCCCATGCCGATCTACTACTTCGTCATCGAGGAAGACGATGTCTGGCGAATCCGCAAGAAGGGCCAAACCTATGGCGGGTATCTCACCCGCGACCAGGCGATGGCCGAAGCGGTGAAAGCCGCCACCGCATGCGCCGACGAGGCCCATGTGGTGGTGCAGCAGTCCGGCCCCGCCTACCGGATCGCCTGGTCGAACCGCCAGACCGCCCCGCTCCTGGCTGCCCTGGCCCTCTCTACCCCGGCACCGGGCGCCAACGCCGATATCCGCCGCATCGATGTCACCGCCAGCCGGCGGCCGTTCTTCCGCCGGCGTCCGGCACGGCTGCAGGCCGAACCGCCAGCCGCGCTGCTGGGCATATCCGATATCGTCGATCCCGCCGAACTGGACTGACACCCTGGACTGACGGCCGAATGCGAAAAAGCCCCGCGCGATCGCGCGCGCGGGGCTTTGCCGTTTCCGCCGTGCCGTGGCGGCGACTGTGTCCGTTACTTCGCCCTAGCGAACTGCTTCAGCAGCTGCGCCTTGCGCGCGCCCATCTGTTCGGCCATGGCATGCAGGTTGAGGTCATGCCCCTTCAGCTTGGGGAACATCTCCTCTTCCTCTTCCTTCACATGATGCTTGATGTATTCCTTCAGCACTTTCATCTTCGCATCATAGAGGTGATCGGCGGGATCGGCGGCCTCGATCTGCGCGATCAGGTCTTTCGCGCCGGCATGTTCCACCACCGCTTCATCCACCAGATCGTGCTCGATCTCCTTATGGGCCGGCGGATAGAGGATTTCCTCCTCCACCTGGGTATGCACGCGCAGCTCCAGGCAGATCTTGGCCGCCAGCTCGGCCTTCTCGGCCTTGTTCTGGGTATGCTCGAATTGCTCGAACAGGCCCTCCACCTTGCGGTGATCGGCCTTCAGCAGGGCAATGGCGTCATCGGGCGTGCCCTCCACGGCCAGGCTGGTCACCATCTCCTTCACCACCTTGGTCATCGCCGCCGAGGCGGTGAAGGGCAGCTGCGAGGGCTTGCTGACATTCTGCGCCACGGTGGCACGTCCTGTGGCGCGGCCGGTGGTGACGGCGGACTTGCTGGCGCCAGACTGGCGCGCGACAGATTTCGGCGCGGCCTTGCGGGCGCCTGTCGTCTTGCGGGCGGCTGTCGTCTTGCGGGCGCTCGCCTTGCGCGTCGCGCTCTTGGCGCGCGACGCTGCTGACTTGGCGGACTTGGCAGTCTTGGCCGTTTTCCGCGCGGCGCCGCTGCGGGCCTTGGTGCTGGCGGTTTTGGTCTTGGTCGCTTGTCTGGCCATGGGGGCGTCTCCAGGTTGCTGGTGCGTCGCTGCCGGCGACAGTGGAGCCGTCTGCGGCTCGGGTATCCAACAACCATGCTGTCATCGATTGGTTCCGCGCGGCGACGATCATGCGCGACCGCGGGCCGCGCGCCGACAGAATGACGTCAGCGGCGGGTTGAAGCGGCGCGGCCCGAGGCGTACAACCGATTCAACGCCTGTTTCGCCCGGTTTTCTCTCGCTCCGCTTCTTTCTCTTTCTTTCTCTCGCCCCGCTTTCATTTCTTTCGCCTCCATGCGCCTGTTCCGCCCCCTGCGCGACCGCAACATGGCCCTGCTCTGGTTCGGCACCAGCATCGGCCAGGTGGGCCTGCAGGTGTATGACGCCTCGATTGCCTGGATCGCCGTCGACGCGGTGGGCGCCCATGCCTCCTGGGTCATCATGGGCACGGCGGCGCTGTCGCTGCTGCTCAGCCTGTTCGGCGGCCTGCTGGTGGACCGCTTCGAGGAATTCTCCAGCCTGACGGTGATCGACACGCTGCGCGCGGTGCTGGTACTGCTGCCGGCGCTGTGGCTGCTGGTGGCGCCCGATGCGACCTGGTTCTTCGTGCCCACCGTGCTGCTGATGGCACTGCTGCGGCCGCTGCCCTATCCGGTGATCTATGCGGCGCTGCCGCGTCTGACGCGCGAGGGCGCGCTGCTGAACGCGATGAATGCGCTGATCGATGCCGCCGCCCGGCTGTCGCGCGTGGTCGGGCCGCTGCTGATCGGCCTGCTGCAGACCGTGCTGTCGCAGATGGCGATCCTCACCGCGGCGGCGCTGGGCTTCTTCGCCTCGGCCGCCGCGACGTTTCTGCTGCACCGGCGCGTGCCGCCCGACGTGAAGCCGGCCGAGGCCCTGCCCACCGCCGCGGAAGCCGCGCGGCCGTTGCGCGAGGTGCTGGAGGCCCTGCAGGCGGCGCGGGCACGGCCGCCGGTGTGGTTCGCGCTGGTTGCCAATGTGGTCAGCAACGGCGCCTGGCAGGTCGGCTATATCCTCGGCGTGGCGCTGATGATCCAGAGCGAGGCGATGGGCGACCTGGGCGGCTATGCCGCGGTGATGGCGGCCTATGGCGCCGGCAACATCGCCTGCAGCCTGGTGGCCGGCAACCTGGAAATCCGCCGTGCGCCCTGGTGGACGCGGGCCGGGCATATCGTGGCCGGCATCGGCTATTGCGCCATGGCGACGGCGCCCGATATCCGCTGGCTGATGCTGGCCGCCGCCTTCACCGCCTGCGGCGGGCCGCTGGCCGACCTGAGTTTCCTGAGCCAGATCCAGGCCGAGGCCAACCGCCGCATGGTGGCACGGCTTTATCGGCTGAAGCTGGTCGGCGCCTGGACCGGCGCGCTGCTGGCGACGGCGGTCAGCGCCTGGCTGTTCGCCTGGTTCGGCGCGCGGCCGGTGATCGCCGCCTGCGGCGCCGCGCTTTTGCTCAGCGCCGTGCTCGGCTTCCGCTGGCAGAGCCGGCAGGGTGCCGTCTAGATCACATCACCTGCCAGACCAGGGTCAGCGCCACCAGCGCCGGCAGGGCCTGCACATAGAGGATACGGCGGCTGACCGTCCAGGCACCGTAGAGTCCGGCGACGATGACGCAGGCGAGGAAGAAGGTGAGCAGCTCGCGCGCCGCAATCGGATCGGGATGCAGCAAGCCCCAGATCAGGCCGGCGGCGAGGAAGCCGTTATAGAGCCCCTGGTTGGCCGCCAGCACGCGGGTGATCTCGGCTTTCTCCGGCGTGTTGCGGAAAACGCGCAGGCCGGTGGGTTTGGTCCACAGCACCATCTCCAGCACCAGGAAATACACATGCAGCAGCGCCACCAGCGCCACCATGATCGTTGCCGCGATTGCCATGGAGCCGTCTCCGCGTTTGGCGAGTCCCGGCATGGAGCATAGCATGGATAAGCCCCGCCTAAGCCCGCGCTTCGCCTGCTTTTTCGCGATTCGCCAGCGGGAACTGCCGTGGCTGCGGACCGTTATTCCTGCGATCCCACAAAGGAGGCCCGTCATGGCCAGCAGCCGTCATCCTTCGGAACTGAAGACTGAGTCGAGCAAGCCCTCGAAAGAGCAGATGCAGGAAGCCAAGCGCGAGGACCGCGACGAGGACGTGGAGCTGGATGCGGCGCTGCGCGACAGTTTCCCGGCCAGCGATCCGGCCTCGATCAGCCAGCCGACCGCCAGCACGCCCTCGCTGGCGAAAAACGGCGACCAGGCCGGCGCCGGCGACAAGACGCGCAAGCGCCTGCATGAGCGCGTGAATGTCGCCGACAAGAGCGAGATCGAATATTGGACCGACCGCTTCGGCGTGTCGGAAGCCAAGCTGAAGGAAGCCGTCAAAAGCGTCGGCTTCTTCCCGCAGGAAGTGGCGCATTACCTGAACAAGCCGCTCTGATTGCGCGCGATCGTCGGGCGGGTCACAGGATGAACCGCCCGACGATATAAAGACCCAGCAGCAGCAGGGCGATATAGAAGGCGCGGCGGAAGGCGGCTTCCGACATGCGGCTGCGCAGCGCCTGCCCCGTCACCATCCCCAGCACCGCCGGCACCACGGCCAGCGCCGACAGCAGCAGCTGGTCGGCGTCCAGCATGGCGCGGCCGCCAAGGGCTGCGCCGAGCGCCAGCGTCGAGGCCATGAACAACAGGCCCATCGCCTGTACCAGCTGGTCGCGCGTCAATCCCAACGCCTGCAGGTAGAGCACGCCGGGCACCACGAAGGAGCCGGTGAGCCCGGTCAGCACGCCGTTGACGAGGCCGACCAGCGGTCCGGCCCAGCGTTCATGGCGGACGCTGAGCGCCACCGGCGGCCGCAGCAGCCCGAGCAGCGCATAGGCGATCAGCAGCAGGCCGAGCAGCGCGTTCAGCCATTTCGGATCGATGATGCTGAGCGCTTCGACGCCGAACCAGATGGCCACCGTGGCCGCGAGCAGGAACAGCCAGAGCCGGCGCAGCAGCACACGGAAATGCCCGCCGACAAACGCCTGCCAGGCATTGGTGGCGAGATTGGGCACCAGCAGCACGATCATCGCCATGCGCAGGTCCATGGTGGCGGCGAGCAGGCCCAGGGTAATGCTGGGCAGGCCGAGGCCGATCACGCCCTTCACCGTGCCGGCAAGCAGGAAGACAAAGGCGATCCAGACCAGGGCGGATAGTTCAAAACCGGCAAACACACGACTCTCCTGTCACGATAACGACACCCCCTTATGACAGATTGCAGGGGTGCAATGTTTCGGTCGCGGCCGAAGTATTTTCGGCTACAGTCCCGGCGATTTTTTCCAAGCCGTTCCGAGAGCGCCATGCTGACCATCCTGGGTAAAGCCGGTTCCATCAATGTGCGCAAGGTGCTGTGGACCTGCGCCGAACTCGGCCTGAAGGATGGCCGCGACTATGTCCATGACGCGAGCTGGGGCGGCGACGGCCGCTCGACGCGCGACCCGGCCTTCCTCGCGCTCAATCCCCATGGCCTGGTGCCGGTGCTGCGCGACGGCGACGTGGTGCTGTGGGAATCGAATGCCATCGTACGCTACCTGATCGGCCGTCATGGCCGCCCCGACCTGCTGCCGACCGACAGCGCCAGCCGCGCCAAGGTGGAGATGTGGATGGACTGGCAGCTCGGCGATTTCAACGGCGCCTGGCGCTATGCCTACATGGCGCTGGTGCGCAATCCCGCCGCCTTCACCAACCAGGCCGAGATCGAACGCTCGATCACGGACTGGACCGCCAAGGTCGCAGTGCTGGAGCAGCAACTGCAGCGCACCGCGGCCTATGTGACGGGCGCCGCCTTCAATGCCGCCGATATCGTCATCGGCCTGTCGGTGAACCGCTGGTTCGGGACGCCCATGCCGCGACCGGACTTCCCGGCCGTCAGCGCCTATTACGAGCGGCTGAGCGAACGGCCGGGTTTCCTGCAGTTCGGTCGCAACGGCCAGCCGTAGCCGCCTCAGCGGCGCTTGCGCGCCTTTGTCTTTGTGACCTTCGGCTCGTATAGCGCGCTCATCGCCTGCGCCGCTTTGGCTTCAGTCTGCATGCGCCAGCCGGCGATCCAGACCTCGCTCACCTTGCCGCGCGCGTTCCGCTTGAGCATCGCCGGCTCGCCATAGCTGGCATAGCCGCCGCCCTGTGTGGTGCGCGCGCGGTCCCGGCCCTCGACAGTCAGTTCGCTGGCATCCATGAAGGGGGTCATGAAGACCGGATTAACCACCATGATCTTGTTGGCCATCGGCACCAGATCGGTAGCGCCCCAGTGGCCCCACCAGCGCCCGCGCCAGTCGGCAGTGCGCCGTGTCGGTGCGCCATGGCGGGCGAAGCCGCGCAGGATATGCACGATGCCATCGAGCCATAGTCCGGCCAGACCGTCGCTGGAATTGCTCAGCACCGAAATCGTGATCTCCTGATCCGGCAGGCTGGCGGTGCGGGTGATGAAACCCTGAAAACCGCCGGAATGGCCGAACCAGCTCCAGTCGCCGATCTGGCCGCTGATGATGCCGAGACCGTAATGGGTTTCCATGCTGCTGTAGGGATCGCGCCACAGCCGGCGGATCATCTCGCGCCGGCTGGCCACCGATAGCAGATGGCTTTTCGACGACGGCATCAGCTGGCTGTAAAAGCGCACCAGATCGGCCGCCGTGCTGACAAAGCCGGTGGCCGGCGCCAGCGCCTGCGTATCGTTGTCGCCGGGAATGATGACGCGGCGACCGAGCAGCAGCTTGCTGCTGTGGCCGCTGGCCATCGGCGCACAGCGGCGCCGATGAAAATCGGGCTCGGTCTCGCGCAAACCGGCCGCGGCCACGATCTCGTGCCGCATCCAGTCGACATAAGGCTCGCCGGTGATGCCCTCGATCACCAGGCCGAGCAGGCCGTAGCCGTGATTGGAATATTTGAACCGCGTGTTGGGCTCGATGGTCGGCGGCAGCGCCAGGTCGGCGCGCAATTCCGCATCATTGCGGAAGGGCCGCGTGTCGGACCAGTGGCCGGTATCGCCGCCATCGCGCACCACGCCGGCGCCATGGGACAGCAACTGCTGCAGTGTGGCCGCGGCCAGCTTGGGATGCAGGCCATCGACATACTGGCCGATGGAGTCGTCCAGGCGCAGTTTGCGCCGCTCGCGCAGCTTCATGATGCCGGCGGCCGTAAAGGTCTTGGAATGGGAAGCGACGCGGAACCGATGCTGCAGGGTCAGCGGCGTCTGCTTCAGGTCGTTGGCATGACCGACGGCATGCTGGAACACCAGCTTGCCGCGATGGGCGATGGCGAGCACGCAGCCGGTACGACCCGAACCGCGAACCTGGAAATCAACCCAATCGGGAATGTAATCGAGCGCCGCCCGAAACCACCTGTCCATCGAATCCTCCCGCCGGTCTATGCGGGGGATTCTAGATCAGTCTTCTTCGTCCACGAAGGGATTCTTGCCCTTGCGCAGGTGCATACGGATCGGCACGCCCTGCAGGTCGAAAATCTCGCGCAGGCTGCCGATCAGATAGCGCAGATAGGATTCCGGGATGTATTCGGCACGCGGCGCGAACAGCGCAATCGTCGGCGGCCGCGCCTTCACCTGGGTGGCATAGCGGATGCGTACGGTGCGCCCACCGGCCAGCGGCGGCGCATTGCGCTGGGTCACTTCATCGAGCCAGCGGTTGAGCGGCGCGGTGCGGATACGGGTGTTCCAGCGCTCATACTGCTTCATCACCGCCGGCAGCAGGCGGTCGAGGTGACGGCCGGTCAGGGCCGAGAATGTGATAACGGGAACGCCGCGCGCCTGCGGCAGCGAGCGTTCCAGGCGATCCTCGATCTCTTTCAGCGTCAGCGCGCGATCCTCGACGGCATCCCATTTGTTCACCGCCAGAACCAGTGCCCGGCCTTCGCTCAGCACATGATCGGCAATGGTGAGATCCTGCTTGTCGAAACCGAGCGCGCCGTCCAGCACCAGCACAACCACCTGGGCGAGCCGGATGGTGCGTAAAGAGTCGGCGACCGACAGCTTTTCCAGCTTCTGGTCGACGCGGGCCTTGCGCCGCATGCCGGCGGTATCGACCAGACGGATTTCGCGGCCCTCGTATTCCCATTTGATGGCGATGGCATCGCGGGTCAGGCCCGGCTCCGGCCCGGTCAGCAGACGGTCGCTGCCGATCAGCTTGTTGATCAGGGTCGACTTGCCGGCATTCGGCCGGCCCACCACGGCGAGCTGAATCGGCCGCTTGTCTTCTTCCGGCGGCGCCTCGGCATCGGGGTCGATGTCGATATCGGCCATCACGTCGTCGAGCAGGTCGCTGTCTTCGGCCGGCACGCCATCGACATTGCCACCGATATGCTGCATCAGCGCGACGGCCAGATCGTACAGCCCCTCGCCATGCTCGGCCGATACCGGCAGCGGATCGCCAAAGCCCAGGCCATAGGCCTCGCCGACACCGGTCTTGCCGGCCCCGCCTTCACATTTGTTGGCCAGCAGCAGCACCGGCGTCTTCTGCTTGCGCAGCCAGTTGGCGAAATGCTTGTCGATCGGGGTGACGCCGGCACGGCCGTCAATCACGAACAGCACCACATCGGCTTCGGTTACCGCCGCCTCGGTCTGCACCCGCATGCGGCCGGTCATGCTCTCGACGTCGGAATCTTCCAGACCGGCGGTATCGACGGCGGTGAATTCCAGATCGCCCAGACGCGCAGCACCCTCGCGCCGGTCGCGGGTGACGCCCGGCGTGTCGTCGACAATCGCCAGCCGCTTGCCCACCAGACGGTTGAACAGCGTCGACTTGCCGACATTGGGTCGGCCGACAATGGCAATCTTGGCGGACATGGTTTTCCTTAACGCAGCGCGATCAGTCGCGCGTCGTCGGTTACGATATAAACGGTGCCATCGGCCACCACGGGCGGCTGCGAGGCCTTATCCGACAGCGAAACCTGGCCGATCAGGTCGCCGGTATAAGGCGACAGGGCCAGCACGCGCTCGTCAGTCGAGGCAACCAGCAGGCGGTCGCCAGCCAGGGCCGGGCCGTACCAGGTGATGATGCCCTTGTTGGTCTTGGCCTTGGGGTCTTCATAGCGGCGCAGCTGGCGGATCCACTTCACCTTGCCGTCGCGGCGCGACAAGCAGAGGATTTCCGCGTCGATGGTGATGACATAGATGAAGTCGCCGGCGATCCAGGGCGTCTGGATGCTCGGGATGACGCGCTCCCAGATGCGCTCGCCGGTGCGCAGGTCGATGGCGATGAAGCGGCCCGACTGGCTGACGGCATAGACGACGCCGCGATCGATCACCGGGCGGCCGTTGATGTCGTTCAGCGCGCCGGCCTGGCTGATACGGCCGGCAGCGCGCACCAGCTGTTCCGACCAGGCGACCACGCCGGTATCGGCACGCAGCGCCAGCAACTCGCCCGAGGAATAGGGCGTGATGACGATATTGCCTTCGATCGCCGGATTGGCGGCGCCGAGGAAACCGGCCGCTTCGCTGATGCCGGCATGGGACCAGATTTCTTCGCCGCGCTCGACATCGAGGGCATGCATCTGGTTGTCGTAGGTGATGACGAAGACGCGGCCGGCATCGGCCGACGGTGCGCCGCGGATCGGCTGCTTCAGGGCCGCGATCCAGAAGGCGCGGCCGGTGCCCGGCTCCAGCGCGAAGACATCGCCGTAGCCGGTGCTGACGAACAGCTTGCCGCCATGATAGGCGAGACCGCCGCCCATAGCGCCGTCATCCTCGCGCTTGGGCGTCAGCCGCACGCGCCAGAGACGACGGCCATTGGCCGTGTCGAAAGCGCTGACCTGGGCTTCGGCATCCATGGTGAAGACGCGGCCTTCAGCCACCACCGGCTGGGCCAGAATCTTCTGCTCGTCGCTCGCCGAGGCGCCGATATCGGCCGCCCAGGCGCGGCGCAGCGTGTCGCCAAGCGCCAGATGCTGCATGGCATGTCCGGGATAACCGCCGGCCTGCGGCCAGTCGGGATTCTTCCACGGCCTGGGCAGGCTGACCGGGGTTTCCGCCAGTTGCGGATCGGGATCGAGCTGGCTGTCGAAGGCCAGCACGGAAATGCGTTCACCGGTCGCCACCGGCAGCTGCTTGCTGTCGGCAAACCAGTCACCAACCGTATCGCAGGCGGCGAGACTGGCGGCGGCGAGCAGCAGGACGGCGAAGCGCTTCATGAACGAGCCTTTGGCGTTATGTTGGTTACTGCACGGGTCCGCCGAGCGCGGCGAGCAGCTCGGCAGCGCGGCCACGCAATCCTGCCGGCACCAGCGGATCGTCGGCCAGCGCGGTCAGCTGCTTGCGCGCCGCTTCGATATTGCCGCCCTTGAGTTCGACCAGCGCCTGCAATTCGCGCGCATTGGCCGACCACGGGCTGTCGGTCGCAATGGCGCCCAGACGCTGGCGCATCGGCTCGGGCTCCAGGGTGTCGAGGCCGTGGAACACCGCAAGATAGCGGGCGAGATCGCGGAAACGGGTTTCGAAGCTGCTGTCGGCGGCGATGGCATCATAGGCGGCAATGGCGCCGGGCATATCCTTGGCTTCGATCAGCATGGCGGCCTGCTGGAACCGCGCCAGCTGCGCATAGCCGCGCGGCGCCGTCTTCGACAGTTCGCTTAGGGCCTGCGCGGCTTCCGCCGGCTTGCCGCCCTGCGCCTGGGTCAGGGCTGCGCTGAACGCCGTTCCGGCCGCGGCGGCCTTGTCGGCCTGCCAGCTCTTCCAGACCTGATGCCCGGCCACCGCCAGCAGCAGCAGGACAACAGCGCCGATGATGAACGGGCTGAACCGCTTCCACAGGATTTCCAGCCGGTCGCGGCGGACTTCCTCGTCGACTTCCTCGATAAAATTGGCCACGCGGCACTCCTCAAGCGACAACAGGCCGGCCCGTCATGACAAAGGGGTCGGCCTGAAAGCGGCCGTACATTACCCGGATCGTCAGACGATGGCAAAGCCCGGAAGACTCCCAAATTTGCCAGTAACCTTTTGATAACTCTTGGACTCTTGGCAAGAATCGGAAAAACGGCTAGTCTGCGCCCAACATTCGACAGACCAAAGGGCGAGTGGCGCCCATATCGCCGGTCAGGCGATCCGCTTCGAGGGGGGACCTTCATGCGTCGATTCTGGATTGTGGCAGCTGTTATGGCTGCCGGCATAAGCGTCGGATTCGTGCCACAGATGGCGGCCGCCCAGAGCAAGGGCAAAGGCGCCAAACCAACCGCAATCGTGCCCTTCGAAGCAGAGCGCGCCAAGGATCGCGGCAATGACCGCGGCATCATCCGCCTGAACGAAGATGTCACCCGCCTGCCCTCGTATCGCGTGATCGAACTGCCGGTGGTGGATGGCCGTCTGGGCGAACATGCTCGCCTGGACGATGTCGAAATCTTCTTCCCCTATGGCAGCATCGTGCTGGCCACCGCCGAATTCCACAAATACCGCCCGGCCCTGCTCGCCAGCAGCGTCAGCAGCGATGTGCCCGATGGCGTCGCCGATCCGAAATACGACCGCGTGAAGAGCTTCGACCGTCAGCTCGGCCGGGTCTGCGCCAGCGATAAGGCTGCCGATGGCGGCAAGATCGAAATGCGCATCAGCCCGGAGAATGTGCTGTCGGTCGTGCATACCCTGCCCGCCAAACATCAAGGCCCGACCGCCGAGGCCAATCCGTCCTACAAGGTGGTCAGCGGCCTGGAGATGCGCTTCCTCTCCTTCAAGGAGCCGGAAGCCGACCGTCTGCACCGCACCTGCATGCGCGGCGGTGCCACCAAGGTCTCGGCGGCCGACTGATCCTCTG
Source organism: Ferrovibrio sp. GW821-FHT12F09 (assembly GCF_058806775.1). Lineage (NCBI taxonomy): Bacteria > Pseudomonadati > Pseudomonadota > Alphaproteobacteria > Rhodospirillales > Rhodospirillaceae > Ferrovibrio > Ferrovibrio sp. GW821-FHT12F09. The sequence continues at coordinate 421,228 of NZ_JBXAPZ010000002.1, forward strand.
TGACCCAGCCTGACTGGCTGCAGCTTGCCGCCGTTCTTCTGGCGGTCCTGCTGATCCTGCCGGCGGCGCTCCGCCTGCCGTGGAAGAGCAGCCGCATCCTGATGTTCCTCGCCATCTGGCTGGCGATTTTCGCAGGCGTCGCCTTCGCCTACCGCCTGTTCGGATAATTCATCCGATATCTGCCGATTCTCACGGAATTTTTATCGACAGGATACGGGGCCTCCCCGCTATCCTGCCGCGTCTGTTTCGCCGGGGCCGTTCTGGATTCCCGGCCGGATTTCCATGGAGGACTATATGAACGCCGATCTGCTCGCCCTGATGCCGAAAGTCGATTTCAACCGCCGTGGCTTCATGGCCACCAGCCTGATCACCGGCTTCACCGTGGCCGCCGGTCCGGTGATGGGCCAGACCGCGATCAAGACCGATGAGACCGGCCTGACTGCCGGCGAAGTGAACATCCCGGTGCCGGGCGGCACCATGAAGGCCTATCGCGCCCAGCCGGCCGGCAAGGGTCCCTTCCCCACCATCCTGGTGGTGCAGGAAATCTTTGGCGTGCACGAATACATCAAGGATACCTGCCGCCGCTTCGCCAAGCAGGGCTTCCAGGCGATCGCCGGCGATCTCTATGCGCGCCAGGCTGATATGAGCAAGGTGACCGACATGGCCGGCGCGCAGGCCGCTGCCGCCAAGGTGCCGGATGCGCAGGTGATGGCCGATCTCGACGCCACCGCCGCCTGGGCCGCCAAGAACGGCGGCAACCCGAACAAGCTGGGCATCACCGGCTTCTGCTGGGGTGGCCGCATCACCTGGCTCTATGCCGCGCATAACCCGAAGGTGAAAGCCGGTGTGGCCTGGTACGGCCGCCTGGTCGGCAATGCCTCCGAACTGACGCCGAAGCATCCGATCGATGTGGTCAAGCAACTGAAAGCGCCGGTGCTCGGCCTCTACGGCGGCGCCGACCAGGGCATCCCGAACGATACCGTCGACCGCATGAAGGCGGCGCTGGAAGCCGAGAAGAAGTTCGCCGTCTTCTACGTCTATCCCGACACGCCGCATGCCTTCCATGCCGACTACCGCCCGAGCTACCGCAAGGAGCAGGCCGAGGACGGCTTCGGCAAGGCCGTGGCCTTCTTCAAGATGCGCATGGGCTGATCATCTGAATGGGAGCATGCTAGGCTGACGCCGGTCACACGGAGTCAGCCGGCATGCTTCTGGTTTCCACCTACACCGCCGCCAGCACCATCGAGGGCGTCGGCCTGTTCGCAGCAGAGCCCATCAAGAAGGGCACGCTGATCTGGCGCTTCGAACCCGCCTTCGACCGCATCATTCCGCAAAGCGATTTCGAAAACCTGCCCGAGGTGGCGCGCGCCTTCGTCGACCGCTACGGCTATGTCACGCCGCAGATTGCCGGCGGCTGGGTGGTCAGCCTGGACAACACCCGCTTCATCAACCACAGCACCACGCCGAACACCGACAACACCACGCCGCTCACCTATGCGGCGCGCGACATCGCCAGGGGTGAGGAAATCACCTGCGATTACGGCGAGTTCTGCGACAGCTTCGCGCTGGAATAAACCGGAATAAAAAAGGCTCGCTGCAGCAGCGGGCCTTTTGCATGCCGAAGGGTGCCGGGCTTACAGCCGGCTCTTCAAATTCGTCGACGCCTTGAAACGCACCGACTTCGAGGCTGCGATCTTGATCGTCTCGCCGGTCTGCGGGTTGCGGCCCTTGCGGGCGGCGCGCTTGGACACCTTGAAGGTGCCAAAGCCGACGATGGTGAAGCCGCCTTCCTTCTTCAGCGACTTCGCCATCGCCTCAAACAGCGCATCCACGGCCTCACCGGCCGCCGCCTTGGTGCTGCCGGCGGTCTCGCGGACGATCTCGATCAAATCAGCCTTGTTCATTGCCCTCTCCAAATTCTGCGGATTGCTCCCGCCAGACAGAATCGGACCATCCGCAGCGGGTGAACCGAGGTAGCATATCCCACGGCCCAGACAAGCCCGAGGCGGACCCTGACTCGCTGACAATCCGATTCGCCGCGAGCCGGATGCGAGTCGCTTTTTTCCGGGCAACCGGACGCTGCCTTGATCCAGATCAAACCGGCCGGCGCCGGGACGGCATAGCCTGTCTGCGTGGCATCGCAGAAGGAGTCTCCCCATGCCGTTTTTGGAACAGCTTTTCCTCGCCGGCGTCCTCGTCGCATTCGCCAGCTTCGCCGTGACGCTTGCCGTCTGCCGGCTGACCTCGAAGACCTGACGGCTCAGGCCGCGATCAGGTCCTGTGCCAGCAGCTGGCGCAGGCTGCCCGCGCGCACCAGCGCCTTGGCCGCCGCCAGATCGGGCGCCAGATAACGATCCTCGCCCATGAAGCTCACCTGGTCGCGCAGCAACCGATGCGCAGCCTGCAGCCGCGGCGAGGTCTGCAATGGCTGGCGCAGATCGACGCCCTGGGCCGCCGAGAGCCATTCGATGGCGACGATGCCAGCGACATTCTCCGCCATCGCCAGCAGGCGGTAGCCGGCATGGGCCGCCATCGAGACATGGTCTTCCTGGTTGGCCGAGGTCGGGATGGTATCGACGCTGGCCGGATGGGCGCGCTGCTTGTTTTCCGACGCCAGCGCCGCCGCCGTCACCTGGGCGATCATGAAACCCGAGTTGATGCCGGGGTTCGGCGCGAGAAACGCCGGCAGGCCGCTCAGCACCGGATCGACCAGCAGGGAAATGCGGCGTTCGGAAATATTGCCGATCTCGGCCAGGGCGATGGCGATCATGTCGGCGGCAAAGGCCACCGGTTCGGCATGGAAGTTGCCGCCGGAGAGGATTTCACCTTCGCCAAACACCAGCGGGTTATCGGAGACGCCATTGGCTTCGCAGGCGAGCGTACCGGCGGCGTTGCGCAGCAGATCGAGGATCGCGCCCATCACCTGGGGCTGACAGCGCAAACAGTACGGATCCTGCACGCGTTCATCGCCGGTGCGGTGCGACGCGCGGATCTGCGAGCCCTCCAGCAGATGCAGCAGCATATCGGCCACCGCGATCTGGCCCGGCTGGCCGCGGGCCGCATGAATGCGCGGATCGAACGGCGTGTCGCTGCCGGCGGCGGCATCGGTGCTGAGCGCGCCGGTGACCAGCGCCGCCGCCGTCACGTCTTCGGTGGCGAACAGGCCGGCAAGCGCCAGCGCGGTGGACACCTGCGTGCCGTTGAGCAGCGCCAGGCCCTCCTTGGCGCCCAGCGTGAGCGGCGCCAGCCGCGCTTTGGCCAGGCCGGCTGCGGCGGGCAGCTCCACGCCATCGATCCGCACGGTCCCGACACCGATCAGCGGCAGCACCAGATGTGCGAGCGGCGCCAGATCGCCCGAGGCGCCGACCGAGCCCTGCGCGGGAATGCAGGGCAGCACATCGGCATTGAGCAGGGCCAGCAGGGCTTCGATGGTCTGCCAGCGCACGCCCGAGAGTCCCTGCGCGAGGCTGTTGATCTTGAGCAGCAGGATCAGCCGCACGATGGCATCGGGCAGCAGCGGGCCAGTTCCCACGGCATGGCTTAGCACGAGGCGACGCTGCAGCTCCGCCACCTGGTCGGGCGCGATGCGCACCTTCGCCAGCTTGCCGAACCCGGTGTTGATTCCATAGACCGGCGCTTCGCCAGCCGCCGCGGCGGCGACCAGGGCCGCGGTCTTTTCCACAGGGCCGCGGGCGGTTTCATCGAGATCGATCGCCATCGGGCCCTCGCCGCGATACAGCCGGGCAAGGTCACGCAATGGCAGTTTTCCGGGCTGCAAACGATAACGCATGACGAATCTCCCCTGCCGACGACCCGGTCAGCCTAAGGCCCGGTCCGTTCAGTTGTCTATACATGATTATTTGACTTGCCGAGTTTCGCGCCACGGCCTTAATCTGGGCAGCGTCGGGGGTGGTCGAAACGACCAGGACGCAAGCAGGCGGGGCGCGACAACAAGGCCCAAAACATGGGCAGGTTGCCGCTGAATACAGCCTTCTTCAGCATCCGGGCATCGCCCGCACCGCGCCCCGACAGGCACTAAGCCATGGCATGCTTTGTGCTTTCCAACCTGTATAGACCAATCTAGTGGGGTGGGGATGAGTGCCGTACAACAGTCGCCAGTCAGCCAAGAGGCGCTGGTGAGCCCGGACGATGTGGCGGCCTACCAGCAGGACGGCGTGATTGTCCTGCGCGGTGTGTTCAAGCCCTGGGTCGAGCCGCTGCGCGCCGGCATCGAAACCCTGATGGCCAATCCAAGTCCGCTGGAGCGCACGGTGAAGCCCGAAGACGGCTCGGCGCCGTTCTTCCAGGATCTGTGCAACTGGCAGCGCATCCCTGAATTCGAACAATTCGTGAAGCAGTCCGATGCCGCCCGGGTTGCCGCCGCCCTGATGGGCTCGAAGACCGGGCGCTTTTTCCACGACCATGTGCTGGTCAAGCAGCCGGGCGGCAGCACCATCACGCCCTGGCACCAGGATCAGCCCTATTACTGCGTCGACGGCAAACAGAGCGTGAGCTTCTGGATTCCGCTCGATCCGGTGCCGCGCGACGTGGTGATGGAATGCGTGCGCGGCTCGCATCGCTGGGGCAAGGATTTCCGGCCGATGCGCTTCAACGGCACGCGGCTCTACGACAACGACGATTTCGAAGTGATGCCCGATATCGAGGGCATGCGCAGCGAGCTGGACATCGCCGGCTGGGACATGCAGCCGGGCGATGCCATCGCCTTCAACTTCCGTACCGTACATGGCGCGCCGGCCAATCATTCGCCGCGCATGCGCCGGGTCTTTTCCGCCCGCTGGGTCGGCGACGATGCCGTCTACGCCCAGCGTGCCGGCAAGGGATCGCCGCCGTTCACCGGCCTGACCATGGCCGATGGCGATCCGTTCGATGCGCCGATCTTTCCCGTCATTTATTCCGCCGGCGCGTCCATCACCTGAGTTCACCCTGTCCCGGCCCAGTTGCAGCCGGGGCGTCCCGTTCATCTTTCACGCTTCACCTCTCACGGAGACCACGATGTCCACATCCACCAAACTTGCAGTCGGCACCCTGCTCGGCGCCGCCCTCGCCGTTTCCGCCTCGCTGGCCCAGGCGCAGGAAACCAAAGTCGGCATCGGCATCTCGGGCTGGACCGGTTTCGCGCCGATCACGCTGGCCAAGGAATCCGGCATCTACAAGAAGAACGGCCTCGATGTGACGATCGCCAAGATCCCGCAGAAGGACCGCCATCTGGCGCTCGCCTCGGGCGACATCCAGTGCGCCGCCACCACGGTGGAAACCTGGATTGTGTGGAACACCAACGGCATCGCCACCACGCAGCTGTTCAAGATGGACCAGGGCATGGGCTCGGACGGCATCGTCGCCAAGCCGGGCATCGAGAAGGTCGCCGACCTGAAGGGCAAGACGGTTGCCGCTTCGGCACCCGGCACCAACCCGCATTTCACCCTGTCGTGGATCCTGAAGAAGAACGGCATGAAGCTCAGCGACGTCACCCTGGTGACGTTGGAGCCGGCCCCGGCCGCCAATGCCTTCGTCGCCGGCACTGCCGGCCTCGACGCCGCCGTCACCTACGAGCCGTATCTGAGCCTCGTGCGCAACAAGCCGGAGTCGGGCAAGCTGATCGCTGACTCGCTGCAGTATCCGATGGTCTTCGACAGCTTCGGCTGCACGCCCAAGTTCATCAAGGAGAACCCGAAGGCCGTGAAGGCGCTGGTCGAAAGCTACTTCGAGTCGCTGGAAATGATCGCCAAGGACAAGGTGAAGGCCTTCACCATCATGGGCGCCGACGTCAAGCAGACGGCCGAGCAGTTCGAGAAGTCGCAGTCGATGATCAAATGGGCCGACCGCGAGGCCAACAAGAAGTTCTTCAATGGCGAAATCCAGGCCTTCAACAAGGAAGCCGCCGTGCTGCTGCAGGAAATCGGCGTGATCAAGACCGCGCCGACCAACATGGACAGCCTGTTTGACACCAGCTTCCTGAACTAAAAGCGTAAGATCAGTACAATGCCCACAGTCCCGCAGATACCGATGATGAACACCATGCCGAGGTCCGTATGAAACTGCTCGTCCCCGTGACGCGCGAGAGCCGTATCGTTCTTGGCATAGCGTTCTTCGTTGGTTTTGTGGGGCTGTGGGCCCTGATTACCGTCACCGGCCTGGTGCCGCCGCATTTCCTGGCGAACCCATGGCAGACACTGCAGTCCGGGATACATCTTTTTCTCGACCAGAAATTCAGCTTCGACGTGGCCATGACCATCTGGCGTGTGGTGGGCGGCTTCGCCATCGCCGCCATCATTGCCGTGCCGCTCGGTATCGCCATGGGCGCCTACAAGCCGATCGAGGCCTTCTTCGAGCCCTTCATTTCCTTTGCCCGCTACCTGCCGGCCTCGGCCTTCATTCCGCTGCTGATCCTGTGGGTTGGCATCGGCGAAAAGCAGAAACTGACCGTGATCTTCCTCGGCTGCTTCTTCCAGCTTACCCTGATGATCACCATGATTGTCGCCGCCACCCGCCGCGACCTGGTGGAAGCCGCCTATACGCTGGGCTGCACCGATACCGGCGTGATCCGCCGCGTGCTGCTGCCGGGCGCCGCGCCGGAAATCTGCGAGGCGCTGCGCCAGGTGCTGGGCCTGGGCTGGACCTACATCATCGTCGCCGAACTGATCGGTGCCTCCTCGGGCATCGGCCATATGATTACCGACAGCCAGGCGCTGATGGCGACCGACCATATCATCGCCGGCATCGTGGTGATCGGCCTGGTCGGCCTGATCTCCGATCTCGCTTTCAAGAAACTCAATCAACGCTTGTTCTCGTGGAGTCTGCTGCGGTGAGCCGTCTTTCGATCCGGAACGTCAGCAAGACCTTCCCCGGCGTGCGCCGCGATGCGCCGCCCACCCAGGCCCTGCTGCCCGTCAGCCTCGAAGTCGGCGACAACGACTTCATCACCGTGCTGGGCCCATCGGGCTGCGGCAAGTCGACCCTGCTGCGCCTGGTGGCCGGCCTGGAGACGCCGACCAGCGGCGACATCCTGCTGGATGGCGAACCGGTGATCGGCCCGGGCGCCGACCGCGGCGTGGTGTTCCAAAGCTACACGTTGTTTCCCTGGCTGACCGTGCGGCAGAATATCTGCTTCGGCCTGCGCGAGAAGGGCATGCCTGCAAAACAGCAGCGCGAGATCAGCGAACGCTTCATCGCCCAGGTCGGCCTGCGCGGCTTCGAGGATCATTACCCCAAGCAATTATCGGGCGGCATGCAGCAGCGCGTGGCGATTGCCCGGGCGCTGGCGAATGACCCAAAGATCCTGCTGCTGGACGAGCCCTTCGGTGCGCTGGACAACCAGACCCGCGTGCTGATGCAGGAACTGCTGCTCGGCATCTGGGAGCAGGCGCAGAAGACCGTGCTGTTCGTCACCCACGACATCGACGAGGCGATCTTCATGGCCAGCCGCGTGGTGGTCTTTACCGCCCGCCCCGGCCGGATCAAGACGGAAGTGGAAACCGACTTCCCGCATCCGCGCCCCTACACCATCAAGACCTCGCCGGAATTCATGGCGATCAAGGCGCGGCTGACCGAGGAAATCCGCGCCGAAGCCATCGCTGCCGATCACTGATGCCATGACCACCGCCAGCGCCAGCAAACTTACCCGAACCGCGTCGGCCACGGCGCCGGCCATGGCGCTGTATGAGCAGGTGAAGGATTACATCCAGCGCAAGATCCAGGATGGCTCCTGGCCACCAGGCCATCGCCTGCCCTCGGAACATGAACTGCTCGTCGAGTTCGGCACCTCGCGCATGACCGTGAACCGGGCCCTGCGCGAACTGGTCGACCAGGGCCGCATCGTGCGCGTGGTCGGCGTCGGCAGCTTCGTCGCCGAGGACAAGCCGCAGTCGACACTGCTGCAGATCGCCAATATCGCCAGTGAAATCCGCCAGCGCGGGCACGACTATCGCTGCGTGCTGCAGGTCGCCGAGCGTATCGCCGCGCCGCCGGAGATCGCCGCCTGGCTCAGCCTGACGCCGGGCGAGTCCGTCTATCACATCGTCTGCCTGCATCTGGAAAACGAAACCCCGGTGCAGTTGGAAGACCGCTACGTCAACCCGAAGATGGCGCCGGATTTCCTGGCGCAGGATTTTACCGAGATTCCGCCCAGCGAATACCTGGTACGCCATGTGCCCTGCGATCAGATCGAGCATGTGGTGGATGCCGTGCTGCCAACCGCCGACCAGGCCAGTCGCCTGCATATGCCGGCGACCGAACCCTGCCTGCTGCTGACCCGGCGCACCTGGAACCGCGGCACGACGGTGACGCTGGTGCGTTTCCTGCACCCGTCGTCGCGCTACCGGCTCGGCAGCCGCTTCCGGCCCGACGGCAACCAGACATCCGGCTGAGCCATCATGGATATCCGCCCCTATCGCGGCGAAGATCGCGCCGCCGTCATCGCCCTGTGGGAAGCCTGCGGCCTGACCCGGCCGTGGAACGATCCCGGCAGCGACATCGACACCTGCATCTCGAAAGCGGAATCGACCATCCTCATCGGCGATGAGGATGGCAAGGTTATCGGCAGCGTCATGGTTGGCCATGACGGCCATCGCGGCTGGCTCTATTACCTGGCCGTCGATCCCGCCCTGCAGAAGGGCGGGATCGGCCGCCGGCTGGTGGCGGCGGCCGAAGACTGGGTGAAGGCGCGCGGCATCCCCAAGGTGATGCTGATGGTGCGGCCCGAGAACGACAGGGTGCGCGCCTTTTACCAAGCCCTCGGCTATATTGAAGAGCCGCGCGTGATCTTCAGCCGCCGTTTCGACGGCAAGTAGACCGCAGGCAGAACCCGTCATAGTCTTCCCAGCGCTATTGGGGAGAGACGACCATGACGGACAAGATCGCCATGCTGGGCGGCAACGGCGTCTATGCGCGCCACCTAATCCCGCGCCTTGTCACCGCCGGTCATGCGGTGACCGCCATTGTCCGGCGCCCCGAGGCCGCCGGGGTTGCCCGGGCCTGCGGCGCGACGGTGCGGGTTGCGGATATTTTCGATACGGCGGCGATGACGGCGGCCTTTGACGGCTGTTCCGCCGCCATTAATCTCGCCACCACCCTGCCCGGCCCCAGCGGCCGCGGAGACTTCGCCGCGAACGACAAGCTGCGCGTCGAGGGTGCGCCGCATTTCATCGCGGCCTGCCGCGCGGCCGGCATCACGCGCATCCTGCAGCAGAGCATCAGCTTCGTGAACGCATCGGGAAGCGACGCCTGGTCAGATGAAGATCACGTCTTTGCCGCGTCGACCGATACGATCGCGGGCAAGGCAATCCATGCCGCCCTGGCGATGGAAGCAACGATCAGGGCATCCGGACTAGACTGGATCATTCTGCGCGGCGGCCTGTTCTACGGGCCGGGCACTGGCTTCGACGAGCGCTGGTTCGCGGGCGCAGCCAGCGGCAAGTTGCGCATGCCCGGTGACGGCAGCGACTATGTCTCGCTGGTGCATATCGCCGACATGGCGGCGGCCACCGCCAACGCCGTGGCAGCCTGGCCGTCGCGGCAGACGCTGATCGTCTGCGACGATGCACCGGCGCCATGGCGCGATGTCTTCGGCTTCATCGCCGCCAGCCTCGGCCAGCCCGCGCCGGACACCGGTGGGGCGGCCGGCTTTCCGTCCTTCCGGCTCAGGAATACGCGGGCCAGGACCGCGCTCGGCTGGCGTCCGTTCTACGCCAGCTATCGCGAAGGCCTGGCGCGCTGATCAGCCCAGATTGAGGAAGTCGCGCTTGGCCAGGGCCACGCCCTTGTGGCGCAGGATGTCGTAGGCCGTGACCGCGTGGAAGAAGAAATTCGGCAGCGCGAAGGTGAGCAGATAGCTCTGGCCGGTGAACTTCAGTTCACCATTGGCGGTCTTGACCACCACCGGGCGCGTCTCGGCGCCTTCGAAAGCCGCCTCGCCGATGCCGTTGATGAAATCGATCATCGCCTTCAGCCGCGCCTGCAGTTCGGCAAAGCTGGTCTCCGTATCCGGGTTGCTGGGCGGCGTGACGCCGGCCGGACGCGCGGCGCCGAACTTGGCGGCATCGGCGGCGGCCTGGATCTGGCGTGTCAGGGCATACATGTCCGGCGCCAGCCGGGCATCCAGTAGGTCGGACGGCGTGAGGCCGTTGGCGGCGGCATGGGCCTCGGCCTTGGTCAGCAGGTTGGACAGCATGCCGAGGGCACGGGTAAAGACCGGCACGGAGGCCTGGTACATCGAAAGCGACATTGGTGATGATCTCCTGGTCGGATCGGCAGGCCCAGCCCCCACTGGCCGGTCTGCTGCCGGTTGACCCGCCACCAAGTAGGTAAGCCCGGCGGATTGGCAAGCCCGCCGGCGGTCTTTCAGGCCTGCGGCCGCACGGGGACGACGGTGCGGACGGCAAAGGTCTGCACGATCTCGCCCCGCTGGTTCCTGGTCTCGATCCGCATCATCGCCGAACCTCGGTCCGGCCGCGATTTCGAGCGGATGATCTCGACGATCTCCGCTTCCACATGCAGCACGTCGTCGGGCCGGGTCGGCTGCGGCCAGGCGAGCTCGCCGCCGGCGCCGAGGATACCGCCGGCCAGCGGCGCGGACGCCACCAGCAGCTTCATGGTGATCGCCGCCGTGTGCCAGCCGCTGGCGGCCAGGCCGCCAAACAGCGTGGCTTTTGCCTGTTCGTGATCGAGATGGAAGGGCTGCGGGTCGAACTGGCCGGCAAAGGCCTTGATCTGCGCCTCGTCCAGCGCATGGGTCCCGCTGATGAAGCGCTGCCCCACGCTCAGGTCGTCCAGATAGAGTTTGTCCATGCTGCGGTCCTGTCTCCGTATGGCCGGATTATGCCGCCACGGGAACCGATGCGCAGGTCTCTTTTATGAACTCAGGCCTTCTTTTTGAAGGCCGCCGCATAGGCCTCGGGCTTGAAGCCGATCAGCAGGCTGCCGTCACCGAGATCCAGCATCGGCCGCTTGATCATCGAGGGCTGCGCCAGCATCAGGGCAATCGCCTTACCCTGGCTGAGACCCTCGCGGTCGGCATCGGGCAGCTTGCGGAAGGTGGTGCCGGCGCGGTTGAGCACGGTTTCCCAGCCGAGCGCCTTGCACCAGGCGTCCAGCCTGCCCTTGGCGATGCCCTCTTTCTTGTAGTCGTGAAAATCATAGGCGATGCCATGATCGTCAAGCCAGGTGAAGGCCTTCTTCATGGTGTCGCAGTTCTTGATGCCATAGATCGTGAGGCTCATCGCGTCGCTCCAGCAGCCGGAAGCTTGGGGGATCGGGGCTTTATGCCGGAACGACGCGACGATTCGCAAGCGGCCTATTTCTCGGCCAGCACTTTCAGGTCGGCCAGGCCCTGGGCAAAGGCGCCGCCCACCATCTTGTCCGGATTGATGAAGACATGGACGATCTTGAAGACATAGGGCGTGATGCCATGCATGGTCCAGGTGACCTCGGTGGCGTCCCCCTTCGGCTCGAAGGTGAATTCGACGAAGTTGTTGCTCTTGAAGGGCCGCGTGAAGTCGAGATTCATCTTGGTGCGCGCCGCCGTGATCTCGGTGATCTCCAGGCTGCCAGCGCCGACATCCTTCTTGCTGTCCCAGTCGTAATGCTGGCCCACGCCGGCCGGCGATCCGCTGTAGCTGCGGGTCATGCCCGGATCCATCTTCTCCCACGGCGACCATTCCACATGGCGGCGCAGGTCGTTGATATAGGGCGCGATCTTCTCCGGCGGCGCCTTGATGCTGGTGCTGCGGGCGGTGCGGAACTCGTCGGGCCGCGTGGCGGCAACGATCATCACGGCAACAATGGCGACGACCAGCACGCCGGCAACAATGGCAAGAATCTTCAACATCGCTTCTTCTCTCTGTTTCTTCTGGGGTGGAAAATCAGGACCGGGTCACAAGCTCTTCCAGGCGTATCAGGCTGGACATGTAGCCCTCGCCGTGGCCGTTGCTGGCCAGGAAGTCCCGATCAGCGACCGTCTTCACGCGTGTGGTGACCGTCAGCCGGGTCTTGCCGGCTTCGTCGCTCAGCGTCACGACGTGGACGGCATCGGGCACCGGCAGGTCGTCCCAGGCATGGGTGCTGTTGTCGATGCTGAGGGTGAAGACCACGCGTTCATTCGGCACGATCTCGCGGAACACGCCGTTCAGCGGACGGTCCTTGCCATCCGGCGGTGTGCGCATGACCAGCCGTATCGCACCGCCCACCCGTGCATCCAGTTCGCAGACCGGCGTGGTGCAGCCCTTCGGTCCCCACCACTGCGCCATATGCTTCGCCTCGGTCCAGGCGGCGAAGACTCTGGCGCGCGGCGCGGCAATCAGTCGGGTGAGGGTCAGTTCGCGGTCGGCGGCCGGGACGGCGATCTCAGTCATGGCCCTCTTCCTTTTCCATCGCGGTCAGATAGGCATCCAGCCGATCCAGGCTGGCATCCCAGAACTGGCGGTATTCCTCGAGCCAGCCGGCAACATCGCGCAAGGGTCCCGCCTCCAGCCGGCAGGGCCGCCACTGGGCCTCGCGACCCCGGGTGATCAGCCCGGCACGCTCCAGCACCTTCAGATGCTTGGACACGGCCGGCATCGACATCTCGAAGGGTTCGGCCAGTTCGCCGACCGAGGCCTCGCCCAGCGCCAGCCGCGCCAGGATCGCCCGGCGGGTCGGATCGGCAAGCGCGGACAGCGTGGTGCTGAGGTGGTCGATGGCCATCTGAATTAAACCTGTTAGTTAAATAACCTTTTGGTTTAATACAAGAGACGCCCCGGTTGCGTCAAGCACGGAAATAGCCCATTAAAATCAGGACTGTAGGATGAACCGCCCGGCAGCCGAGGGCCCATGCCACGCGAGACGAGCTTCCGCACAACGCTGCAGGCCCTGTATTTCGGCGACAGCCGCCGGGCGCGGCTGTTCCGCTACAGCCTGATCGGCTTCGACCTGCTCACCATCGCCGTCTTCATCGTTGCCTCGGCCGCGCAGGACCAGTGGTGGCTGCTGCCGCTCGATTTCACGCTTGGCGCCCTGCTCACGCTGGAATTCGCCGCCCGCCTCTATGCCGAGAAAGACCGCCGCCAGCATCTGCTGACCCTTGCGACCGCCACCGACATCGCGGTGATCGCCTCGCTGTTCCTGCCGGCGGTGCTGGAGAATCTGGGCTTCCTGCGCGTCTTCCGCGCCCTGCGGCTGCTGCGCTCCTACCGGCTGCTGAAGGACCTGCGCGCCACGTCGCAGCGCTTCCGCCTTTATGAAGACGTGATCCAGCGCAGCCTCAACCTCGCGGTCTTTGTCTTCATCGTCACGTCCTTCGTCTATGTGACGCAACACAACATCAACAACGGCATCGCGACCTATATCGATGCGCTGTATTTCACCATAACCACGCTGACCACGACGGGCTTTGGCGACATCACCCTGGTGGGACCTGGCGGCCGGCTGCTGGCCGTGCTCATCATGATTGTGGGCGTCAGCCTGTTCCTGCGGCTGCTGCAGGCGATCTTCCGCCCGCACAAGGTGCGCTTCGAATGCCCGGACTGCGCGCTCCGCATCCACGACCGCGACGCCGTGCATTGCAAGCATTGCGGCCGTGTGCTGCCGATCCCGGACGACGGCGCGGTCTAGAGGGCGCTTCAGTCCAGACCAATATTTAATCCAGCGCGGCGATGACTTCGATCTCGATCAGGAAATCCGGATTGACCAGCGCGGTGACGCCGACCAGCGTGCTGGCCGGATAGGGTCCGTCGCCGAAAACCTTCGCCCGCGCGCCGCGCACGGCCGGCAGCTTGTCGGGCGAGAGGTCCACCACATAGGTGACCATCTTGAACACCTTCGAGAAATCCGCGCCGACCGAGGCCAGCGCGGTTTTCAGATTCTTCAGTACCTGCTCGGTCTGCGCGCCCAGGTCGCCCTTGCCGACAAGGTTGCCTTCGGCATCCAGCGCAACCTGGCCCGAGATATGAACCTGGCGGCCAGCCGAAACCACGGTGACATGCGTATAACCGGTCGGCTTCGCCAGGCCCGATGGATTGCTGCGGTCTATGGACATGTTCTCCCCTGCTGAAATGCCGGTCAGAATGCTGCCGTCATCGGATCCGGGCCGATGCGGCCATCCTTTGTATCAAGTTTTGCGATCTGCGCCATGTCGTCGGCATCAAGGGCGAAATTGAAAACATCAAAATTCTCTTTGATGCGGCCGGGCGTCACCGATTTCGGAATGGCGATGAGGCCGGCCTCGACATGCCAGCGGAGCACGACCTGCGCCACCGTGCGCTTGTGCTTGGCGGCAATCGCACCGATCACCGAATCGGACAGCAGCTGACCCTGGCCAAGCGGGCTCCAAGACTGAGTGGCGATCTTGAGACGGGTATGGACCTCGCGCAGCGCGCGCTGCTGAAAGCGCGGGTGCAGTTCGATCTGGTTCAGCACCGGGGTGACGCCGGTTTCACCGATCAGACGGTCGAGGTGCTCGGCGGTGAAATTCGAGACGCCGATCGACCTGGCCCGGCCCTGGTCTTTCAGCGTCATCAGGGCACGCCAGCTCTCGACATACAGCCCCTTGCGCGGGGCCGGCCAGTGGATCAGGTAAAGATCGACATAATCGAGCTTGAGCCGCTTCAGGCTCTGGTCGAAGGCCCTGAGTGCTGTATCGGCCCCCTGCGCATCGTTCCACAGCTTGGTGGTGACAAAGACATCCTCGCGCTTCACGCCGGCGGCGCGAATACCCTCACCCACGCCGGTCTCGTTATTATAGATGGCGGCCGTGTCGACATGGCGATAGCCGGCCTGCAGCGCTGTGCGCACCGCCATGGCGGCCTGCGCGTCGGTGGCCTGCCATACGCCCAGCCCGATTTGCGGGATGGCGCGGCCGTCATTTAGTTTGAGGATGGTCTGGGCGGTCATTTTAATTTTCCATGCAATGCGGTCTGCGCAGAACATGGGTGACGTTGCGGTTTTTTCCAGCCCTCGCCAGCCACCGATTGTTTCTATTCCGGAAAAACAGCTTTCGCCGGCAGACCGCTTCAGCTCCGATAGCTGATCTTCACCTTGTCGGCAGCAGCCTTCGCAGCCTTGCGCGCGACATCGGTATCGCCGTCCTGTACCAGCGCCAGCGTCACCCCCATGCGGCGATAAGGCCGCGTGGTCGGCTTGTTGAAGATGCGCACATCGATGTCGATACCCAGGCCCGGCGACTGCAGGGCATCGGCGACACCTTCCACCGAGAAATCGCTGGAATCGCGATCGGCCAGGATCACCGCCGAGGCGCTGGCGCCGTATTGCGTGATGGAGGGGATCGGCAGGCCGAGGATGGCGCGGGCATGCAGGTCGAACTCGGTCAGGTTCTGCGAGATCAACGTCACCATGCCGGTATCGTGCGGGCGCGGCGACAACTCGGAGAAAATCACGTCGTCATTCTTGATGAAGAACTCGACGCCGAACAGGCCATAGCCACCGAGATTGTCGACCACGGCTTTCGCCTGCCGCTGCGCCTCGGCAATCGCCTTGTCCGACATCGGAGTCGGCTGCCAGCTTTCCTGATAATCACCGCGCTCCTGCCGGTGCCCGATCGGCGGACAGAAGACGACCCCGTCGCGGGTACGGATGGTGAGCAGCGTGATCTCGTAATCGAAGGCGATGAAGGCCTCGACGATCACGCAGACGCGGTCGCCGCGCATGCCGGCCACGGCATAATTCCAGGCCTTGTCGACATCGGCCTGCGTCTTCACCGTGCTCTGGCCTTTACCAGACGACGACATCACCGGCTTGACCACGCAGGGAATCCCCACCTTGGCGACGGCGGCGCGCATCTCTTCCAGGCTTTCGGCATAGAGGTATTTCGAGGTCGGCAAGCCGAGTTCGGTGGCGGCAACCTCGCGGATGCGATCGCGGTTCATGGTCATGATGGTGGCGCGCGCCGAAGGCACCACATTCTGGCCACGGTCCTCATAGTCCTTCAGCACCTCGGTGCGAATGGCTTCCACTTCCGGCACGATGAAATCGGGCTTGTGCCTGTCGATGGCGGCACCCAAAGCTGTGCCATCCAGCATCGAGAAGACGTCGTATTCATCGGCCACCTGCATCGCCGGCGCACCGGCATAGCTGTCGCAGGCCACGACATGGGCGCCCAGCCGCTTGGCGGAAATCACGAATTCGCGGCCCAGCTCGCCCGAGCCGAGCAACAGGATTTTTGCAGTGGCGGCCATGTCCCCATTCCTCTGGAATCAGCAGACCACGTTCTAGTGCATCTGCCCCGCCATGGCTAGGCGAGCCGGCCGCCGCCGCGCCCGTCCCGTTATCAGCCCGGCGGCATCTTGTCGAATTTCGGCAGCGCCGGATCCAGATGATCCCAGGCATGGCCGCGCATCGCATAGGTCACCACCTGGGGCGTGAAACGGCCGGGATCGTCCAGGCTGGCGGCATGAATGGTGAAGATGTCGGGCATCGCCGCAAAGGTGAGATAGACCGGCGAACCGCAGGTGGCGCAGAAGCCGCGGGTCTTCATGCTGCCGCTGTCGCCACGCAGATCCCAATGGGCCGCCTTGCCGGTCAACGTCACATCCTTGCGGCTCGGGAAGGTGATGTAGGAGCCATGGCCGGTGCCGCTCTCCTGCTGGCAGTGCCGGCACTGGCAATGATTGGAGAAGACCGGCTCGGCGGCGATCTCATAGCGGATTGCACCGCAGGCGCAGCCGCCCGTGTAAGGCTTACTCATGGTCGTCTCTCCTGTTCAGTCCAGGTCGCCGGCGACGCCGTCGAGGTTGCGGGCGCATTTGACCCAGCCCTGACTCATATTCGTATAGGCCGTGTCGTTCTTCGGCAGGACGAAGCCGGAATGCTCCAGGCGAAGCCGCGTGCCGGTCTGCACCTTGGTCAGCGTGAAGGTCACCACCGTATCCAGCCGCGAGCCATAGCCGACATTGCCCTCATCGCCGCCGGTCCAGGCATAGGCGAAGCGCTCGTTCGGTTTCACCTCCAGAACCTGGCAGCGGATAATGCCGTCCCAGGCGCCGGCCGGCGCCGTCTTGAAGGTGAAACGCGTGCCCTCCACCGGCTCGAAACCGGTCGGCTCCATCATCCAGCGCCCGATCAGGGCGCCGGTGGTGATCGCTTTCCAGAGAATGTCCGGCGCATGGTGGAAGACCTCGTCGACCACGATGGACTGCGCCTGCGGCTTCACGGCGAGAGTGCTCATGGATCGATATCCTTCAGGAGGGTGCGGAGGTCGGCGAAGCGCTCGCGCCAGAAGACGCTGTAATGGCTCATCCAGTCGAAAAGCGGCTCCAGCCCTTGCGGCTGGGCGCGGTAATAAACGTTGCGGCCCTCGGGGCGTTCGATGACGAGCCCGGCCTGCTTCAGCGCCTTCAGGTGCTGCGAGACCGCGCCCTGCGTCACCCCGCTGCCGCGCGTCAGCTCGGCCACGGTGATCTCGCTGGTATTGGCGACCCGTTCGAAGACGGCGCGCCGGGTAGGATCGGCGAGCGCGCGCATGACGGCATTGATGGGGGCTGCTTCAATCATGAAATCATATTAGCAGTCACTTATTGATTAGTCAATGCTAATTTATTGCCGATACCGAACCGCAACGTTTTTTGCGCCGGCCTGTCGGAACGGGGCCGGCCGCACCGTCCTTGGATCACATGCCCTTGCGGGCCGGCCACACAGAAGGACACATCATGAAAGTCACGCAGCATCTCTGGTTCGAGAAAGACATGGAGGCGGCTATCCGCTTCTACACATCGCTGATCCCCGGCTCGTCGGTCGGCTGGGTTTCAACCTTGCCCGCCGAGACACCCAGCGGGCCGGCCGGCAGCGTGACATTGGCGGGCTTCACCTTGGGCGACCAGCGCTACATGGCCATCCAGGCGGGGCCGCTGGATCCGTTCAACCACAGCTTCTCGATCATTGTCGAATGCGAGACCCAGGCCGAGATCGACCGCCTGTGGGATGCCCTGAAGGATGGCGGTTCGACCGAACAATGCGGCTGGCTGCGCGACCGCTGGGGCCTGTGCTGGCAGATCACACCGAAACGCCTGGGCGAACTGATGGGCAGCCCGGATCCGGCGGTGGCCAAGCGCGTCACCGAGGCCATGCTGAAGATGGTGAAATTCGATATCGCCGGGCTGGAAGCGGCAGCAAAGGGCTAAATCGATGGCCAAGCCTTACCGGCCCCTGCCCACTTCCTTCACCACATCGAGGAACGCGCGCAGGGCCGGCGGCACGGCGCGATGCCCGGGATAATAGACGGCGATGGCTTCCTCCGCCGGCATCCAGGCAGACAGTACCGTGCGCAGTTGTTTCGCCTTGAGCGCTGCGGTGGCGGCGGCATTCGCCACATAGGCAACGCCTAAGCCTTTCACGGCGGCCTCCACCATCAGCTCCTCGTCATCAAGGATGACCGAGCCGGGCGCATCGATCACCAGCGCCTGTCCGGCACGCTCGAACTCCCAGCGATAAAGCTTGCCGCCCGGCAGGCGATGGCCGATGCAGCGATGGCGCATCAGCTCGTCGGGCGTTTTCGGCACACCCGCGCGTTTCAGATAGTCCGGCGAGGCGACGCAGATAAATCCTATCGGCCCACCGAAGGGAACCGCGATCATGTCGCGCGGAATCGAGTCTGCCAGCCGCATGCCGGCATCGAAGCCGCCCGAGACGATATCGACCAGCCGGCCTTCCACCACCAGATCCACCGTCACATCGGGAAAGCGCTCCGCCATCCGCGGCAGGACATGGCGTACCAGCAGCACCGCGCCCAGACGCGGCGCGTTGATCCGCACCGTGCCCGCGACCTTGCCGCGGAAGGCCGCGACGCTGCCCAGCGCATCGTCGAGCGAGGCCAGCGCGGTTTGCAGACTGGCCAGCAGCCGAAACCCGGCCTCGGTCGGCGAGACACTGCGCGTCGTGCGGTTCAGCAGGCGCACGCCCAGACGCTCTTCCAGGCCGCGCATGGCATGGCTCAGCGTGGACGGTGCGGTGCCGAGTTCGTCAGCGGCGCGCCGGAAACTGCGGTGGGTGGCGACCGCCACGAAAGCGGTCAGGTCGTGAAGCGACGGGCGGGACATTACTGGGGATTTTACATCAGCTTATACAGATTTCCACGCCTAATCCCATTAATCTCCCGCCCTTATGTTAGCCCTGCATTCACACCCAGGAGCCCGACATGACCAAACGCGACGCCGTTTTTCCCGCCAACAGCCATGCATTGTACGACCTGCACAAATATTCCCCTGCCATCCGCGCCGGCGACCTGCTCTTCGTCTCGGGCCAGGTCGGCAGCCGCGACGACGGCTCACCCGAACCGGTCTTCGAGGATCAGGTGCGGCGCGCCTTCGCCAATCTGAAGGCCGTGCTGGCGGCGGCGGGCGGCAGCTTCGACGACGTCATCGACGTCATCTCCTTCCACACCGATCCGCAAACGCAGTTCGATACCGTGCTGAAGGTCCGCGACGAGGAAATCGGCGAACCGCCCTATCCGGCCTGGACAGCGGTCGGCGTGACCTGGCTGGCCGGCTTCGATTTCGAACTCAAGGTGGTTGCCCGCATTCCGGCGAAGGGCTAGGCGCGCTTCGGCTTCGTCCTGCTGCGCGCCGCCGCATTCAGCGCCGCGGCGGCGCGGATCAGCGCCTTGAAAGCCGTGGCGTTGATCTTTTCGCCTTCGTGGATATCGATGGCGCGCCGGGTATTGCCCTCAAGGCTGGCGTTGAACAGGCCCTTGGGATCGTCAAGCGATGCGCCCTTGGCGAAGGTCAGCTTCACGACTGCTTTGTAGGTCTCGCCGGTGCAGAGGATGCCGTTGCTCTCCCACACCGGCACGCCGCGCCACTTCACCGTCTCGACCACGTCCGGCAAAGCCGCCCTGATCAGCGCGCGGACATGGGCGAGCGTCTCACCACGCCAGTCGCCGAGCGCCTTGATCTTCGCGTCGATCAGCTTCGAGGGGGATGTAGCTTTGGCGGCGCTCATGCGGTTTTTTCCCTCTGCCGCAGCAGCAGCGGGTTTGGCTGCGGTTCCGCCACCTTCACCAGCCGGTTCACATCGCGATGCCGGAACAACTCGCTGCGCCCGCGCACCATCAGCATGGTGTCTGACACGTATTTCCAGCTGCCGTCCGCGTCGAAGGTGATTTCGAGGCGGTAGGAATCCGTGCGGAAGGCGTATTCGAGAAAATCGGTGGAACAGATGCCGTAATTGGTCTGGCCGCGCGTGGCGTTGACCACCAGGCTCAGGTCATCGGGCTTTGCCTGGCCGACCGCCAGCGCGGTCTGGCCGCGCGGGATGGCCAGCGTCTGCATCACCAGGCCGGTCGCCGGTTCCCACAGCCAGTAACCGGTCTGGTCGTGGAAGGTGATGTCTTCTTCCGGCGTGTTGACGTGCACGTGGTAGCGCAGGCCGTAGAGCAGCTGCGGACCATTGGCCTGCGGATCGATCGGCTGCATCTCGATGCGCTCAAGATACTGCCGGCGCTCCGGGCCATCGGCCTTCGGATTGAGGTCGATGCCCTTCTTGCCTTCCCACACACCGGCGAGCCGGCGCAGCGGGCCCAGATTCGCCAGGGTGTCGGGATCGACATCCTCCGGTTCGGTGAAAATGTCTTCTGGAAATGGATTCATGCCGCTCCCCCGTCTAACGCCTCAGAATGCCGCCTCACCTGCTGACTAGCCGCCAGGATGCAGCCCCGGTGCTTCCTGGCCGGTGCGCGCCACATATTCGGTATAGCCGCCAGTGAACTGGTGCACGCCTTCGGGCGTCAGTTCCAGCACGCGGTTTGACAGCGCTGCGAGGAAATGGCGGTCATGCGACACGAACAGCATGGTGCCCTCGAAATCCGCCAGCGCCGCCACCAGCATTTCCTTGGTCGCCATGTCGAGATGGTTGGTCGGTTCGTCGAGCACCAGGAAGTTCGGCGGGTCGTACAGCATCTTGGCCATCACCAGACGCGCCTTCTCGCCGCCCGACAGCACGCGACAGGTCTTCTCGATATCGTCGCCGGAGAAGCCGAAGCAGCCGGCCAGCGTGCGCAGCGCCGGTTGTCCGGCCTGCGGGAATGACTTGTCGAGCGTTTCGAAAATCGTGTCGTCGCCGTCCAGCAGGTCCATCGAATGCTGGGCGAAATAGCCCATCTTCACGCTGCTGCCCAGCGCCACCGTACCCTGGTCTGGCTTGGTATCGCCGGCGATCAGTTTCAGCAGGGTGGATTTGCCGGCGCCGTTGGCACCCAGGATGCACCAGCGTTCCTTGCGGCGCACCTGGAAATCCAGCCCTGTGTAGATCGACAGGCTGCCATAGCTCTTGTGCACATCCCTGAAATTCGCCACGTCTTCGCCCGAGCGCGGCGGCGTGCGGAATTCAAACTGCACCGCCTGACGCCGCCGCGGCGGCTCGACACGTTCGATCTTGTCGAGCTTCTTCACCCGGCTCTGCACCTGGGCGGCATGCGAAGCGCGCGCCTTGAAACGCTCGATGAACTTGATCTCCTTGGCCAGCATGGCCTGCTGGCGCTCGAACTGCGCCTGGCGATGCTTTTCGTTCAGCGCCCGCTGCTGGTCGTAGAAATCGTAATTCCCCGAATAGGTGGTGAGCGAACCGCCGTCGATCTCGACGATCTTGCCGACGATGCGGTTCATGAACTCGCGATCATGCGAGGTCATCAGCAGCGCGCCGTCATAATCCTTGAGGAAGGCTTCGAGCCAGATCAGGCTTTCGAGATCGAGATGGTTGCTCGGTTCATCGAGCAGCATGCCATCGGGGCGCATCAACAGAATACGGGCGAGCGCCACGCGCATCTTCCAGCCGCCGGACAAGAGCCCGACATCGCCATCCATGCGCTCCTGGCTGAAACTGAGCCCTGCGAGCACCTCGCGCGCCTTCGCTTCCAGCGCATAGCCATCCAGTTCCTGGAAGCGGCCCTGCACCTCGCCATAGCGCTCGATGATGGCGTCCATCTGGTCGGCCTGGTCCGGATCGACCATCGCGGCCTCGAGCTGCGCCATTTCGGCGGCCAGCGCGCTCACCGGTCCGACGCCGTCCATCACCGCCGCGACGGCACTCTGGCCGGACATCTCGCCGACATCCTGGTTGAAATAGCCAATGGTCATCCCAGTATCGATCGCCACCTGGCCATCGTCGGGTTTTTCCTCGCCGACGATCATCCGGAACAGGGTCGACTTGCCGGCGCCATTCGGCCCGACCAGCCCGGCCTTCTCCCCCTTCTGGAGGCCCATCGACGCATCGATGAACAGGATCTGGTGGCCGTGCTGCTTGCTGACGTTATCGAGACGAATCATAGGGTCCGTGTGGGCTGGAAAATCTGAGGCGATTCTGGTCGGTACCCGCGCCCACGCGCGGTACTTTCAGGGCCTACATTAAGTGGCAAGGTATGAATTCACGGACTCTTCGAGCATGTCCACCAGCTCAGGGTCCATGAAGCGATAGTCATCGGGAATATCTAGAACGTACACCCGCTTGTGTTCAAGCAGCTGCGTGTATTCCGCTCGAAGGCGTTTCAGATGCTTGTGCTCCATGACAAATATTATATCTGCCCAATGGATATCTGCCGGGCCGATAGGCTTGCGCGCGTTCGGACTGGTGCCTGCCGAACGGACATCGAAGCCGGGCCGGCGGCGCCAGATCGCCTCTGCAGTCGGGCTGCGCCATTGGTTCCGGCTGCAGACGAACAAGAGCTTTGTCACGCCTGATCCAGCATCACTCCCACTCAATGGTGCCGGGCGGCTTGGAGGTGATGTCGTAGGTCACGCGGTTGATGCCGCGCACCTCGTTGATGATGCGGGTGGCGACGCGGCCGAGGAAGTCGTGCGGGAACGGGAAGTAATCCGCCGTCATGCCGTCGGTCGAGGTCACCGCGCGCAGGGCGCAGGCCTGATCATAGGTGCGACCATCGCCCATCACGCCGACGGTGCGCACCGGCAGCAGCACGGCGAAGGCCTGCCAGATCTGGTCGTAAAGGCCGGAGCGGCGGATCTCGTCGAGATAGACCGCATCCACCTCGCGCAGCAGGTCGAGCTTTTCCTTGGTGATATCGCCCGGAATACGGATGGCCAGGCCCGGGCCGGGGAAGGGATGCCGGCCGACGAGAGACTCCGGCAGGCCGAGTTCGCGGCCCAGCATACGGACTTCATCCTTGAACAGCTCGCGCAGCGGTTCAACCAGCTGCATGTTCATGCGCGCCGGCAGGCCGCCAACATTGTGGTGCGACTTGATGGTGACGCTGGGGCCGCCGGAGAAGCTGATGCTCTCGATCACGTCCGGATAGAGCGTGCCCTGGGCGAGGAACTGCGCGCCGCCGATCTTCTTGGCCTCGGCCTCGAAGACGTCGATGAACAGGCCACCGATGGTCTTGCGCTTGGTCTCCGGATCGCTGATGCCGGCCAGCTTGCCCAGGAACAGCGCCGACGCATCGTTGTGGATCAGCGGGATGTTGTAATGGTCGCGGAACAGGCGGACGACCTCCCCGCCCTCGCCCTTGCGCAGCAGGCCGTGGTCGACGAAGACGCAGGTCAGCTGCTCGCCGATCGCCTCGTGGATCAGCACGGCCGCGACAGAAGAATCCACGCCACCGGAGAGGCCGCAGATCACGCGCCCTTTTCCGACCTGCTCGCGGATCTTGGCGATGGCCTCGTTGCGGAAGCCCTTCATGGTCCATTCGCCGCTGCAGCCTGCCACCTTGCGCACGAAATTACGCAGCAGCTTGGCGCCGTCCAGCGTATGCATCACTTCCGGGTGGAACTGCACGGCGTAGATCCTGCGCACATCGTCGGCGATGGCGGCAAACGGCGAGCCATCGCTGACGCCGACGGCGCGGAAGCCGGTCGGGATCTCGGTGATCTTGTCGCCATGGCTCATCCAGACCTGGTGCTTCTCGCCCTTGGCCCAGACGCCGTCGAACAGGTCGCAGTCGTCCTTGATCTCGAGGAAGGCGCGGCCGAATTCCCGATGATGGCCGGTCTCGACACTACCGCCCAACTGCATGCAGATGGTCTGTTCGCCATAGCAGATGCCGAAGATCGGCAGGCCGAGCTTGAAGGCGCCTTCCGGTGCGCGCGGCGAGAATTCTTCCGTGGTGGAGGCCGGCCCGCCGGAGAAGATGATGCCCTTCAGCGTGCCGTGATCGTTCACCAGGTCCAGGCACTTTTCTGCCTTCTGGAAGGGTACGATTTCGCAATAGACACCGGATTCACGAACGCGGCGCGCGATCAGCTGGGTGACCTGGGATCCGAAATCGATAATAAGAATGCGCTCCGCCATCGGCGTTTAAAGCTCCTCTGCTTGTCGTGGTGCGGGCTGGCGCGGGGACGTCAGCTCGGCTTGGCCGCCTTGTAGGCAGCGATCTTGGTTTTCAGTTCGGTCAGTTCGGCACAGCCGAAGGTGCAGAGCGCATCCAGCGTCTTGAGATGCTCTTCCGCCTTCGCCAGGTTGTTCACTTTCAGATAGGCCTCGCCGACATATTCATGCGCGCCGCGATGCTTGGGATCGAGTTCGAGCGCCTTGCCATAGGCGGCGAAGGCCTTGTCATAGTCGCCCTGGTTGCGCTGGGCATAGCCGAGCCAGTTGAAGGCGTCGGCATTCTTCGCGTCCTTGGCCACCACCTTCTGGAACAGGTCGATGGCGACCGTCCAGTTCTTGGCGTCGATGGCCTTCCTGCCTTCGGTGAAATTCGGATCGGCGGCCTTGGGCATGCCGGCGCCGGGATCGTTGTTGCCCATGGCGAACACCGGCGCGGCCGGCAGGGCCAGCGCCAGAACAGCAGCCAGGAAAATACGGGGGAAACGGTGACCGGAACGGATCATGGCACGGCTCCTTGATGGGGCCGCCAGTATATCCCGGCCGGCCCGACGGGGGCCACCCTCGCCGCGGCCGAAGCCGGGGTCCGGATGGCCCGGTTGGACGGGCGGACCGAGCCGGTCAGCTCGGCTTGGCAGCCTTGTAGGCGGTGATCTTGGCCTTCAGTTCGGTGTATTCGGCGCAGCCGAAGGTGCACAGGCTGTCGAGCCGCTTCAGATGCTCCTCGGCCTTTTCCAGATTGTTCACCTTCAGATAGGCCTCGCCCACATATTCGTGGGCGCCGCGATGCCGCGGATTGACCGCCAGCGCCTTGGCATAGAAGGCAAAGGACTGGTCGTAGTTGCCCTGGTTGCGCCAGGCATAGCCCAGCCAGTTGAAGGCATCGGCATTCTGCGCATCCTTGGCCACCACCTGCTCGAACAGCGGAATGGCTTTCGCCCAGTCCTTGGCGTCGATGGCTTTCTTGCCCTCGGTGAAATTCGGATCGACCGGCTTGGCGGCCGGTGCCGGATCGCTGCCGCCGGCGGCGAAGACCGGTGCCGCAATCAGCAGGCTCGCCAGCAGGGCCAGGGTGAAACGGGAGATCGAGAGACGGGACATGGACAGGCTCCTCGCAAAGATGCCGTTCCTGGCCGCTCATGCCTGCCTCCGGAATGCGGCGGCAAAGAAACCATCGGTGCCATGCCGGTACGGGGTGAGGCTGAGACGGTCGCCGGAACGTATGCGTTGATCGGTTACACCCGGCGGCCAGGCATCGGCCAGAGGCAGCGGCGTAAACTCACCGTGATGCTCCAGGAACCAGTCGGCCTGGTCGCCATTCTCGGCCGGCAGGATCGAGCAGGTCGCATAGACCAGCCGGCCGCCCGGTTTCACCAGCCGCGCGCCATCGCTGAGAAGGCCGCGCTGACGCCGCAAAACCTCGTCTAGGCTGGCCGGATCGTAGCGCCAGCGCGCTTCCGGATTGCGCCGCCAGGTGCCGCTGCCCGAACAGGGCACATCCAGCAGCACGCGATCAGCCCTGCCCTCGAACGCGCCCAGCAGTTGCGGCAGCGCATCGGCATCATGGATCACGATATTGCGAGCACCGGCGCGATCCAGCCGCGGCACCAGCCGCTCCAGCCGCCGCTGGTCATTGTCGGCGGCCTGGATTTCACCCTGGTTGCGCATGGTTGCTGCCAGCAGCAGCGTCTTGCCGCCGGCGCCGGCGCAGAGATCGATCACCAGTTCATCGGGCCGCGCATCGACCAGCAGGCCGGCGAGCTGGGCCGCCTCGTCCTGCGGCTCGATCAGGCCGTCGCGATAGAGCGAATTCATGTCCAGGCGCACGCGCTCGGGGATGCGGATGCCGATCGGCGACAGCGGCGTGGCAGCCGCAGCGATGCCATCGGCGCGCAACTGTTCCAGCACCAGCTCGCGATTGCTCTTCAGCGTGTTGACGCGCAGGTCGAGCGGTGCGCGGCCATTCAGCGCCGCCAGCTCCATCTCGGTATCGCTGCCGAATGTGGCCTGCACCATGTCGGCCACTGCCGGCGGCAGATTGGCGCGCGCCCAGAGCGGCGCGTCTTCATCGGACGGCAGGCGCAGGAGCGCCGCGGTTTCGGTCTCGTCCAGCGGCGGCGGGCCGTAGCCGCCATCGGCACAGAGCTGCCGCCAGACATGCGGCGGCGTGGACGCATCGGCAAAGACCAGGAGACGTGGTGTCAGCTCGGCGCCGGTCTGCTCGATACGCCAGCGCCGCATGCCCTGTTCGCGCAGCACGGCATAGACGGTTTCGCTCACCGCCCGGCGATCCTTTGAACCGGCAAAACGGCTGCGCCGCTGCCAGTCGGTGACCACACGGTCAGCGGCAGCGGCGCGCTGCAGGATTTCGCTGATGATCTCGATGCTGGCGGCGAGCCGCGCCGCAGGCGTCATGGAGACCTCAACCCTCCTGCCGGTAGTTGGGTGCCTCGCGGGTGATCGCCACGTCATGCACATGGCTTTCGCGCAGGCCGGCCGAGGTGATGCGGACAAAGCGGCAGTTGGTGCGCATGGCCTCCAGCGTACCGTTGCCGGTATAGCCCATGGCGGCGCGCAGGCCGCCGACGAGCTGATGCAGGATGGCCCCGGCCTGGCCCTTGTAGGCGACGCGGCCCTCGATGCCTTCCGGCACCAGCTTCAGCTTGTCATTCACTTCCTGCTGGAAGTAGCGGTCGGCCGAGCCGCGGCCCATGGCGCCGATCGAGCCCATGCCGCGATAGGACTTGTAGGAACGGCCCTGGTAGAGGAAGACTTCGCCCGGCGCTTCGTCGGTACCGGCCAGCAGCGATCCGATCATGCAGGCGCTGGCGCCGGCGGCGATCGCCTTGGCCACGTCGCCCGAAAACTTGATGCCGCCATCGGCGATCACCGGGACACCGGACTTCGCCGCCACCGCAACGGCATCCACCACAGCCGTCAGCTGCGGGATGCCGACACCGGCGACGATGCGCGTGGTGCAGATCGAGCCCGGACCGATACCGACCTTGACAGCATCGACCCCGGCATCGATCAGCGCCTTGGTGCCTTCCGCGGTGGCGACATTGCCGCCGATCACCTGGGTGCGGTTCGACACCTTCTTGATCGCGGTGATGGTTTCCAGCACGCGGCTGGAATGGCCATGCGCCGTATCGACGATGATCACATCAACGCCGCTGTTCATCAGTTCCTGGGCGCGCTCCAGGCCGTCGGACCCGGTGGAGACGGCGGCGGCGCAGCGCAGGCGGCCCTGCTCGTCCTTCACGGCATTCGGATGCAGGCGGGCCTTTTCGATATCCTTCACGGTGATCAGGCCGACGCAGCGATAATCCTCGTCCACCACCAGCAGCTTCTCGATGCGATGCTGGTGCAGCAGCCTCTTGGCCTCGCCGCTGGATACGCCTTCGCGCACCGTGATCAGCGGACTCTTGGTCATCAGTTCGTGGACCGGCTGCAGCATGTTGGAGGCGAAACGCACATCGCGATTGGTCAGAATGCCGACCAGCTTGCCGCCATGGGTCTCGGTCACCGGAATGCCGTGGATGCCATAGCGCTCCATCAGCGCCAGCGCATCGGCCAGCGTCTCATTGGGGCGGATGGTCAGCGGATTGACCACCATGCCGCTCTCGAACTTCTTCACAGCCGTGACTTCGCGGGCCTGTTCCTCGATGGTCAGATTCTTGTGGATCACGCCCATGCCGCCGGCCTGCGCCATGGCAATCGCCATCTTGCTTTCGGTCACTGTGTCCATCGCCGCCGAGAGCAGCGGAATACCGAGTTCGATGCTGCGGGTCAGGCGCGTACGCGTATCCACTTCGGTGGGCAGCACGCTGGATGCCGCCGGCTCGAGCAGCACGTCGTCGAATGTATAGGCTTCACGGAACTGCATCGAAGGCTCCTTAACGCGATCTGGGCGAGGTTTTATTGTTGTTATCGGCTTCCACCGCGGCTTCCGCCGCGAAATCTCCACCAGCACGGTCGATGCGCCAGAGGTCGGGGTAATGGGTCAGCATGGCGTCGCGCCATTCATCGAAGGGCATGTCGGCATAACTACCGCGGTCGGCCACATATTCCATATGCCGCCGGTTGTCGGCGTCGAACGGATGGAACACCGAGTCCGTTTCGCCATCGAATTCCAGCGGCAGCACGCGGAATTTCTCACAGAGCGCTAGGTTGAAGGCCGGCGTCGCCTTCACCCACTTACCGTCCAGAAACAGCTCGGCAAAGCCATGATAGTAAAAGATATCGGTGCCCATCTGGGCGCGCAGGCGCGCCGTGGCCAGATGGTTCTTCACATCGGCCAGGCCGAGACGCGCCGGGATGCCCTCGGCCCGGGCGGCAGCGGCCAGCAGCAGTGCCTTGTTGACGCAGAAGCCATGGCCTTTGGCGATCACATTGGAGGCGCGCATGCCTTCGGGCGTCACGTCGACGGCATAGGGATCGTAGAGGAAGCGGTCGCGCACCGCGTAATACAGCCGGATCGCCTTGGCCTTCGGATCCGTCTCATCCCCCACTGCTTCGCGCGCCAGGGCGCGCACGGCCGCATGATCGCTGTCGATGTAGGGGGTGGCGGCAAGGTATGCCGGGTCCACCGCGGGCTCGGAAAGCTCCGGCGCGGTCATTGGCAAGGCGGCTCCTGACTGGGAGTGGGTGTCTTGCCGCGGAGGATATAGACCGTCTTTGCCGCCCGGTCCAGCCTCGAAATAGGCAGAGATTATGGGCTGTTAGCCACGAAAACCGCTGGCGATGACGTAAGATTCCGCCGAATCCGCCCTTGAAGCCGGCGGTTTGACATGCCGCACGGTGCGGAAATCCCGCTTCATCATGGTGAGCAGGTCATTCTCGGTACCGCCGCGCAGCACCTTGGCCAGGAAGCCGCCGCCGGGATTGAGCACGCGGGTGGCAAAATCCAGCGCCACCTCGCATAGCATCATGATGCGGATATGGTCGGTCTGGCGATGACCGGTGGCCGGCGCCGCCATGTCCGACAGCACCAGATCGGCCTTGCCGCCCAGCGCATCGATCACCGCCTCTTCGGCGCCTTCGGCCAGGAAATCCTGCAGCAACAGGGACGCGCCCGGGATCGGATCGACCGGGTTGATATCCACGCCCAGGACGAAGCCGCCGCCCGCACCCGGGCCCTTGTCCTGCGACTTCACCCGCTTGACCGCCACCTGCGTCCAGCCGCCCGGCGCCGCCCCCAGATCAAGCACGCGCATGCCGGGCTTCAGCAGTTTGTACTTGTCGTCCAGCTCGATCAGCTTGAAGGCCGCGCGACTGCGCCAGCCATCCACCTTGGCGGCAGCAACATAGGGATCGTTGAGCTGACGCTGCAGCCATTTCGCCGAGCCGACAGTGCGGCCACGCGCGGTTTTCACTTTGACTTTGGGGCCGGCTTTGCGCGGCGGCATCAGTATCTCCTGCGCTGGCGCATCAGTTCGACCAGCACGCCCTCGCGCACGCCGCGATCGGCGACCCGCAGGCGTTCGGTCGGCCAGAACTTGTACAGGGCTTCCAGAATGGCGCAACCCGCCACCACCAGATCGGCGCGCTCCTCGCCGATGCAGGGATACAGCGCCCGTTCCGGCACGCTCTGCGAGGCCAGCAGCCGCGACTGCGCCATCACCTTGGCATAATCCAGCCAGCAGCCATCGACCAGGCGGCGCTCGTAGCGCGGCAGATTGAGCAGCAGGCCGGCCAGCGTGGTGACGGTGCCCGAGGTGCCCAGCACCTGCATATTGTTGTCGGTCAGCTGCTGCGACAGTTTGTGCTTGTCCTCGAAGGGCTGCAGCGCCGTGGCCACTTCGTCGATCATCTGCTGATAGGTGCCGCTGTCGGTATGGCCGGCACCGAAGCGCTCGGTCAGGTTGACGACGCCGAAGGGCAGCGAAATCCAGTCGATCACCTCGGTACGGCCGCCGCCATGCAGGCGGGCCCAGAGGATTTCCGTCGAGCCGCCGCCGATATCGAACACGATGGCCTGGCGATGCGGCGGCTCCAGCAACGGCGCGCAGCCGGTCAGCGCCAGCCGTGCTTCTTCCTGGCTGGAGATGATGTCGAGCTTGATGCCGGTGGCGCTCTGCACTTCATGCAGGAATTCCGCGCCGTTGCCGGCACGGCGGCAGGCTTCGGTGGCAACGGCGCGCGCCACGTCCACATTGCGCCGCGCCATCTTCTCGGAACAGATTTTCAGGGCTTCGATGGTGCGCGCCATGGCGGCATCGGACAGCTGGCCGGAAATACTCAGGCCTTCGCCCAGACGGACGATGCGCGAAAACGCCTCGACGACCCGGAAGCCATCGCGCAGCGGCCGCGCAATCAGCAGCCGGCAATTGTTGGTGCCCAGGTCAATGGCCGCAAAGGTCGGCGGCGCGCCCCGGGCGGGGACGCCGTGGGGGGCACCCTGCCGTGCAACGGGGGCTTCCATGGTCACGAAACCAGGGTCCGGGGCAGCGGGGCCGCGCAGGGTATGGCAAATCCGATCATGCGATCAGTGTAGCGCGACGCCGCTCCCCCGTTAAGGCACGGAAGAAGCGGCGGCATTGCTGCATTTCCGCGGTCAGTTCGCCTTGGGCGGCGCCTGACGGCCCTCGCGCGGCAGGGCAAAGATCTGGCCCGGATAGATCATGTCCGGGTCGACGATGCTGCCCTGGTTGGCGCGGTAGATCTCGGTATAGAGCGGCCCCTGGCCATAAACCTGCCGGGCGATGCGCCACAGGCTGTTGCCGGGCTGGACCACCACGCTGCTGCCATCGGCGTTCAGCTGGATGTCCTCCGGCCGGGCCCGGCTGAACGGCAGCTCCAGGCGCGAGGCGACCCTGCCGCCGGCCTGTTCGACCTGGTCGACACGCAGCGAATAGATGCCGGGATCGACGGCCTTGTCCGGCTTCAGGCTCCAGCGGCCCTTGTCGTCGGCATTGGCGACACCGATCGGCTCGTTGTTCAGATAGACCTGCACGGTGGAACCCGGCTGGGCGCGGCCCGACAGGATCAGGTTGCCGGCCTGATCGTATTCGATGGCATCCAGCGACAGGCCCTTGCGCGCCGGATCAATCGCGCCATCGGGACGCTGCAGCAGGCGGCTGGCGCCTTTCAGCGGCGTCAGCACGGCAATCGCCTGCTCGCCGCCCTCGCCCGGCTGGCATTCCGGCACGACGGCGACAACGCTGGCTTCAGCCTTGATCGACTCCTGGCCCTGCATCTGCGATTCCAGCATGAATTCCTGGTTGCCGCGTTCCAGCGGCAGATCGGGCACCAGCACCCATTCGCCGCGGGTATCGGCAGTGACGCGGCCCAGTTCGCGCTGGCCGGCCTTCACCACCACCACTGAACCGGCCATGGCGCGGCCCGCAAAGACGGAGGTGCAGTTGCGGCTGATGCGCACCACATCGAAGCTTGGCGGGGCCTTGGCCACGCTGTCGGGCGACGGTGCAACGGGGGCTGCGGGAACCGGCGGCGGCGGGATATTCGCCGTCGGGGTCATGCCGCGCTTGTTGGGATCGGCGCCGAAGAAAATCACCGCCAGGATGCCCAGAACAGCGACGCCGAGAAGGATGAAGAAGAAACGACTGCCTCGCACTCGATTTTCCCGGCTAGCTTTATTGTGAACGACGGGTGAGATTAAGTCCTCGTCAGAGGACCCGCAACTCCTCTAACTTGCCCAAGATTTGCAAATCCTTACTGAATTTCACCAGCCCTGATCGTTGCCCCCATGAGCATTGAAACGTCTGCCGGCCCCGCCGGTTCACCCCAAACCGCCTCGATCCGGGTCTGGGACCTCCCCACCCGGCTGTTCCACTGGGCCCTGGTCGCCCTGGTGGTGGCCATGGTCTTCACCGGCTGGCAGGGCAAGCTCGACCTGCATATGACCCTGGGCCAGGTGGTGCTGGCGCTGGTGCTGTTCCGGCTGATCTGGGGCTTTGCCGGCAACCGGTATGCCCGGTTCCGCGATTTCGTCGCCGGGCCGATGGCGGGCCTGCGCTATCTGGGCACCCTCTTCGGCCGACCGGGGCCGAAATATATCGGCCATAACCCGGTCGGCGGCTATGCCGTGCTGGCCATGCTGGCGCTTTTGCTGCTGCAGGCGGTGACCGGCCTGTTCACCAGCGATGACATCTTCACCGAGGGGCCGCTCTATTCCAAGGTGGCCACCAGCACCAGCGCCCTGCTCAGCACCACCCATCGGCTGGCGATCTGGGCCCTGCTCGCGGTGATCGCCGTGCATCTGCTGTCCACGGTCTTTTACCTGACGGTGAAGAAGGAAAACCTGGTGACCCCGATGGTGACCGGCCGCAAGCAGGCTGCGGCCGCAGCCGATGCGCCGGGCGGCCATCCGCTGCTGGCCCTGGCGCTCTTCGCCCTCTGCCTGATCGTGGTTTTCGGCGGCCTGCGCCTGATCAAATAAATAAAAAAGGCGCGGCTCAAAGGCCGCGCCTTTTGCCATTCCCTGCGGAACGGTCAATCCATGCGGAAGGCCTTGTGGCAGGTGCCGCAGGACGCGCCCATGGCGCCAAAGCCCGCCTTCACCGCATTCATGTCGCCAGCCTTGGCAGCGGTCGCCACCGCCGCAGCCTTGGATTCCAGATCCTTCATGTTGGCCTCGAACTGGGCCCAGTTGGTCCAGATGTCCGGCTTGGCCTTGGTCTCGCCCTTGTCGGAGCCGGCCGGGAAGTGCTGGAGCTGCTTGCCGGCCTGGGCGGCGATGGCTTCGGCCGGCGCGACGGTAGCCGAGGCCGGGCCGTTATCGTCCACCACCTTCTTGATCGCCCCCGCCGAAACGCGGAAGACCTGGAAACCGTCCTTGCGGGCCTTGATCGCGTCCGCCTGGGCCCAGGCGTAGCCGCCTGCGGATGCCACTGCCAGACCGAGCGCTGCCGCCAGGATGGCCTTATGCCACATTGCCATGTTTAGTCCCCTCGATTGAGACCCGTCTGCTGTCCGGGCCAACTCCATCTATACCCGGTTCATGGGCGGACAGACGACAAACCCTTTCATCCTCACGAAAATTTTAGAGCCGCCGGTCCCGGCCTTTCGTCCGGCGGCGACCGGGCTTTTCCGCTGGTATCCGGGGGCGGAATCAGCTACCCATCCCCACCCTTTGAACCGCCATTTCAGCCTTCCGGATTACCCCCATGGCCATTCGTTCCGTCTGCGTCTATTGCGGCTCCAGCCTCGGCGAGAGCCAGGTCTATACCGCCCAGGCCCAGATCCTTGGCCAGCGCCTGGCCGAGAACGGCATCCGTCTGGTCTATGGCGGCGGCCGCATCGGCCTGATGGGCGTGGTGGCCGATGCCGTCCTGAAAGCCGGCGGCGAAGTGGTCGGCATCATCCCGAACCATCTGCATGACTGGGAAGTGGGCCATACCGGGCTGACCGAGCTGCATGTGGTCGACAGCATGCACACCCGCAAAAAGATGATGGTCGAGATGTCGGATGCCTTCATCGCCCTGCCCGGCGGTCTGGGCACGCTGGACGAATTCTTCGAGGTTATCACCTGGCGGCAGCTCAAGCTGCATGACAAGCCGGTGCTGGTGGTGAACACCGAAGACTACTGGCATCCGCTCATGGCCCTGATCGAGACCGTGATCGAGCGCGGCTTTGCCCGCCGCACCGCGACCACCCTCTATACCGTGGTGGAGGATGCCGAAGCGGTGATCGCCGCCCTGCTGGCCGAGCCGGCGCCGGAACATGCGGACCGGACCAGCAAGATCTGATACGCAGGTCCCGGCCCCGAAAGCGGCCGGTTTGACCTTTTCTCGCCCCGCCTAGAGTTTAAATCCACCCGCCGCCCGGGCCCCAAGGGCTTTGCCCGGCCGGCCGGCTTTGCTAGGGTCCGGGCCATCGCTCAAATCATGCAAACCGTGACTGTGGAGGGGCCCGTTTATGGCGAAGATCAAGGTCAAGAATCCGGTCGTCGAGCTCGACGGCGACGAGATGACCCGCATCATCTGGAAGTTCATCAAGGAGAAGCTGATCCTTCCCTACCTGGATGTGGATCTCCTCTACTACGATCTCGGCGTCGAATACCGCGACCAGACCAATGACCAGGTCACCATCGACAGCGCCCATGCGATCCTGAAACACGGCGTCGGCGTCAAATGCGCCACCATCACGCCGGACGAACAGCGCGTGACCGAGTTCAAGCTGAAGGAAATGTGGAAGTCGCCCAACGGCACCATCCGCAACATCCTCGGCGGCACGATCTTCCGCGAGCCGATCATCTGCAAGAACGTGCCGCGCCTGGTGCCGCACTGGAACGACCCGATCGTGGTCGGCCGCCATGCCTTCGGCGACCAGTATCGCGCCACCGACTTCCGCTTCCCCGGCAAGGGCACGCTGACCATCAAGTTCGTCGGCGAAGACGGTAAGATCATCGAGAAGGAGGTCTTCAAGGCCCCCGGCAGCGGCGTCGCCATGGCGATGTACAACCTGGATGACTCGATCCGCGACTTCGCTCGCGCCAGCATGAACTACTCGCTGGTGCGCGGCTGGCCGCTGTACCTGTCGACCAAGAACACCATCCTCAAGGCCTATGACGGCCGCTTCAAGGACCTGTTCGAAGAAGTTTACGAGCAGGAATTCTCGTCCAAGTTCAAGGCCGCCGGCATCACCTACGAACACCGCCTGATCGACGACATGGTGGCTTGCGCCATCAAGTGGTCGGGCAAGTTCGTCTGGGCCTGCAAAAACTACGACGGCGACGTGCAGTCCGATGTGGTGGCGCAGGGCTTTGGCTCGCTCGGCCTGATGACCAGCGTGCTGATGACGCCGGATGGCAAGGTGGTGGAAGCCGAAGCCGCCCATGGCACAGTGACGCGCCACTACCGCGAACACCAGGCCGGCCGCGAGACCTCGACCAACCCGATCGCCTCGATCTTCGCCTGGACGCGCGGCCTGATGCATCGCGCCAAGCTGGATGGCAATGCCGATCTGGACAAGTTCGCCCATACGCTGGAGAAGGTCTGCATCTCCACGGTCGAGGCCGGCTTCATGACCAAGGATCTGGCGATCCTGATCTCGAAGGACCAGCCCTGGCTGACCACCCAGAAGTTCCTGGACAAGATCGACGAGAATATGAAGAAGGCCCTGGCGTAAGCCGCGGTCCTTCATTCCGGACCGAAAGGGCCGCGTCCATGACGCGGCCCTTTTTCTTTATTGCGCCTTGACCTCTTCGCGCGTGATGCGGAAGGCACCGTCCAGCCATTGCACGATCTCACACGCTGCCGGATGCTCGATGCTGCCATAGCGACTGCGGAGCCCGGCCTGCTGGTCAGGCGTCAGCTGATCCAGCCCCGTATCCTGCAGTGCCGCGATATCGGCGCGGAGCCGTTCCGCAAACGCTTCGCCCAGCAGTTCCCTCGCCGCTCTGTCCCATGCTTCCTCCGCGCGATAGCCTGCCCCTTCGCGATACAGGGCCGCCAGCGTGAGCGCCGGAATGCAGGTGAGCGTGGGCTGCAAGGCCGGGTTGATGGCATGTCCGGAAAGCTGCGCGCCGATGGCGGCCGGGCGGTTGTCGAAACCGCGCAGGTAAAGGTATTGCGACATCATGTGCCCGTCGTTGACCGGGTAGTTGTCCCATAGCAGCGGCTTGCGTCGCAGCCGGCCGCCAACGCTTTCCAGATAGTCGGGCGCAATCGCGGTCGAACAAACCTTGTCGCCGGTCCAGAACACCGCGATGGCCGGATCGAGTTCACGGCCCAGCGATTCGACATAGCCCGCCGGCCGCTGGCCAAAGATCTGGTCGAGGATCGGATCGTCGGTGTAGTAGGTCGGGCAGACGATGAGCCGGCTGGCCTTGGTCCGCGCCGCCACGAAGTCGATGATTTCAAGCTGGCGCACGGCAAGATCGTCGCGGTCGCCCTGCATGTCGTCGAACAGGATGGCGAGATCGTCGATACCCAGACTGTCGAGGAAGCTGAGCTTGCGCGCCAGCGCCGCGCGCTTGCCGGCGCCGAACTTGGCATACAGCTCATAGGGACTGAGGCCGATGCCAAAGCGCAGGCCCAGGCTGCGGCAATGGATGCTGAGTTCGGCCAGCCGCTGCGCCATTTCGGGCGGATGTTCCTTCTGCCAGCGACGACGCAGAAAGGGATCGCCCTTCGGTGCGTAGAGATAGAAGCCGTAACCATGGCCGGAGAGCCGCGTAAGCGTGACGAGCCGGTCCTGCCAGGCCCAGGGCCGGCCGTAGAAACCCTCAATGATCCCCAGCGGCGGCGCGCTCATGTGGCTGAAGGCCCGGTCTCCATCTGGCCGCGCTGTTCCAGCCGTTCGGTGGCGATGCGGTCGATATGGTCGCGGATGGTGGGGTGCACCTGCAGCAGGCGCTGGAAGTCGGTCACCTCGAGCGCCAGCAGGCGGCAATCGGTGATGGCGCTGACCGTCGCCGTACGATCCGTGCGCCGCAGCAGCGCGATCTCACCGAAATGCTGGCCGGGCCCGAGCACCACCGGCTTGGGCAGGATCTCGACCTCCACCTCGCCGGCCATGATGAAGAACATCGCTTCGGCGCGCTCGCCCCGTCGCACGATGGCGGTGCCGCTGGGCACCACCTGGGCTTTCAGCAGGCTGGCGATCTCGGCAATCGAACTGGCATCCAGCTTGGCGAAGAGCGGCAGCGCCGCCACCGCGCGCCAGGTGACCATGAATTCGCGGCGCTTGATCTCCTCGGCAAAGCCTGACGCGAGCAGACCGGCGGGAATGGCAATCGTGCCGACGCCGATCACGATCATGAAGCCGTTGAACAGCTTGCCCAGCGGCGTGACCGGGATCATGTCGCCGTAACCGACCGAGCCGACAGTAACGATACCCCACCACAGCGCCTTGGGGATCGAGCCGAACACCTCGGGCTGCGCCTCGTGCTCCAACACATATATGATAGAGGAACCCACCACGAGCATGACACTGACGGCGACCAGCGCCGCGGTCAGGCCCCGTGCCTCGCGCTTCAGCACGGCGGCGACTAGCGCCAGACCCGGCGTGTAGCGCGCCAGCTTGAACAGCGTGAACATCTCGGTGGCGAGGAACAGGTCGCGCGGGAATGGCACGACCAGGTTGATCCAGAAGGGCAGGATCACCAGCAGGTCGACCACGCCAAGGAACGAGCCCATATAGCGCCGCCGCATCGCGGCCGCGCCAACCCGACCGCCATGGGCATAGACCGGTGCGATCCAGATGCGCAGCAGATACTCGGCTGTGAACAGGATATCGGTCGCCTCGCGCAGGCGGTCGAGCCAGAAGATGCTTGGCGCATCCAGCCCGGGCACCGTGGCCAGCATGATGGCGACGGCGCAGGCCAGAACGCTGATAACGATCAGCCAGGAAGTCAGGCGATGACCGGGGCGCGCATCGCGGCGGTCATCGGCCAGAAGGTCGAAGCAGACCTGGCGCCAGCCCTGTTCGGTCATCGCGCCAGCTGCCTTTTCCGGTTATGCGGCCTTGTCGATCTCGGCCGCGATGGCGTCCAGCGCCTTGCCGGCGCCGGCCGGATCGGCACCGCCGCCCTGCGCAAAGTCAGGCCGGCCACCGCCGCCCTGGCCGCCGATCAGCGGCGTGGCGATCTTCACCAGCTCGGCCGCATTGATCCTGCCGGTCAGGTCGGCGCTGACGCCGACGACAACAGAAACTTTTCCGTCCGCCACCGAGGTGAGCGCCACGACGCCGGAACCGATTTCCTTCTTCATCGCATCGACCATGCCGCGCAGATCCTTGGCCGGCACGCCATCGAGCGACCGGGCGGAGAATTTCACGCCCTTGATATCCTTCACCTGGGCGCCGGCACCGCCGCCGCCGCCATTCATGCCACCCAGGGCGAGCTGCTTGCGCAGTTCCGACAGTTCGCGCTCCAGCTTGCGCTTCTCGTCCAGCAGTGCGGTCAAGCGCTGCGGCACGTCTTTCGGCTGTGCCTTCAGCGCATCGGCGGCGGCCTGCAGGGTGCCTTCCTGTTCCAGGAAGTAATGCCGCGCGGCCTCGCCGGTCAGCGCCTCTATGCGGCGCACGCCGGCGGCAACCGCGCCTTCATTGACGATCTTGAACAGCGCGATGTCGCCCGTGCGCTTCACATGGGTGCCGCCGCAGAGTTCGACCGAGTAATCCTTGCCGTCCTCCAGCTTGCCCATCGAGAGCACGCGCACCTCGTCGCCATATTTCTCACCGAACAGCGCCATGGCGCCGGCCTTGATCGCCTCGTCCGGCGTCATCAGCCGCGTGGTCACGGCATCGTTCTGGCGGATCATCACATTCACTTCAGCCTCGACGGCCGCAGCCTCATCGGCGCTGATCGGCTTGGGGTGGCTGATGTCGAAGCGGAAACGATCCGGGGAAACCAGCGAACCCTTCTGCGTCACGTGATCGCCCAGCTTGCGACGCAGCGCCGCATGCAGCAGATGCGTGGCCGAATGGTTCGACGCAATGGCGCCGCGACGCGTGGCATCCACAGTGAGGATCGCCATGTCTTCCAGCTTCAGCGTGCCTTCGGTCACCTTGCCAAGATGGGCATGCAGGGCGCCGAGCTTCTTCTGGGTATCGCTGACCTCGACCCTGGCGCCGCCGGCCGTCACGATCAGGCCGCTGTCGCCCTGCTGGCCGCCGGACTCGCCATAGAACGGCGTCTGGTTCAGCACAACGGCGACCTCGGTGCCGGTCTTCGCTTCGCTGACCGGCTGGCCGTTGACGATGATCGCGTCGATGCGGCCTTCGGCCACTTGCGTGTCATAGCCGAGGAATTCGGTGGCGCCCTTCTCTTCCTTGGTCTCGAACCAGACCTTCTCGGTCGCCGCCTCGCCCGAACCGGCCCAGGCCTTGCGGGCCTCGGCCTTCTGCGCGGCCATGGCCGACTGGAAACCGTCGAGATTGACGTTGATGCCGCGCGGACGTAGCGCATCCTGGGTCAGGTCGAGCGGGAAACCGTAGGTGTCATAGAGCTTGAAGGCGGTCTCGCCCGGCAGCATGTCGCCCTTCGACATGCTGGCCGTGGCTTCATCCAGCAGCTTGAGGCCACGATCCAGCGTCTGCTTGAAGCGGGTTTCCTCCAGCTTCAGCGTCTCGGCGATCAGCGCTTCGGCGCGGCCGAGTTCAGGGTAGGCGCGGCCCATCTCGCCCACCAGCGCCGGCACCAGGCGGTGCATCAACGGCTCCTTGCAGCCCATGAGCTGGGCATGGCGCATGGCGCGGCGCATGATGCGGCGCAGCACATAGCCGCGGCCCTCGTTCGACGGCAGCACGCCATCGGCGATCAGGAAACAGGAGGAGCGCAGATGGTCGGCCACCACGCGATGGCTGACCTTGTGCTCGCCATCGGCATCGGTGTGCGAGGCATCGGCCGAAGCCTCGATCAGCGCCCGCATCAGGTCGATGTCGTAATTGTCGTGTTTGCCCTGCATCACCGCGGTGATGCGCTCCAGGCCCATGCCGGTATCGATCGAAGGTTTCGGCAGTGAGATGCGCTGTTCCTTCGTCACCTGCTCGAACTGCATGAAGACGAGATTCCAGATCTCGATATAGCGGTCGCCATCGGCATCCGGGCTGCCCGGCGGGCCGCCGAAGATCTTGTCGCCGTGGTCGTAGAAGATTTCCGAACACGGACCGCAGGGACCGGTATCGCCCATGGCCCAGAAGTTGTCCGAGGTGGCGATGCGCACGATGCGATCCTCGGCCACGCCGATCTTCTTCCAGATGCCATGCGCCTGGTCGTCATCGTGATAGACGGTGACCCAGAGCTTTTCCTTCGGCAGGCCATACTCTTTGGTGATCAGGTTCCAGGCGAGCGGGATCGCGTCGTCCTTGAAATAGTCGCCGAAGGAGAAGTTGCCGAGCATCTCGAAGAAGGTGTGATGGCGCGCGGTGTAACCGACATTGTCGAGGTCGTTATGCTTGCCGCCGGCGCGCACGCATTTCTGCGAGGTGGTGGCGCGGGTATAAGGGCGCTTTTCCTGGCCGGTGAAGACATTCTTGAACTGCACCATGCCGGCATTGGTGAACATCAGGGTCGGGTCGTTGCGCGGCACCAGCGGCGAGGAATCGACCACGCTATGCCCGTTCTTGGCAAAGTAGTCGAGGAAGGCCTGGCGGACGTCGCTGGCGGAGGACATTGACTTCATACCCCTGGTCGGCGGCGACCGACCCCGGCCGCCTGTAGTCTGCTGGAACGAGCAATTGTCATGAGCCGGACCGCATCCGGCAAGAGACCTGTCTTAACGGTCCGCCCCGCCCCTGTCCAGCCGGTCTCAGGCTGGTTAAGTCCTTGGTCGGATAGGGAATTGGCGGCGATGCCCAGGCCCGTCCATGGATCGTTTGCGGCGCCCTGCCCGGGCTTATTCCGGCCTTATCCCATGCTTATTTGCGCTTATTCGACTCTTATTCCGGCTTATTCCACCCTTATTCCAGCTTAGAGCGCTGCTAAGTCCTTGATCGGGCTGGAATCAGAGACGTGAAGAACATTTAGGAACCGGGCAGCCAGATTCAAGAGACAAAAAACCCGGTATCGCGCGGGCGATACCGGGGTCCATGGAGGAGACAAATTCTCCCACGCCAGATAGCTCCCGGCGGCCGGAAGCAGCCGAACCTCAAATCCATGCAATAACATATCGTCCCTCAAACCCCGCAACCGCAAATACGCCCCCTTCCAGCTTCTCTATCTAAAACATAAACTGTGCGTGGGATGGGGGATAAGAATGGCGACGCAAAACGACTTAGTGGCATCAATTGCGAAGACAATTCAAACATATCGCGCAGGGGAACTGCCCCAACCCGATTCAGCTCACGTCGCGCGTTGGGCGGATCAATTTTCCCCTCAGACTAGACTAGAGTTCCTCAGAGAATTTGATCACGTCATCCGGCAGACCTTCCTTACTAAGGAGATGGTCCAGAAATTTCTTAGTGGCTTAGTGAAGAACGAGGGACTTGCAGGTAAAGACCCTAAAAGCTATTGGGCCAGCGCCAACCTTTTACGCATTCAGCAAGCAGGGCAAAGTCAAAAAGAAATGGTTGAGTTGTTCGCTAGTGCATTGCACGAGCAATGCGAGCTGAAATTGACTGATTGTGGTGCAGCAGGCGGGCACTACATTTATTTAGATGACGTTTTGTTCACCGGAGGTCGTGTTGCAAGCGACCTAGAAAAATGGATCGCAACAAAGGCTCCGGCTACTGCCGTTGTCCATGTAATTCTGATCGCACTTCATACTGGCGGTCACTACTATCTTACGAGCACACGTTTGAAAAAAGCCATTTCTGCGTCAGGAAAGAAAATCGATATTCATTTTTGGAGATTATTGAATCCAGTCGAGAACCAAAAATTTCACAAAGACAACTCGAATGTACTTTGGCCTGCAACAATCCCCCCTGATCCCGCTGTCAAAGCATATGTAGAATCTGAGAAGAAGTATGCATTGGCTTTACGAAATGCCGGGGGTACCTTGGGCGTCTTTTCTTCCGAAAATGGCCGACAACTCCTTGAAACAGAATTTCTAATCTCCGGCGTTAAAATTAGATCCAAAATCCAGTCTCCAAAGGATTTTATCAGACCTCTTGGTTTCAGCGGTTTTGGGGTGGGATTTGGCTCGTTGATAACTACCTACCGGAACTGCTCTAACAATTGCCCGTTAGCGCTCTGGTGGGGCGACCCTACGGCAACTTCTGGTGCTCTTCAGTGGTACCCTTTGCTGCAACGGAAGACTTACGCAGCACCGGAGAACTTATTTAATGACCTCTACTAGCGCGCCGCCTGAAACCACGAGCGATCTCCGTACGTACTCTCGAGCGGAGGTTGTTATCGTCTATAAGACGAAAGAGCGTTTTGGTGGTTTATCTAATATGGCCTCAGGCTTTCCACTTAGAGTGAATGGTGTTCGGATACTGACTTCTGAAGCGCTTTATCAAGCCTGTCGCTTTCCTCACCTTCCAAATGTTCAGCAAGAAATCATCAGTCAGCACAGCCCGATGACCGCAAAAATGAAGGGCAAGCCCCATCGCGCTGATACGCGACCAGACTGGGACGAGGTGCGTTTCAAAATAATGCGCTGGTGCCTTCGAGTGAAACTTGCTCAACACTATGAGGAGTTTGGTCGTCTTCTATTGGCAACACAGGACAGGCAAATTGTTGAACAGTCGCGGAAAGATGATTACTGGGGCGCGAAAATAACTGACGAAACTGAAGAAACCTTAATCGGGCAGAATGTACTCGGTCGATTGCTTATGGAATTGCGAGAGAAGTTAAAACACGACGTAAATGGCGACTTAAAAATCGTTCATCCTCCTGCAAGCGTTTTGAATTTTATGTTGCTTGGAAAAACAATTGAGACAATTGATGCCTCTGTGGCGTTGAGAAAAACAGAAGAACTGCAATCAAGATTCTTATAATTCCAAACTTTCTATTCACTCAAAGCCTAAGCCCAAAAAATAACCCCGGCAGCGAGGTCCGCTGCCGGGGCTTTTCCCATGGAGGAGATTAACTCAGGCGCCGTGGTTTGCCGGCGTTGAGCTTGGGGAAATCCTATTCCGCGTCTTCGGCCTCGCCC
The DNA here is from genome assembly GCF_058806775.1 of Ferrovibrio sp. GW821-FHT12F09. Lineage (NCBI taxonomy): Bacteria > Pseudomonadati > Pseudomonadota > Alphaproteobacteria > Rhodospirillales > Rhodospirillaceae > Ferrovibrio > Ferrovibrio sp. GW821-FHT12F09. Next base: position 464,007 of record NZ_JBXAPZ010000002.1, read on the forward strand.
GCATCCGGGCCGGCGTCGATCGCGGCGGCCACGATGCCGGTATTGGCCTTGATCGCGGCTTCAATACGATTGGCCACTTCAGGGTTTTCCTTGAGGAAGACCTTGGCGGCCTCGCGGCCCTGGCCGATGCGCTGGCTGTCAAACGAGAGCCAGGAGCCCGACTTCTCGACCACATTGGCTTTCACGCCCAGGTCGATCAGTTCGCCGGTCTTGGAGACGCCCTCGCCATACATGATGTCGAAGTCGACCACCTTGAACGGGGGCGCCACCTTGTTCTTGACCACCTTCACGCGGGTCTGGTTGCCCACCACCTCGTCGCGGATCTTGATGGCGCCGATGCGGCGGATATCGAGGCGGACAGAGGCGTAGAACTTCAGCGCGTTGCCGCCGGTGGTGGTTTCCGGGCTGCCGAACATCACGCCGATCTTCATGCGGATCTGGTTGATGAAGATGACCATGCAGTTCGACTTGGAAATCGAGGCGGTCAGCTTGCGCAGCGCCTGGCTCATCAGACGGGCCTGCAGGCCGACATGGGTGTCGCCCATCTCGCCTTCCAGTTCGGCCTGGGGCACGAGGGCGGCGACCGAGTCGATGACCAGCACGTCGATGGCGCCGGAGCGGACCAGGGTGTCGGCGATTTCCAGCGCCTGCTCACCGGTATCGGGCTGCGAGATCAGCAGCTCCTCGATATTCACACCGAGCTTGCGGGCATAGGACGGATCGAGCGCGTGTTCGGCGTCGACGAAGGCGCAGGTGCCGCCCTTCTTCTGGGCCTCGGCCACGACATGCAGGGCGATGGTGGTCTTGCCCGAGCTTTCCGGACCGTAGACCTCGACGATGCGGCCCTTCGGCAGGCCGCCGATGCCGAGTGCGATATCCAGGCCGAGCGAACCGGTGGAGATCGACTCCACCTCCATGCTCTGACGCTGGCCGAGCTTCATCACCGAGCCCTTGCCGAAATTGCGCTCGATCTGCGAGAGCGCCGCTTCCAGAGCCTTACCCTTATCCATATTTTCCTTGTCCACGAGCCGAAGAGAGGGGGACGACATTGCGGGGCATCCTTTCATGGGGACCAGTGAATTGCAATTATACGCCGTTCTGACCCCATATGTTCCTATATCGTTGCCATTGTCCAGCAAAATCTTGCGGCCCCTGCATGTCCCTGATTTTGCTGGTCTATTCTACTGATGTTCTCAAAGCTATGCTGCGATGTTCGCGGGCGTTCAGCCTGCCGGGCGATTCCCCGCCGCCCTGTCCGGAAGGCGCCGGTCCCGCTCTTTCCAGGCCGGTTAGCCGATAAAACTGGCCTTTTGTGGCCATTCAAATGGGTGAATTTCGCCTTATGGGGGTGAAATTCCCACGCCACGTAACCAGAGATAAATGGGATTTCAGAGGCCTGATAGGCGAGTCGCAGCCGGGCTCAGGCAGGACGCGCCGCGCTGTTCCCAGTCCTTAAGCCAGCGCCTCGAGCCAGGCGCGGTACTGCCAGCGGTTCAGCGCCGAGACCTGCGCGGAGGTGAAGGCATTCGCCTGGGCCGGGCTGAACGCCAGGATGTCGTTCGCGCTCAGCCCGCTGATGGCCGTGGTGGCGATCGCCGCCACCTGGGCGGTGGAGAAGGCCTGAAGCTGCGTCCGGTACAGCTCGTTGATATCGGTCGAGCGCAGGCCGGCGATCTGGGTGGTGCTCAGGCCCTGTATCTGCGTCGTGGTCAGCGCCCGTGTCTGCGAGCCGCTCAGGGCATTCAGATTGGTGGTGCTCAGCGCTGACAGTTGCGTGGCCGTCAGCGCCTGCACCTGCGTGCTGCCCAGCTCGGCCATATCGCTGGTGCGCAGACCGGCGATCTGGGTCGTGGTCAGGGCCGCCACCTGCGTGGTGGCAAGGGCCTGCACCTGGGTGGTGACCAGGGCATTGAGGTTGGTGGTGCTGAGCGCCGCCACCTGCGTCGCCGTCAGCGCCTTGACCTGGGCCGTGCCCAGTTCGGCGATATCGGTGGTGCGCAGGCCGGCGATCTGCGTCGTGCTCAGCGCCGCCACCTGGGTCGCGGTCAGAGCCTGCGTCTGCGTGGTGGCAAAGGCATTCAGATTGGTGGTGCTGAGCACCGCCACCTGCGCCGCCGTCAGCGCCTGCACCTGGGCCGTACCCAGTTCGGCGATGTCGGTGGTGCGCAGGCCGGCGATCTGCGTCGTGCTCAGCGCCGCCACCTGGGTCGCGGTCAGGGCCTGCGTCTGCGTGGTGGCAAAGGCATTCAGATTGGTGGTGCTGAGCACCGCCACCTGCGCCGCCGTCAGCGCCTTGATCTGCGTCGTGGTCAGCTCACCGATATCGGTGGTCTGCAGGCCCGCGATCTGCGTGGTGGTGAGCGCCGCCACCTGCGTCGCCGTCAGGGCCCGGGTCTGCGTGGTGTTCAGGGCATTCAGGTCGGTGGTCTGAAGCGCCGCCACCTGCGTGGTGGCCAGGCCGGCGATCTGCGCGGTGCTCAGCACGCCAACCTGGGTGGCGGTGAGCGCCGCGATCTGCGTGGTGCCCAGTTCGGCGATATCGGTGG